>NZ_JASDCT010000019.1:0-4065 GCF_030407735.1 Planococcus sp. APC 3900 | reverse complement strand
TGATAAAAAAGAATTCAGAGAAGTTTTTGGGTGTAAGCAAAGAGGATATGACGAATTTTGTTGGGAAAGTACGGGCTGCGGCTTTGCTGCATGAATACAAAAATGGGGCACGTGAAGAAATGTTTGAAGTGATTCCGGACGAAGAAAAAGAAGGGGCAAAAGCCATGTTTGATGCTCATGACGAAAAAGAAAAACAAAAAGAAGTTGAAAAAGAAAAAGAGAAGATGGCTATGCCAAAAAGAAGGTCGAAAGACATCGAACACGAGAGGTAATATTTGTATAACTTTTGTATAATCTTTGTATAAATTTTTTAGACTTTAGATTTTAAAAGTTTTTTTTTTTAAAAAAAAAAAAAAAAAAAACAAAAATGAAAAATGAAAAAAGAAGAAGAATAAGTGAAAAGCCCTCTGGATTTTTTGAGGGCTTTTTTGTGTGTTTTTGAACTAAAAAAAAGCCCGTTTTTGGGGGCTTTTTTTGTGTGTTTTTTCTATCTTGATAACTAACGTCATTATTTTCGCGCGAAAATAATGGCGTTAGTAGGTCTTCGCTCTTACGCCCTCAAGGGTTTTAGCTCTTAAAAAAAAGTGATTTAAAGGATACGAATCCAAAAAAAAGAGACTTGCCCTTTTTCCGTCTGAAAGTTAAGCTTAAGTTACCACACAAAAGTTTAAAATCAGAGGGGAGGACAAGTCACTTTGGACTTATTAAATTTATATTGCTCACTTGTGACTTTACAACATTTATGCCCAAAAATCAAGATACTATAAACAACAAAAAAGCCTTTAAGCAAACCAAGCTTGGCAAAGATATAACAGAAAAATACGCGCCAAAAAAAGATTTAAATCGAAAAGGAGCCGCGTACATGGAAAAACATGTGCCGATCAAATCGATTGTGCGGTTCGAAACCTGTAGCGATTATATTTCGCATCTAACCAATGCAGAAATGAGCGTGAAGCGAGTGCATAAGACCAATGCTTGTGAAAATCGGTTCTGTCCTATCTGTACATGGAAAACGGCGAAAAAAGATGCCATCAAACTATCAGTTATGTTGAAAGCTGTGAAGGAAATCGAAGGCAAGGAATTTTTATTTCTGACGCTGACTTCACCTAACTGTGGAGCTGGGGAATTAATCGAGGAACTGGACCGGTTCAACAAAGCAGTCAGTAAATTATTTCGAAGACGGAACGTACAGCGTGTGGTGAAAGGCTACGTTCGGAAAATTGAAGTGACGACAGACCAGGAACAATACATTACGGAAAAAGTTTTCAAGCGTAAGAAGGATTATTTTGAAATGCGTGGGTTGAAGGTCGGGGATCCGAATCCGACTTACAATACATACAATCCTCACGTCCATGCGATTGTGGTCGTGAACAAAAGCTATTTTAACAAGCCAAGCGATTTCCTCAGCAAGAAAAAATGGTTGGAAATGTGGCAAGAATGCATGGAAGACAAGTCAATTACGCAAGTAGACGTCAAGAAAGTTCAGGATTCTGCCAATTCCAATGCGGTCTTGGAAATTGCGAAGTATTCGGCAAAGGGAAGCGACTTATACCACAGCGAAACTGTGTTTGACACGTTCTATAAAGCCTTGAAAGGGCGTCAATTGCTGGTGTTTTCCGGAATGATGAGCGATTACGCCAAAAAGTACGAAAAAGGCGATTTAGACCGATTAAAAGAAAAAAACGAGGATGTCTATACGCATTTGCTCCGTTCACTTTGGAAAGGCTCGAAATACGACAGCAAGTTGCGTGAGTTGTCTCCAGAAGAGTTTGAGGAATTCAACAAACAGGCAGAACTCATCGAAGAAAGTGATGGGGTGGAGTAATGGGGAAAGATTATTATTACAACCCAAAAACACAAACTTTAGTGGGGCTGCTAGATGAAAATATTGTTGAATTTAAGAATAAAGATGAAGATTGTCATGACATAGAGTGCTATGTTGCTCTGCATGATTTAGCTGAAGATAGAGTTTATATTCAAGAAATGGATGAATTCCATGAAAGTTTTTTGGTTTTTACTTTAGATGAAATGCCGATGTTGCAATTGTGGTATGAGATGGATGACATTGCACTTGCGAGATTGAAAAGGATAGTGGCAGAACTTTTGGAGACGGAGGTCTGATTATGATTCAATTTGACCGAATTGAAAATAACCGGGTGTACCTGGGATTTACGCAAGTGGAATTGGATTCGATTCTTTCGCTGTTGGAAAAACATCTGCCGGATGAGGAAATTACGAAACGGCTTGATGTATTAGCGATGGTATTCAAGAAAGAAAGTGACCCCAAAAAAAGGAGGTGACCATCTTATGAGTTCGAAAGAAAGACCAGAAGAACAAAGAGAACGTTTAAGACAAAAAGAATTAAAAAATAATCCTACGGGTTCTTTGCGAGATGGAATGAGCAGAGGAGAAAGCGGTAATTTGCAGGACATTTCTGGTGATATGGGTTGGAAAGGAATGGCGCTATTAATCATAGTGTTGATAATAGGCTACGTTGTTTATAGTCTGTTTTTCCGTTGAAGTGTTGGCAAATAACTGGATATGTGAAAAAGGGAGAGGGCATTCGCTACTCTCCTTTTTTATTTGGCCAGAGCAGTAGATTGACGGTAAGTGTCCACGGTAAATGTCTGACTGGAACGCAGTGGAAGGAATTTAAGGAGTGGATACGTGAAGTCGATCTGCACCCTGTCTCTGGTTCTCACGTCCACCGTGAGAACCTGCCTACCGGCGAGGGAACTCCCCCTCAAAATTGAGGGGGCTGGGGGGGAGCTTTTGGGATGGGGTCGAGGGGAAGTTTTTCCCTCGTGGGTTTGGGCAAGGCCCAAGGTCTTGTTGACTGACAACGTCAGGCATTTGGGCGACTCGCCCAACGGCTTTTACCCTCGGAGAGCCTTTTCATAGTGCACACAACGTGTCACTATACAGAAAAGGTTACTTTGGCAAAGTAACAAACGTTTATGGTAGCATTGGGGCAATGGGGTGAGTCGGGTATGGGCATGAGTATTTCGCTGAAAAAAGACACAGCAAAAACGAACATCAACCACAACAATCGAATATTCAATGACAAGGATAAAGAGCAGAATTCGCATATTGATTTTTCTCGTTCGGGGGCTAATCAATACCTCGTGCAGAAAAGTTTGAAGGAGCTTTATAAAACCGAATTTGGACAGGCGCAGGCAGATTACAATGCCAAGCAAAAACGCAGCGATCGGAAAATCAAAAATTACTATGACCAAGTAAAAGCCAGCAAGAAAACGAGCGTGCAGCAGGAAATGATTTTGCAGGTCGGAGACAAAGACCATTTTCAAGATAATCCGGAAAATCGGAAAATGGCGAATGAAATTCTGAAAGAGTGGTTCGACAAATTCGAAGAACGGAATCCGAATCTGAAAGTTTACAATGCGGTCATTCATAACGACGAAGCCAGTCCGCATATGCACTTGAATTTTGTTCCGGTGGCTACGGGCTATCAGCGAGGAATGGACAAGCAGGTGTCCTTCGACAAAGCCATTACTCAGCAGGACAAAACGCTGAATAAGGAACGGCCATTTGAGGACTGGCGAAACCGTGAAGTGCTGTTGCTAGAAAATATGCTGAAAGAGCGTGGGATCGAACGGGAACTCGTCGGCACGAATGAATTTAAAGACGTAAATGATTTCAAAGAGAAAAAAGAGCAGATACAGGAATTAGATACAAAAATCGTGGATTTGGAGAAGAAATACACGGCCGAACGTGAAAAGCTCCAGAAGGGCGTACAAGGGCTTGTAAAGGCGGTGGAGTCCTCTAAGTCGGTTGAGGGCATCGAAGGCGAGAAAGCAGGCGTATTTGACCGTAAGAACGTCAAATTGCCCGTTGAGGACTTCGACAACATGAAAACCCTGGCAATGGCTTCAGAAGCCCTTAAAATGCAAAATACGCGGCTTCAGCGTGAATTGGATGCCACTCTTCGAGAAAAACAGGAACTGCAGAAAGAAAATGCCGGATTGAAGAAGGAAAATAGCCGTCTGGAGAAGTTGAACCAGATTCAGAAAAGGGCTATCACTTACCTAAAAGACATGTCGCATT
>NZ_JASDCT010000018.1:0-6748 GCF_030407735.1 Planococcus sp. APC 3900 | reverse complement strand
CTGCGGATGGGCATGGTTGAGGATGTTCTGCAGCTCGGCAATGTCCCGGAACTGCTTGTAATGCCAGTAGCCGAAGGTTTTCCGGAGGGTGTGCGTGCCGATGCCATCCGGTATATCGACCATCTGGGCCGCCTTGTTGAGCTGCCGGTAGGCTTGGATCCGTGTAATCGGTCCGTTGCCCTTGCGGCTCGGAAACAGCCACTCAGACGCTTCTAGGGAGTTGATATAGGTATTCAGCTCGTCGTAGATGTTGCCGAGGTGGATGGTCCGGCGTTTTCCGGTCTTGCCTTCACGAAGCGACACCACTTGCTTGCCCTGGATCTCGCTCGTTTTGATGTTTAACAGATCCCCGACACGCAATCCGGAATTGATGCCCAGGAGAAACAGGATATAGTCCCGTTCCCCACACCACTTTTTCAGGCTCCATTTCATGTCCTCGATGCGCTCCAGCGACCGGATTGGCTGCACGTCTTTGATTTCGTTCTGCTTGTTCATGGGTTGCTCCTTTCGGTTGGTTTCTTGTAAAGCGTATTGGGTTTTATTTCTAGAAAAAGCCGTATGTAGCGAACTACTCAAGGCATTTTGCCCAAAAGAAAAAGAGCGCCGCCAACGAAAGGCGAGCCCAGTGGAATCAAGGTTTTGAATGTATCTTTTTTTCTGGTAATTTCAGTTTCGCTCGTTTTTCTTGGGAAGTCAATGGAACCGGGGTTTTGAATGTAACTTAATTAGCATTAAGTTACATTCAGAATCAATAAAAGTTCTCTAATAACTGTTCCTTAAACTTAATAACTTGGTGTGTAAATCCCGCCGGTATCAGTATCTATGACAAAATCAACTTCAATATCCTCCGAATAGGGAATTTGCTCAAAGCTATGAAGTCGACAAAACACGTCAGGAAAGTCGAAGTACTCATAAGTTAATTTATCTGCCTGAAGATACATCTGTTTTAATTGCTGTTTCGTACACTTTTTCCCCGTTAATAAAACTTGGATAAGGTATCCTTCAATTTCAATAATCATCAAATCACTACTGGGTGCTAACCAGTTATATAGCTTAAATTTTCATTGCTTTCCTTTTTTCAATGTTACTAAAATTAAGGTAGATCAAGTACTCCGAATGTAACTTAATTCACATTAAGTTACATTCACTTTCAAATTTAGCTAATAAAAAAGGTCTTTTAAGAAAGACCTTTTCCAGCGCTATTTATGACCACTTTTCATCATCATCAATCCATTGCTTGTTCTTCAAATCATAGGATTTATACTCATCGTGAAAAACAAAATACGAGGGCAAATTCAATGAAGATCCACCGGCCGTTTCCCAGCATTGAAGGAACCAATCTGCAAATGCTTGTTGTTCTTGTGGAACTAGCGTCTCTTCATTCTGTTCGTAAAAGTCAAAAAATGCTTCCTGCTGATCATCGTCCAACTGATAGTATTCCATTTCTGGCAACACCTCTTCACTTCCAGCAAAAATTGTCGTGTTATTGTCCTCTTTGAAAACTTCGTTGGCTTCCTTATCCATGGAGAACATTGTAATGGATATTTCAAATCTCGTGGGATCGATGGATGGAGTGAACTCCAATAAATCTACATCAGAAGAAAAATTGAATGCAAAAATTTTTTTCAAATTACCTACTAATGAGCCGGATTCTTTCTCCAGGTTGGCTTGGATCGAACGAATATACTCATCGACTGAAAACATAAATAATCCCCCTTAAAATTAGATAAAATGCATTGATTAAGTCACTTTTTAAGAAGAATCAATTTTTTCTTTTCTTCAAAAACCATCTCACTAATAAAATTACAAAAAGAATAATAGCACCGTAAATTAAAAATGTAACAAGTAAATCTCCCCAGTTAACATAAGACTCTTCGACCAATAGACTCTCCCCTTTTTTTGGAACTTTTTTCTAGAAATTCCATTTTCCCTCAAACTTTTATAAAAGTCAGTATATTTATTTTTGAATGTAACTTAACTGCACTTAAGTTACATTCAATTCCGCTAAAACAGTACCCTTTATTTGTTCCAGATTCTGGCCCATAAACTTCGTGTGTCTTTTTTGTGTGTTACCGTTTGAGTTTCACTTTCTGGCTCCTGTGAGGACGATTCTGGCGCATCTAACTCGGATTCTTCCGGTACTGGTGTAAGTAACTGCTTCTGTTGTTCTTCCATCCGATCGATCTTTTGCTGCATTTTCTCCAGGACTTCCACAAACATAATATCCCGTTCTTTTTGGCGCTCTTCTTGTTGCTGCAACTGGGTTTTCAGCTCTTTGACTTCATTTAACGTAGCAGCTGCTATGTCGTCGCTATCGCGCTCGCGTGGCGCTACGGAGACGCTCTTTTTTAAACCACTAGAGGCTTCTATGACAGCCTCTTCAAGCGATTTCTTACCGCTATGTACTGTCTCTATGATGCCTTCAATCGCTATGCACTCGCTATCTGTGTAGAGACGGGCATTTTTATGTGTTCGTTTGAATTGAATTCCTTCCTGTTCAAGTAAAGCCGAATACTTTCGTAATGTAGAGGGTTGGATATTTAATTTGGTACTTACTTCGCTAGGAGTCATCATTAAACCATCACCACCTCTTTTTGTTTCATGTTATAAGAGTTCGATCACACTTGCATCTTCTTTTTCTATGAAGGAGCTCTAGAAAAAAAGCCAAATAGAAATGGATGAGTCGCAGCCAAAAACACCTTTAGGAATAAAAGAACGTTAGCGATTGTCAAAAATACTTTACGAACGGTTATGAAATAGCATTTTTCGCTGGGAATAAAGTAAAGGAAAATTATGTTACAATTATTGTAAACAGAAAATTCTTACTTTTAATGTACTAAATTTAAAAATAGTAGAAGTATATTAAAAATACAAAGTGAAGAGGAGATAAATTTTGAATATTTTACAGTTTTTTATCGTTCCAGTGATAGTAGTTTTAATAGTTCATGTAATCATGTCGTCTATATATAAAGACGCAGAAAAAAAGGATACAGGATTTGTGTTTAATGGGTATAAATTGAGTTACAGAAGAAGTTTTATCCGTTCTATATGGGCAATTCCATTTATACTCTTACTGTATATTGCTATATATTGGTTTGGTGATTTAACTACAAATGAATACATTGCAATAGGAATCATTTTCATGCTCTTAGCTTTATCAGACATTGCTACCAGTTACGTCAAATGGAAAAAGAATGAAAAGAAAGCATAAATCATTTTGAAGTAATCTACTTAAAGAAGCATATGCGTTTGTAAGAGTAGTGGTTTAAAAAATCAGTTTACATATCACAAGTTATCAGAAGTAATTAAACAGAAAGAAGATGCTAGTAACTTAGCATCTTCTTTCTGTTTTTTCAGGAGACTTCCGATATTTCGGGATATGTAAACTAACAGCTTTTGGTTCTATGAACTTACGTTTTCAGTTTTCCCATTCATAATTTCTTTAACCGATTCTCTTTCACTATAAAGACCTAAACTTAACAAAAAGACTGGGAATATCCAAAGAAAAAGACTATAGCGCACGTCACTATACATCAGCAAATTAAGTATGTATAAGGTTACGAATATAGCACTCGAAATATATATAGCCCCTGCAGCATTTCTCATTATGCTCACCTCGTTTATTAGTAGAATTACGTATCTTCAATCATAATATTCTATTTTTTACCAACTGTCATTTTGTTTTTTTATCTCTTAAATTTCTTTCACTGCGTTCCAGTCAAACATTTATCACAGACGCTTCCCTCGAATACCATGACCACTTGAGAATAAAAAAAGTAAGACAGAAATAATCTACTCTGCTTTCCCCATAAAATCTCTATATGCTTCTATGTACTTTCAAATGTTTATCCAATGCCCAGCATTATTTACAGCTGGAAGTTGCCTACCTACACCCATTTTTTCCAGGGTGTATAGATGGGCACTCGTGTTTTTAATCACCCTTAATACGGAATCATAGTGAAGCTCCATGTTAAAGAAAAAATAATATAAGCAAATGAGATCGTGACCCATACCGTGTTCTTTTGTGTACTTACTTTTTTCTCTTGATTTGCTTTTTTTATAATGGAAATCAAGTTCAAACAAAAAACGACTGCCAGAATTGGGTTTAGGAAAAGCCCCATAACAACTAAATACTCCATCAAGTCTCACCTCTTCTTTTGATTTAAAAAATCATACCAATAGTTCGTGAATTAACCCATAACAAATGAAAAAGAGAGAAAGAGCATAAGGAAAACGTGCCCCCATTTTCAATGGGGGACGAGGCAGAGCCTCGTGTTTGAGTGGTACCATTAAATTTTCATTTTGGTACAGTTTTGTACCACGAAAAAATCACTTTGGTACACTTTTGTACCAGAAAAAAAGGGAGTTGGTACAGTTTTGTACCAACTTTTCAGGCCGCGAAAGCAACTTTTTTTGTCCTGAATATTCATTTTCAACTGCGCCGATCGCGCCAAAAGACGACGGACTTTTTCTCTTTTTTTATTTTTTTCTGGTGGTCCGGCAACCAAAAAAAGGTGCCTCCACGTGGAGGCAAATGGCTTTTTTAAGGGCCTCCACGTGGAGGCATCTAGCCCTTTTTCGTGATATCACCCAAACCCCAGGCTCCGCCTGGGCTAGCACCGAAAGTGATAGCAGATTTCCCTTATGCTCTTCGCAATCTTTTTTTAGGATTCGTGATTTTTGTGATTGTCCGGTAGCCCCTGCGGGAAACCCAAAACGACGCAGCGACCTTTGAAAAAGGAGGTGCGTATAAATGGGCACTCGCCGTGAACTTTTTTCCTTCGCGTTCTCAAATCGGTTTCCAAAAAGAACGGTCCGAAAAAAAAAAAACGGACGATCCGAACACCAAGAAAGGCACAAAAAAAATCCCAACGGACGTTCTGTTTCCAGAAAAAATCCGGTCGGGATTTTGATTTTCGTTATGAAGAAGGCGTGTCTTTTTTGGCAAGCCGTTCTTTTTTTTCGGCCAACTTTTTCAGCAGTTGGTCTTTCTCTTTGGTGAGTTCGGAATTCGGTTCGGCAGCTTCTTTCGGTTCATCTTTGGACGTGAACCACTCCGGCAATTTCTCTTGCCGTCCGATGTGACGTTCCTTCATCGGCTGCAGATCGGCGAACGTAATGTGTCCCCCGGCCTCGTGGATCTCCCACGCCGAAGTGATTTTGGATTTGATAAACCCGAGGGGATTCTTGACGGTTTTTTCCTCGTTGACGTAACGAATCAGCCATTCCAATTCCTGTTCGGCATCGTCTTGCCAGATAAGTGAAGCGCCCTGGTGCAGCTGCGCAAAGAATGCCATGTCGAACTGATAACCATCGGCCAAGGTATTTAATCTAGTACGTAAAATGTCTTGTTCAGATTGCTTTTTTTCTTTTCTTTTTGGCTCCTGCAACTTAATTTCTTTTTCTGGAGCACGACGAATGACAAATTCAATTCGTTCTACACTTCGTCCCTTTTTAATTTCGTTAATTTTGATGTGAAGATCGGTTTTTTCATTTACTTCTTCAATAGCTCTTAAAATAACTCTTGTTTTGAAGTGATTGTAACGTTCATAAGATCCTTCAGAAACACCAAATTTAAGTTTTAATTCTTCGATAGAATTTTCCCATTTACCTATGTGCTGCCATTTTTTCATGAGCTCATATAAACGTATAGAGTAAGTGCTGTTTAAAGACAATACATTGCTTAATTTATATGATGTAAACTGATTTTTTAACTGCAACATATAGGGTTTTAGCTTAGGAGAAAATGATAATTCAAGTATCCCTTCTCCTTTAACATACTTAGCACTAGACACCCAATGAACTAACAACCAACCGCCGTCTTCTTGTGGTATTTCAATAGTTTTAGACATCAACTCTTTAGATATATCTTTAACATCTGTATATTTTGCTTTTCCTTCAAGGCCCAACATTTCACTAAATTCTTTAATAGAAATGCGATAATCTTTAAAATCGTCATCATTCGGTTCGATCATACTCGCCATTGTAAGGACAATTTTTTGTTCTCTGGCAGTTAGAGGATTGTTGTGTCTGGCTTCAATTAAATTGTTTGCCTGCGTAACTAAATGCTTACTATTCATAAATGCCCCACCTTTTTAGTTTTGTGGCTTTAGTGTTAAAAATAATGCTATCAGAACCTCTATAGAATAACAACGCCCCAGTTTTTAATACTTGTGGCATTTGGGACCAAAAGTGTGGCATTTGGGACCAAAAGTGTGGCATTTGGGACCAAAAGTGTGGCATTTAAGGGACCAAAAGTGTGGCATTTGGGACCAAAAGTGTGGCATTTGGGACCAAAAGTGTGGCATTTGGGTCTCGGAAATCCAGTCATACCAAGGGCTTAGACCCTCTCTAAAACAGTTAAAACAAAGTACTAAACAAAGTACTTAAAAACACCAACAACACGCGTACGCGCGCAAGGCAGTGGGGTGGTGGGACAGAAACCGAAACTGTTACCTTTCAAATTTTTAAACGAAAAAAGCCTAAGAAAACCCGTTACTAGAAAAAGACAGCCCGATTGTGTGCTCAAAATCTGTTTTAAACGCCTCAGAACCACCCTATAAGCGTTTTTAAGGGTAAAACCGAATACACCCAAACAAATAATTTTCGGAGGGCTTAGAACCCCCTTGAAGGCCTTTTTTAGGCAAAACAAAAACCCCGCAGAAAAATTCTGGGAGGGTTACAGGCGAAATGTCTTGAGATTGCTTTCGATTTGCTCGTCCGTGATGCCGATGTAGCGCAACGTGAT
>NZ_JASDCT010000017.1:0-7080 GCF_030407735.1 Planococcus sp. APC 3900 | reverse complement strand
CGTCCTGTAAAAGCAACTTCTATAATTTAACATCGTTCTCCGTAAGAGTCAAGCTTTTTTATTATTGTAAAAAACTTAATTTCCCTTAGCGACGTGTATTATCATAATACATTTCACTCGAAGATGTCAACGGTTAAAGCGAAAAAAGTTTAAAAAACTTAAATCTTCGTTTTGGCACTCCTTTAAATCATTATCCTTCCGCCATCCTCAATATGCAAACTCAATAAGAAAAGCTGCCTCCGAAAGACTAGACACCGCCTTTCAGCTGCAGCTCCTATTGGATTTTGCCCCTGCCCGCTCACCAGCCATAACAATGAACTACACAACCGCTCTTCTTCCACTTACAACTTCATATAGAAAAACCCATTGGAAAAGCGCATTGACCTCCGCCGCTTCAGAAAGAAACTTTTTGGTTTTAAAAGCCACAACTACAATCGATTAGTTTTTAACGTAATAATATCTATGGAAGATCCCTTCACTCTTGGTAGTCACTCCATTAATAAAAATCAGTTCTTTGTCTACAAGATATTCGATGAATACCTCGAGATTGGATGAGTAGTTTTTCAATTCTTCCTGCTCATGCAATTCCTGGATTGTCCAGCTGCTTTGTTTTTCCATGACTTCTCTTATATGAAGGGCTCCGTCCTGTGTCCGAGAATGAATGTAAAATTCACTGGCCAGAAACAATAATTCAAGCCGCTTATCGATTGGCTCATCACTCGATATCAATTCTTCATATAGTTTATAGATGGCTGGCTCCATTTGTTTCACTTGCGACCAGATCGTCACTTCTGGAGGCAAACCGTTTTCCAAAACCGCCAAACGCGCCAAATGGTGAAGCGACTCTACCATGTGGTGGTAAGCATCCATATAGTTTTTTTCTTCGAAGAACGTCTTTCCTTCCATATAACGGCGAATCAGTTTGGCAAATTCTATTCCCATTTTAATTTTGCGCCCGTAGAATGGATAATCCTTCAGTTCGGTTTTCAATTTTTCCATATACTCATTGCGGTCATATACTACACGGCCATAAAAAAGCCAGTCAACGATTTTCCTGTTTGTGCCAAGCAGCAGCCATTTATGTAATTGCTTCTCGGTAACAATGTGCATTGCAGCTTTCTTATCCAAATACGTGTAATGCTTTGTGAAGACAGGGGTATCATTTTCTTTGGTGATGATCAGCAGAATCGAATCAAATGTATCCGTAATCTGGCTGTCTTTTTCTCTTTTTTCGACTAAGATCACACCCAGCGTACTTTCCTGACTGGCGCGTTCCTGGTAAATAGGTCGTAGTATTTGTTCCATCAATTTTCACTCCTTGCTGTCTCTATCACATTCCGCCATCAAGTTGAACGGAGTGGCCCATAATGAACTGCAACTTGTTTCATTCCCTTAAATGTCTGCCGGGGTCTCCCCGCTCTCTTTATCTCAAACTTTGAAACCGGGTGCTCTGGTTTCTGTTATTCTCTATTTCGACATATTTATTGTCAATTCCTTCATTTCAAAATCGATATCACTTTTTAAGGGCAATTATGATATAGTATGATGGATGCAAGGAGGAAATAAACCATGAAACCTTATAAAAATAAAATCAACCGCATTCGGACGTTTGCGTTGGCTCTGATCTTTATCGGAATCGTTATTATGTACGTCGGTATTTATTTTAGAAATCACCCTGTTGTAATGGTGATCTTTATGCTGCTTGGTGTCATTGCGATCATCGGAAGTACAGGTGTCTATGCTTGGATCGGTTTGCTTTCCATGAAAACCATTCCTGTTGAATGCCCAAATTGCGGTAGACATACAAAAATGCTTGGCCGTGTAGATATCTGCATGCATTGCAACGAACCTTTAACAATGGATCGTTCACTTGAAGGCAAGGAGTTTGACCAGGATTATAACAAGAAAAGCTCACAACAATAAAAAAGAAGCATGCCGCGCAACAGCGGCATGCTTCTTTTTTTGCTATAAAATTCTTTATTGGGCTTTTGCTGTTTTGCCTAAACAGCCCTGACAAGTACCGTAGATTTCAAGACGGTGATAATCCACTTGGAATCCTGTAACATGAGAAGCCAAATGCTCGACTTCATCCAGTCCCGGATAATGGAAATCAACGATTTTGCCACAGTCATTACAGATAATATGATAATGATCATGCGTTACAAAATCAAATCGGCTTGAAGAATCTCCGTAAGTCAACTCTTTTACCAATCCTGCTTTTCTGAACACACGTAAATTATTATAAACAGTTGCAACACTCATATTAGGAAACGTTTTTTCAAGAGCGCGATAAATGTCATCCGCTGTTGGGTGTGTTGTTGAGTGAATCATATACTCCAAAATCGCGTGGCGTTGGGGTGTGATTCTTACACCTGTAGACTTCAAAGCATCAAGCGCGTCTTTTAATTGTACTTCAGACATCGCCGTGCACCTCACTTCATAGATATTCTTACATTGTAATCGTTATAAACAGTGTACCTAATAGGAGTGGGGGATGTCAAGAAATCACTATACTGCCGCCGTTTGCCACGCGTTTTTTCTATTGTTTTTCGTGAAGGCCCTTCTCTTTTCTTCCGAGGCGCTGATTGACCAGACGCGCTGCGACGAATAAAAAGTCTGATAGGCGATTCAAATAAGCCAGGACATTCGGCGAAACATCTTCCCCGATTGACAACGTTGAGCGTTCGGCCCGTCTGACGACAGTGCGCGCCACATGAAGGGCAGCTCCCGCTGGATGGCCACCCGGCAAAATGAAATTGCTGAGCGGTGGAACTTCAGCATCGTATAGATCGATCCACTGCTCGAGTTTAAAAACATCCTCTTCAGCCAATTTCCACTTTACTTCTTTGCCTTTCGGCGTCGCCAATTCCGCTCCCACGTGAAATAAAGTTGTTTGAATCTCATGAAAAACCTCTAAAAGCGCTTCTTTCTCGTCAAAGAATTCGGTATTCATGTGACCGACTGCCAAGCCGATCAATGAATTTGCTTCATCGCATGTTCCGTAGGCTTCTACTACCGCATCATTTTTGGCGACACGTGTTCCGTAAACCAAAGAAGTTGTGCCTTTATCACCGGTTTTCGTGTATATTTTCATTTTCAATACCCCTTTTCCATATTCACCAGATTTGCCGGGACGGTTTGGCCAGCCAACCACTCTTTGAGATTTGGAATAAAAACATCCAGGGCACGTTCCACATATTTACCTGAATGACTCGAGACATGAGGTGACACAATTACATTCTCCATTGACCAATAGGGATGGCCTTTTGGAAGAGGTTCCTGTTCAAAAACATCCAGCACTGCAAAAGCAACTTCTTCGTTTCGCAACGCATTCAGCAAAACTTCATCTGAAACCAAGTCGCCTCTTCCCAAATTCATGAACAAAGCCGTTTTTTTCATCGCTCGGAAATGCTCTTCCTTCAATAGATACTTGGTTTCTTGTGTACTGGGTAAAATTGAAATGATGTAATCCGCTTGCGGCAACTTTTCCAAGATGGTTTCAAAGGAAACCATTTCATCCATGTTGTCCCCTTGCGCTCCAGAGCGGTTACAGCCAATGGTGATGACGCCGAACGCCTGCAGCAGACGTCCGATTTCTGATCCGATCGCACCCGGTCCGAGAATCAGCGCCGTGGTACCATGCATTTCAGAAGAATGCGTTCTTCTGTTCCATTCCTTGTTACGCTGGTTCTCATAAATCGTCGGCAAGGAACGCTTCAATGCCAATAGATGGGCCAACGCAGATTCGGCCATCGGTATTTTGTGGATCCCTTTGACATTGGACACCGTAATGCCCCGCTCCGCAATGGCTTGATGCGGAAGCTTTTCAATTCCGGCACTGGCCACCATGATCCATTGCACCTTTTTGGCAGTTGCGATGTCTGCTGCCGTCAAGTCTTCTCCGTACGTGACAATGATGTCAGCAGACGGCAAACGTGTCTTGTCTTTATAGAGGAAATAGAAATCGATTTCCGGGAACTCAGTTTTCAACCTCTGTTGTTGATCTTCTTTTGGAATGAATGTAAACAGGATTTCCATGAATGTCTCCCTTCTTACTGCTTACTGATTTCTTTCAAGGTTTCCAGGACATCCTGGATGTGATTCGGCACTTTGACTTTGCGCCATTCTTTTACGATCATTCCTGTCGGATCGATCAAGTAAGTCGTACGTTCAATACCCATGAATTTCTTGCCGTACATATTCTTTTCAACCCAAACCCCGTAGTCTTCTGAAACCTTATGGTCTTCATCGACCAACAGCGAGAAGGGCAGTCCATGTTTTTCGATGAATTTGTTGTGGCGGTCTTCCGAATCTGCACTGACGCCAAGGATCACTGCATTGAGCGCAGAAAAATCAGCCTGGGCATCGCGGAAATCACAGGCTTGTGTCGTACAGCCGGGTGTCATGTCTTTTGGATAGAAATACAGCACGACGTATTTATCGCCGGCAAAATCCTGTAAAGAAACCATTTCCCCCGCTTCGTTCTTCAATGAAAAATCCGGTGCTTGTCTTCCTTCCAATACAGTCATTTTCAACACTCCTTTTCTTCTCTCTATCGTACCGAACCCCAGGCCCAGTTTCAATTTCTTTGGCGTTTAGGACTAAATTTGTCTACAATAAGGAATAGATTAATCATAGGAGGCAATTATTCAATGAATCATTCAGCATCAGAAAAGCTTCATGAAGAAGCATTAAAACACATTGTAGGTGGCGTCAACAGCCCATCCCGATCTTTTAAAGCCGTGGGCGGCGGTTCTCCAGTCGCTATGGAACGTGGAAAAGGCGCGTATTTTTGGGATGTCGATGGCAATAAATACATAGATTATTTAGCTGCTTACGGTCCAATCATCACCGGCCATGCACATCCGCATATCACGCAAGCCATCACACACGCTGCAGAAACCGGACTGCTGTACGGCACGCCAACACGGCATGAAGTCACTTTCGCTGAAATGCTGAAAGAAGCTATGCCTAATATGGACAAAGTACGTTTCGTCAATAGCGGAACAGAGGCGGTCATGACGACGATCCGCGTATCCCGTGCTTACACTGGACGGACAAAAATCATGAAATTCGCTGGCTGCTACCATGGCCACTCCGATCTGGTTCTTGTAGCTGCCGGATCTGGTCCTGCTACACTTGGAACTCCTGATTCAGCAGGTGTCCCAAAATCCATCGCTGAAGAAGTCATCACCATTCCATTCAATGATCCGCAAGCATTTGCTGAAGCCATGGAGCGTTGGGGCGAAGAAATTGCCTGCATCCTGGTTGAACCGATTGTCGGTAACTTCGGAATCGTCGAGCCGAAAAAAGGCTATTTAGAAGAAGTGCACCGTATCGCCCACGAAAAAGGCGCGTTGATTGTTTATGACGAAGTCATTACGGCTTTCCGTTTCCATTACGGCGGTGCACAGGATATGCTTGGCTTAACACCAGATTTAACGGCTCTCGGAAAAATCATCGGCGGCGGATTGCCGATAGGCGCATACGGCGGTAAAAAAGAAATCATGGATACAGTCGCTCCTTTAGGACCCGCTTATCAAGCCGGAACGATGGCTGGAAATCCTGCTTCAATTCAAGCCGGGATCGCCTGCTTGGAAGTGCTTCGCGAAGATGGCGTGTACGAGAAAATGGATAAACTCGGCGCACAACTCGAAAAAGGCATTTTGGCAGCTGCTGAAGAATTCGGTGTGACGATTACCCTTAATCGCCTAAAAGGCGCATTGACCATTTACTTTACGGATGTGAAGGTCGAAAACTACGAACAAGCAGAAGCTACTGATGGCGAAATTTTTGGCCGTTTCTTCAAATTGATGTTGCAGCAAGGCATCAACTTGGCTCCTTCAAAATACGAAGCCTGGTTCTTAACCACCGAGCATACCGAAGAGGATGTAGAAGTTTCCATTCAAGCGGTACGCGAGGCATTTAAACAGTTATAATTAGAATAAAACACATTGTGGGGAAGGAGTCCTTAAGTAAATGAAATTAGGTGCACGTATTTTAAAAACCGGCGTGGCCATTTCTATGGCCCTGTTCCTGGCCAGCTTACTGGAATTGCCCTCCCCTGTTTTCGCTGGAGTCGCAGCCATTTTCGCCATTCAGCCATCGATCTATCGGTCTTATCTGACTTTACTTGATCAGATTTACGGGAATTTGATTGGTGCCGCCATAGCCATTACTTTTGTGCTGACAATGGGCAGCAATTATCTAACCATCGGAGCAGCAGCCATTTTAGCCATCGTCCTGTTGCTGAAATTGAAACTGGAAAATACGGTATCCTTGACTTTGGTGACCATCATCATCATTATGGATTCCCACTCCGCCGACTTCATGACTTTCGCTTCATTGAGATTCGGTACTGTTCTGCTCGGGATTTTGTCAGCATTCTTCGTGAACCTTATTTTCTTGCCTCCTAAGTATGAAACACGGCTATTTACATCCATCCATGAAGTGAGCGAAGAAGTGATTCGGTGGATTCGCGTTTCCATCCGCCATGCGTCCGATCATGTTTCAGTGAAAGAAGACATTGATAAATTGACGGAAAAGCTCGTAAAAGTGGATCAATGGTATTCGTTTTACAAAGAAGAACGCAGTTATACAAAAAAACAGCAATACGTAAAAGCACGCAAATTGGTGTTGTACCGCCAGATGATTGCCACATCCAAGAAAAGCCTAGAAGTATTAAAGCGATTAAATCGTTTTGAGAACGAAATGATGGAGCTTCCTGAGCATTTCCATATGATGGTACAAGAACGTTTAGAGAGTCTGGCCAGCTACCATGAGCAACTTTATATGAAATATGTAGGCAAAATGCGCCCCGAACACAGTGAGGGCTCAGGCGCAGAGGCCATCATGAAACGCAATGAAGTGATGACGATTTTTGTAAAAGAAATAAACTTGGCACATGAAGAAAATGAAGATGAATTTTCGGTCTATCATTTAATGCATGTACTATCAGCCATATTGGATTATGAAGAACAATTAGAGCATTTGGATTTGCTGATTATCGCTTACTTGAATTACCATTCCGAAGAAGTGGACAGCGACCTTGAAAATGCCATTTAAAAAAACGTGCGGGGC
>NZ_JASDCT010000016.1:0-15568 GCF_030407735.1 Planococcus sp. APC 3900 | reverse complement strand
TGTCGTTCTTGACGACTCCTATGATATTAAAGCATATTATCCAAACTGTCAACACTTTTGGGAAATAAAATTATATTTATAAAACATTCCTTTTGAACCGCTCTTTCCCTTCTATAGGAAGAGTTTAAAAAAGAAGGCAAGTTAAACGGCTCTGTAAAGCCATTCTACTTGACTCCTCTTTCTCTTCAAAGCATTCTTCTTTTCGCTCAGGACTAATCTTACTTGCCAGACTATTATATGCCGAACATAATAAATCAGAATATTTCCCAATTTATTAAATGCCTATAATCTCTATTCCGGCTCTTCTTTCTATTAAAGCTCGCGCCGGCCTTCCAAAGCTTTTGACAACGTCACTTCGTCTGCATACTCCAAATCGCCGCCTACCGGAAGACCGTGGGCAATCCGTGTAGTCTTGATTCCTGATGGCCTTACCAGACGGGAAATATACATCGCTGTCGCTTCGCCTTCGATCGTCGGATTCGTTGCCAAGATCAACTCCTCTACTTCTTCGTCCTGAAGACGCTTCAGCAAGGATGGTACGTTGATATCTTCCGGACCAATGCCATCCATTGGAGAAATAGCACCCTGCAAAACATGGTACAAGCCTTTGTAATCGCGCATCTTCTCCATTGCGATGACATCTTTCGGATCCTGCACCACACAAATCGTCGTGCGGTCGCGCTGCTGATCCTGGCAGATATGGCAAGGGTCCACATCAGTAATATGGCCGCACACCGAGCAGAAACTTAAATTCCGCTTTGCATCCACAAGAGCTTTAGCAAAATCAAGCACTGCGTCTTCCTTCATGCCAAGCACAAAAAATGCCAGCCGGGCCGCTGTTTTTGGCCCGATTCCTGGCAGTTTCATAAAACTCTCCATTAATTTCGAAATGGGTTCTGGATAATGCATCTGGTTTACCTCCTAGAACATGCCCGGGAGATTTAAGCCCTTCGTGAATTTCCCCATTGTGGAATTCGCATGTTCATCCGCTTTTTTAAACGCTTCATTTGTCGCTACGATCAACAGATCCTGCAGCATTTCAACATCTTCCGGGTCTACGACTGTTGGATCCAATACAACGTCCAATACTTCTTTGTGGCCGGATACAGTGACTTTGACCATACCGCCGCCAGCTGCTCCTTCGAACTTCAATGTGCCAAGCTCTTCTTGAGCAATCGCCATCTCTTTTTGCATTTTTTGCATTTGCTTCATCATGCCTTGCATATTTCCTCCACCGCGCATAATTAGTTCCTCCTTAGAATTTTCATTTTAATCGTCATGAACTTCGACAAAGTCTTTTCCGAAAAGACGTTCGGCTTCTGAGATGAACGGATCTTCTTCCGCCACTGCCTCTTCACCCGAAAACGGATTTTCTTCTTCAGCCTCTGACTGTTTTTCTTCAGTGCCCGCTTTCAATCCGCTCTTTTTAATAAACTCTTCACGGATCTTCAGCCAACTGGCATCCGGAACAAAAACCGGCGTATAAGCTTTGCCTGCATACTGTTCCAGCAACTGGCTGAAAGTTGCGGCAAACGTCTGGTTTTCGGAAGCCATCTGGCAATGAATATCATACTTGAATTTTAACACAAATGCATCTGCTGATGCCGCTACCGGCTCTGCATCATTCAATAAAGCCGAATGCGATCGCTGCAATTGGTTCATGACCGTCGCCCAATTGGTTTTGATTGCTTGAATATCCACTTTGGTCGCATTTTTCAAAACATCCTGAATGCGTCCTGTCGGTATTTTAAAGCTGCTTTGCACACGCTGGCGTTTTTTCTGCTCGGCTGGTGCCGCCGCTGCGCCGCTGCCGGCCCCATTCTGTACTTGCTGCTGCAATTCACGCACCAGGTTTTCCAACTGGATGACTTTCGCTTCCAGTTCGGGTGACACTGCAGAAGCCGTGCTTTGGACCGGCACATCCGCCTGCGCCATTTTCAGCAAGGCTGTTTCCATATAAATTTTCGTATGGTTGGAAAAACGCATTTCCTGCTGTGTCTTGGATAGAATATCAATCCAAGTGTACAGCGTCGCCGGTTCAAATCGCTTGGCCAGCTCTTCAAAACGCGGTTCATGCGTCGCCAACTCCAACATATCGTGAAGGTCTGGCGCCGTCTGGATCAACAAAAGATCACGGAAGAAGGTGATGAAGTCCTCAACCAGCCGGACGGGATCTTTGCCGTCGCGCACCAATTGCTCCAACAGAGTCAATGCCTGTCCGATATCTTTGGCAAGCAATGCTTCAGCGATGCCATAGAACATATCCTGGCTGATGGAACCCGTAACCAGCAATGCGTCTTCAATCGTCATTTCATCGCCGCTGAAAGATACTACTTGATCCAACAGGCTGAGTGCATCACGCATTCCGCCTGCTGCAGCCTGAGCAATTATTTTAAGCACTTGTTCGTTATAAGGAATCTGTGCATCCGTCAACACTTCCACCATACGCGCAACAATGTCCACTTGTGTATGCGACTTAAAATCAAAGCGCTGGCAGCGGGAAATGATCGTCAAAGGCAATTTATGCGGCTCTGTCGTCGCCAAAATGAAGACCACGTGTTCCGGCGGTTCTTCCAATGTTTTCAGCAACGCGTTAAACGCACTGTTCGACAGCATGTGCACTTCATCGATAATGTAGATCTTAAAACGGGAATTTGCCGGTGAAAACCGGACTTTCTCAATTATCTCCCGCATTTCTTCTACACGGGAATTGGAAGCCGCGTCAAATTCGATGACGTCGGTATTGGACCCTTCGTTGATGCTCTTACAGGAAGCACATTCATTGCACGGTTCCGATGCCGGCGCCTGCTCGCAATTCAACGCTTTGGCAAATATCTTGGCCGCACTGGTCTTCCCTGTCCCTCTCGGCCCCGAAAACAAATAAGCATGTGTTGTCTTATTGTAAAGGAGAGCATTTTGAAGAGTTTGTTTGACATGCGTCTGACCTGTCATTTCAGAAAAGGACTGTGGTCTATAAACACGGTAAAAAGCTTGATACGCCAACTTGTTCTCTCCTTTTGAAGAATCTGTTTTTCGTCCCTTTATTGTATCATAAAAAGCCGGTTCTCTTGAATGATTTCCCCATACAGGAGAGGACGATTCCGTGAATAAAACAATAAAAAACCTGCCCGCTCAAGAGCGGACAGGTTTGAATTTAAAGATTATTGCCGTGCACCTTTCTTCGACTGCTGCACATAAGCGTTACCCTTGTCGTTGGCTCGATCTAGGCGATCCCGCGGCACATGGAATGTTCCACTTAATGCTGCTTCCTTCCGGACCTGACATGGTTCATGGGATCCCATTGCGCAGGACCCAGATGTCAACACTACGTGCAAGAGGCAGACCTTACATGCAAACAGCCTCAGAAAGGAATTCAGTCCTGCTAAAGCGGATTGCAGGTTACAGGACACCGCTATCTTCCCACCTAGCACGGCATTTACTAGTATACGAATGATTTGTTAAAAAATCAATCAGTAACCTTCCTTAAATCTTAATTTCTTTTTAATCGAGCATATTTCCGGGTGCAGATCGGTTTTTCATTATTTTTTTATAAAAAAGAGAATAATGGTTGACATCCATTATTCATCCATGATAAATTAATTCATGTCCAATACGGAGGAATACCCAAGTTTGGCTGAAGGGATCGGTCTTGAAAACCGACAGGGGAGTCAAATCCCGCGGGGGTTCGAATCCCTCTTCCTCCTCCATTTTTTGAATTTACACGCGCATATAAATTCGAGATTGGATTCGTTACGTATGTAACGAATTTTTCTTAAAATTTGCATGTCTGATTATTTCAATATAGAGTACCGGAAGGCTTCGGCTTTCCGGTTTTTTCATGGCCATTTTTTCGTATTTCCCGGGAAATAAAACAAAACCCTTGAGCAAAAAATGCTCAAGGGTTTCTTTATTTGCGCAGAATAGAAGTTTGCTTCATAAAACTGCCGATACGCTCAACGATTTGCTCGGAGCAGTCCGGATTGTTCATCAAATCGTAATCGTTGATGTTCAAACGCAGAACCGGACAGCCATTAAAGGAATTGATCCAGTTTTCATAGCGCTGATGCATTTCCAGCCAATAGTCCACTGGTGTCTGCTGCTCCATCACACGGCCGCGCTCCTGAATGCGGGAAAGAATGTCTTCAATCGAACCCTCCAGATAAATCAGCAAGTCTGGGTGTGGGAAATAAGGTGTCATCACCATTGCTTCAAACAAGTTCGTGTACGTCTCGTAATCCACGTTGTTCATTGTGCCTTTTTCCCAATGCATCTTCGCAAAAATTCCGGTATCTTCATAAATCGAGCGGTCCTGGATAAATCCGCCGCCGTATTCAAACATCCGCTTCTGCTCTTTAAAGCGTTCTGCCAAGAAATAAATCTGCAAATGAAAGCTCCATTTCTCAAAATCATCGTAGAACAAATCCAAATATGGATTGGTATCGACATTTTCAAATGAAGTCCGGAATTGCAAGGCATCTGCCAAGGCTTTCGTCATTGTAGATTTCCCGACCCCCACTGTGCCGGCTATTGTAATTACTGCATTCTGTGGAATGCCGTATTTTTCTCGTAAATTCATAAAGTCAAACTCCTCTTTTGTAAAGTTCCATCCACTTTATCTAAAATCAGCTGAAGATCGCCGCTGTTTTGGACAAAATCGATTTCGTCCCCATTGAAACGCAACACTGGAATTTCAGGATGCTCACGCTCAAAGCGTTCGATGAACTCGTGGTAATCGGCTGCCAACTGCTCCATATATTCCGGCGTGATCATCTGCTCGAATTCACGACCACGCAATTTGATGCGTTTCATCAATGTATCCAGACTGGCATGCAGATAAATGACCATATTCGGTTTCGGCATATCCACCGTCAAGATTTTATAGATAGCTTCATACTTGGCGTACTCAGCTTCCGGCAATGTGCGTTTTGCAAAAATCAGGTTTTTAAAGATATGGTAATCGGCGACGACCGGTTCCTGTTTGGAAATGAACTTCTTCTGGATATCGGCCAATTGCTTATAGCGATTGCACAAAAAGAACATTTCTGTCTGGAAGCTCCACTCTTCTATGTCTTCGTAGAATTTATTTAAAAACGGGTTTTCGTCTACTATTTCTTTTAACAGTTGAAATTGATTTTGATCGGCGAGCGCTTTCGTCAACGAAGTCTTGCCTACCCCAATCGGACCTTCTACCGTGATGAATGGCACCGGCATGTGAAGTCCTCCTTTTTCGATTCAAGTAAATTGCAATGCCATTTATTTTAACACACCAACTCGGTTAAAAGTAGAGCGGAAAATCGACAGTTTGTTTAATGAATCGCTGCTTTAAATGTTCCGCCATGCACTTCCTGGGTATCCATAATCGTCAAAAAGGCTTTGGAATCAATGTCTGCTACAATTTGTTTCAGTTTGGTGATTTCCAGACGAGTGACCACCACATAAATGATGTCTTTCGGAGAGTTCAAATAACCGCCTTTGCCATGCAGTTTAGTGAAGCTGCGGCCCAGCCGATCATTGATGGCCAACCCGATTTCTTCGTATTCTTCCGAGATGATCAGCACGGCTTTTGTATCATCTAATCCCTGTATGACGACATCGATCGTCTTGGAAGCAATATAGTAGGTCAGAACCGAATACATAGCCTGTTCGATCCCAAGGACAAATGCGGCCCACCCAAAAATGAAGACGTTAAAGAACATGACAAACTCACCAATCGAAAACGGCAATTTTTTCGTCAGCAAAATCCCTAAAATCTCCGTTCCGTCAAGCGCTCCGCCGTTGCGGATGACAAGCCCGACACCGGCTCCCAGAAGCAGACCGCCGAATATAGTAGCCAGCAGCGGATCTTCCACGAAAGGTTCGATCCGATGTAAAGGTATTTCAATCAAGGCCAATGCCACAATGGCAAAAATGGAAGAAATAAAAAAATTGCGGCCAATATGCTTGTAGCCGAAATAAAGAAAAGGCAAATTAATGATGACCAGCAATATCCCAAAAGGAACTACCGTCAAATAATCCACGATCAAAGAAATTCCGATAATCCCGCCATCGATGATGGAATTCGGCACCAGGAACAATTCAATGGCAGCAGCGGCCATCGCAGCGCCAAGGATGATGAAAATATAGCGGATTGTAAAATGAAGCGGTTTTTCCTTTTTATGCTGTTTCACCTATATCTTCACTCCCAGTCTTTTTGTTTCTTTATTTTACGCTTTTCAATGATTTTTGTCTGCCTGCATTTTCCCGTTCTGTTTGCAGGCCGGAAAATGCTACACTAGAACCAAGGAGCGATGCATCATGAACGGAATGGAAAAAGATCATTTTTATATGGGATTAGCAATTGAAGAAGCGCAAAAAGCCGCAGCTAAAGGAGAAGTTCCGATTGGTGCTGTCGTTGTCTATCAGGACCAAGTGATAGCGCGCGCCCATAATTTGAGGGAAACGACACAAAATGCGGTCACCCATGCGGAACTATTGGCGATTCAAGAAGCCTGCCAGCACCTTGGCAACTGGCGGCTGGAAGATACAAAGATTTACGTAACATTAGAGCCTTGCCCGATGTGTGCAGGGGCTATCCTGCAATCCCGGATTCCACACGTCATCTACGGTGCTCGCGATGCAAAAGCCGGCAGTGTGGATTCTTTATACCGTTTATTGAACGACGACCGGTTCAATCATCAATGCCAAGTAACCGAGAACGTCCTCGCCGATGAATGCGGCCAGTTATTGACCCAATTTTTCCGAAACCTTCGGGAAATCAAAAAACAAAAGCGGAAAACCCAATTATAGGGTCTTCCGCTTTTATTCGTTGATGAATTGATCGATCAACCGATTGACGATGTCGGGCTGCTCGTGCTGAATCCAGTGGGTTGCTTCCCCGACAAACGCCAAATTGACTTCTTCACAAAAAGACATGCTTTCTTTTGCCAGCATGGGAGACAAGAACTGGTCACCCAATCCCCAGATGATCCTGACCGGCACTTTGATTTTTGTTTCCGGAATTTGACGGAAGCTCCCGCGCCGGATGGCCCGATACCAATTGAGCATGGCTGTCAGGGCATCGGATTGCGACCACGCTGCTTTGTATTGTTCCATTTCATGCGGTGAAAATGTATTCTTTTTGCTGGTCTGCTCAATGCTTTGTTGCATCGTTTTAAACTCTCCCATACCGAGAGCCTTTTCAGGCAGATTAGGCAGCTGGAAAAATGCAATGTAAGAGCTCTTCATCCATTGCAGGGGATTTTTCTTCAATACCCGCGGCATGGCTTTCGGATGCGGGATATTCAGGACAATCAGTTTGTCCACATACTCTGGATGTGTGGCTGCCAAATGCCAGGCAACGGCCCCTCCCCAGTCATGCCCGATGACAATGGCCGATTCTTTTTGAAAATGCTCGATGATGCCGATAACGTCATCCCGCAAATGGTCGACCGTGTAATTATCGATTCCTTCTGGCTTGTCGCTTAAATTATAGCCGCGCTGGTCAGGTGCCACTACCCGGTACCCTTTTTCCGCCAGCGGCTGAATTTGATTTTTCCAGCCAAACCAAAATTCCGGAAAGCCATGCAACAAGACAACCAATGGTCCATCTTCAGGGCCGGCCACAGCAACATGGAGAGTGATGCCGTTCGACTCCAGGAATTGAAAGTTCACGTTTTCCATCTAACAAACCCCCTTCACAAATGCTCTTTATCTACTCCTTACCCTTTTATCAAAATAAAAGGCTCAAAAGCAAAGTGCTTTTGAGCCTTTTTTTATTTAGTGATTGCCGTTTTGCCGCCCATATAAGGCTGCAGCACTTCAGGGATCTTGATTGATCCATCTTCCTGCTGGCAATTTTCAAGCAATGCCGCCACAGTCCGGCCGATTGCCAGTCCGCTGCCGTTTAAGGTATGGACAAACTCAGGTTTGCCGGTTGCTTCCCGGCGGAATTTGATGTTTGCACGTCTTGCCTGGAAATCTTCAAAATTACTGCAAGATGAAATTTCCCGGTACGTTTCTTGGCTTGGGATCCATACTTCGATGTCGTATTTCTTGGCAGCTGTAAAGCCAAGGTCTGCGGTGCACATTTTCAGTACGCGGTATGGTAATCCAAGAAGCTGAAGCACTTTTTCAGCATGGCCTGTCAATTTTTCTAATTCATCATAAGAATCTTCAGGCTTCACAAAGCGCACCAGTTCGACTTTATTGAATTGATGCTGTCTGATTAATCCACGTGTGTCGCGCCCCGCAGAACCCGCTTCAGAACGGAAATTTGAGCTGTAAGAAGCAAAGGCTTGCGGCAGCATATCCGCTGTCAGGATCTCATCACGGTAGAAGTTCGTCACCGGTACTTCAGATGTCGGAATCAGGAAATAATCCTCTTTTTCGATCAGAAAAGCATCTTCTTCAAATTTCGGCAATTGGCCGGTACCGGTCAAGCTTTCACGGTTGACCATATACGGCGGCAGCATTTCTTCATAGCCATGCTCTTCCTGGTGAAGATCCATCATGAAGTTGATCAATGCGCGCTCTAATCGTGCGCCAAGTCCGCGGTAAAAAACAAAGCGGCTTCCTGTTACTTTTGCTGCACGTTCAAAATCAATGATGTTTAAATCCGTGCCCAGATCCCAATGCGGTTTTACTTCGAAATTGAATTCCGGCTTGTCTCCCCACATGCGGATTTCTTCATTATCATCTTCAGAATCGCCGAACGGGACGCTGTCATGCGGAATGTTCGGGACACGCATCATGATGTAGTGGAGGCTTTCTTCCACTTCACGCAGTTCTTCATCAATAGCTTTGATGTTATCGCCGACTTCACGCATTTTTGCAATAGCTTCATCCGCATTTTCTTTTGCCCGTTTCATGGCAGCAATGTTTTGGGAAGCTTCATTGCGTTCCGCCTTCAATTTTTCAGTCTGCGCGATCAATTCACGCCGTTTCAAATCCAATCCTTCAAAATCATCCAGTACAGAAATATCTTCTCCGCGTTTCGCCAGCTTGGCTTTTACTTCTTCAAAATTCGCACGTACAAAACGAATATCCAACATAATTGTTTCCTCCTAAAATTTGATTAACAAAAAAAGACAACAAAAATAGCCCCCATCCCTTGGTAAAGGGACGAGAGCTACCCGCGTTGCCACCCTGATTGATCGGCAAAAGCCAATCCTCTTCATCACATAACGGCATTAAAACCGGCAATGGCTTTTTTCGCCATGCAACTCCGGGACGGATTCAAACGCGTTTTTCGCCGGTTCGCACCAACCACCGGCTCTCTTTGGAAAAACAATCGTTTTACTACTTCCCATCAACGTTTCGTCTTTGAAATTAATCATACTTTACTATAAATTGCTTAATTTGGCAAGGGAAAGCCTGACCTACTGGGAATCATGCTTAAAAAGTACGCCGTAATGCGATGGTCTTCCGTCAGTTCCGGATGAAAAGAACAACCCAAAAACTGGCCGCTTTTTGCCATGACGATTCTTCCATCATGAACACATAATACTTCCGCAGATGGTCCGGCACTGACGATATGCGGAGCGCGGATAAAGACGGCATCAAATGCTCCGTCCAAATCTTTGATTTCAAGCGGTGCTTCAAAACTGTCCACTTGCCGTCCGAATGAATTTCGCTCTACCGCGACATCCATAACGCCAAGATGCGGTGCTTCGTAACCAACTACTGTTTTTGCCAATAAAATCAACCCGGCGCATGTCCCGAACATCGGCTTTCCGCTTTCGGCAAAATCCCGCAATGGCTGCATCATTCCATACCGATCAATCAAACGGCGCATGGCGGTACTTTCGCCGCCAGGCAAAATCAAGGCGTCCAGCGTTTCGAGGTCTTTCGGCCATTTTACCAAAACGCCCTCCGCTCCGCATGCCTCAATGGATTGAAGATGCTCGCGAACAGCGCCCTGCAAAGCAAGAACTCCTATTCGTTTCATTTTACCAGCCCCGCTCCTGCATGCGCTCGCCTGCAGCAATGGTTGAGATTTCAATCCCTTTCATGGCAATGCCCAAGTCTTTTGAAAGCTCCGCAATCAATTTATAGTCCTGGTAATGCGTAGTGGCTTCGACAATCGCACGGGCAAATCGTTCGGGATTATCAGATTTGAAGATTCCGGATCCAACGAATACACCGTCAGCCCCCAATTCCATCATCAATGCCGCATCCGCCGGAGTCGCTACGCCACCAGCAGCAAAATTGACAACCGGCAAGCGGCCCAAACGCTTCACTTCTTTCAAGAATTCATAAGAAGCTCCAAGATTGCGCGCTTCCGTCATCAACTCATCTTCACTCATGGTAATCACTTTTCTCACTTCTGCATTCACCTGGCGCAAATGACGGACCGCTTCGACAATATTGCCGGTGCCCGGCTCGCCTTTCGTACGCAGCATAGAAGCTCCTTCACCGATCCGGCGCGCTGCTTCTCCCAAGTTGCGGCAACCGCAGACGAACGGCACCGTGTATTGATTCTTCAACAGATGAAATTCCTCATCTGCCGGCGTCAGTACTTCACTTTCATCAATATAATCTACACCCATCGCTTCCAGGATGCGGGCTTCTACAATATGGCCAATGCGGGCTTTTGCCATAACTGGAATCGAGACGGCTTTCATCACTTCTTCCGTTATGCGCGGATCTGCCATCCGCGCCACTCCACCGTCTCTGCGAATATCAGATGGCACCCGTTCCAGTGCCATGACAGCAGTTGCACCTGCCGCTTCAGCAATACGTGCCTGTTCCGCATTGACGACATCCATGATGACCCCACCTTTTTGCATTTCGGCCATTCCTCTTTTTACACGGTCTGTTCCTTGCTCACTCATTTACGAATTCCCCCTATTTGTTGATAAATTCAGTATAATAAAGATTGACCATATAAAAAGACTCAGTTCTCTTAATTTCAATAAGGTCAGTTGGAGGAAGGCAAATGGATATGCTTATGTTTCAGCTACAAAAACAGTCTCAAACCCCATTATATAAACAGCTATACCGTGAAATAAAAAAAGCCATCATTGAAGGCAGCATACAAGTTGATACCAAATTACCGAGCAAGCGAAAATTGGCGGATTATCTTCAAATCAGCCAAACGACTGTCGAACTTGCCTATTCTCAGCTTGTTGCCGAAGGATTTATTGAATCACGGCCGCGAAAAGGATTTTATGCCCAGCCGGTTGAAGAACTTGCCTATTTGGATATTCCGCAAGATGAACCGGTTACAAAAGAAACGATTTCCTACAAAGTTGATTTTAATTCAGCCAGCATTGATACGCGCTCGTTTCCTTTTTCCACTTGGCGTAAACTGGCGCGTGATATTCTCGATGAGTCGAGCCACGAATTGCTGTTGTCAGGCCATCCTCAAGGGGATGATGCCCTGCGCCAGGAAATTGCCAGGTATTTGTATCAGTCACGCGGAGTCATCTGCGCTGCAGAGCAAATTGTGATCGGTTCCGGTACCGAGCAGCTGCTGCCGCTGTTGATCCGCCTTCTCGATAAAACGCTTGTGTTCGGTTACGAGAATCCCGGTTATGCACTGACGCACAGCATTTTCAATCATCATGACCGCCAATCGGTTCCCATTGAACTGGATTCCGATGGCCTGAACGTCAGCGAATTGGAAGCGTCCAATGTCGATGTTGCATACGTTACCCCTTCTCATCAGTTTCCATCCGGCTCTGTTCTGAGCGCGACCAAACGGGCGCAATTGCTCAACTGGGCGGCGGCCAAACCAGAACGTTACATCATCGAAGATGATTATGACAGCGAGTTCCGTTATACGAGCCGGCCCATTCCAGCTTTGCAAAGCATGGATCGGAGCGACCGGGTGATCTACCTCAGCACATTTTCCAAGTCGTTGATGCCTTCTCTGCGACTTGCCTATATGGTCCTTCCAAAACGGCTGCTGCGCGCGTACCAGCAAACTTTTCTTCATTACTCTTCATCAGTGCCTAGGCACGACCAACAAATGGTCGCAACGTTCATGAAAGACGGACATTTCGCACGCCACTTGAACCGCATGCGCAAACTGTACCAGAAAAAAATCAAGCAACTCAGTGCCTCATTAGCTTTATATGCACCTACCGTCATCGTTTCAGGGGAACAGGCCGGTATGCACATTGTCTTGACTGTTCAAACAACGCTTACCGAAAAAGAGCTTGTCACAAGGGCTCAAGAAGCCGGTATCCGCGTGACAGGGATGGAATCTTATGACGTCCATAAAAAAGACAACCCCCACCCTAAAATTGTCCTTGGATTCGGCGGGCTGTCGGAAAAAGAAATCCATTCCGGCATCACTGAATTGATGTCTTGCTGGGAAATCCATTGAAAAAAGCCGGTCATCCAGTAGATGGCCGGCTTTCTTTATTAAAATAATCCTTTTACAAAACCACCGGCATCGTCCCATAGAGAAGACAAAAACCCTCCCGCACTGCGCATCGATAAAGATACCCAATTGGCACGTTCTACAGATTCAGTCGTCGCCACTTCAATATCTTCGGCGCTGCCGCTTAAATAACCGTATTCCGTTCCATCCGCTTTTGCGATTTCCACGGTTCCAACCACTGCATCTTTTTCTACAGCAGCTTCGAGTTTGCCGTTCTGGACAACTGAATCATCCAACAGCAATTCCGGTTGATACAATTTCTTGTCAGCGGTCCGGATCATCATCGTCACCGGCTCTTTGACGGCTATTGAAACATCTTCTTCCACGCCTTTTTCAACGGCTAAGGTTTCCTGCCCTTCAAACTGATAGCCAGCAGGAATGATTTCCTCTGTTGTAAATTGGCCAAATCCGAAATCCATCAACGCACGCGTTGCATCGAAACGGGCTTTATAAGAACCGGCCCCTTCATTGTCTACAGCCCCCATGACGACTGCAATCAACCGGGTATCTTCCCTTTTCGCTGTTCCAGCGAACGAATAGCCCGCGAAATCCGTGCTTCCAGTTTTCAGACCATCCATGCCTTCGTATTCATAAATTAAGCCAGGCAGCATTGAATTCCAATTTTCCATACGCGTTTCATCTGCCGTTCCTTCGCGGAACATCATCACTGGAACCTTTGTCGTTTCAAGCACTTCCGGATAATCATCCAGCAGGATTTTCGTCAGTTTTGCCACTGATCTTGCCGGCATCAGGTTTTCGTCAGTCTTTTTTGTCCCTTCCGGATGCATGTCCATTAGGCTCGAATTACTGAGGCCAGTTGAATTGACGAAAGTTGTTTCTTCTAAACCCATTTCCTCAGCTTTTTCATTCATTAACCGAACAAATTCACTTTCCGTCCCGGCAATCGTTTCAGCAATGCCGATCGTTGCAGCGTTGGCTGAGAAAATAGCCATCGCTTCATACAATTCTTTGATGGTATAAGAGCCATCTTTGCGGAATGGCACGTTGCTCAAACGCATATCCTGGGAAATTTGATAAGCATAATCCGTCACCTGGTATTCCTGGTCCCATTTGATCCGTCCGTCTTCAATCGCCTCGAACAACAGGTACTCTGTCATCATCTTGGTCATGCTGGCTACCCCTAAAGGCTTTCCGGCATTTTTTTCATAGAGGATCTTGCCGCTTTCAGCATCCACTAAAATCGCAGCTTCCGCCATTATATGTAACGATTCTTCCGCTTGTGCTTGCTGCGGAACAATTGCAGTCAAAGTCAAAATTGCCATTAAAGCCATCAATAAACCTTTATTAAACACCTTTTTCACTTGGATAACTACCTCCGTTTATAATATTCCACATGCTATTCTACCATATTCTCCAGACCCAAAAATGCAAACATGAAAAAAGCACCTTTTCCGTCATAAGATTGACCGAAAAGGTGCTGAGAAGTCGATTAAATTGAGTAGTTAGGAGACTCTTTGGTGATTTGTACGTCATGCGGATGGCTTTCGCGCAAACCGGCACCTGTCATGCGGATAAATTGTGCTTCATCACGCAAAGTCTCTAAATCTTTTGTTCCGCAATAGCCCATTCCTGCACGGATACCGCCAAGTAATTGGTGAATAGTATCAGAAAGTGGTCCTTTGTAAGGCAAGCGCCCTTCGATGCCTTCTGGAACCAATTTTTTTGCATCATCTTGGAAGTAACGGTCTTTTGAGCCTTTTTCCATTGAAGCGATTGATCCCATGCCACGGTAAGTTTTAAAACGGCGTCCTTGGAAGATTTCAGTATCTCCCGGGCTTTCAGTTGTCCCTGCCAGCAAACTGCCCAGCATAACTACGTGGCCGCCTGCTGCCAATGCTTTAATGATGTCTCCGGAATACTTGATCCCTCCATCAGCAATGATGGCTTTGCCATACTTGCGAGCTTCTGTTGCACAATCATAAACAGCTGTAATTTGAGGGACACCCACGCCTGCTACAACGCGTGTTGTACAGATGGAACCCGGTCCAATTCCGACTTTTACTACATCAGCTCCGGCTTCGATCAACGCTTTGGTTCCAGTAGCCGTAGCTACGTTTCCTGCAATGATTGTCAGTTCCGGATACTCAGCACGAATCTGTTTAACCATGCCCAAAACGCCTTCTGAATGGCCGTGAGCTGTGTCTAACACAATCACGTCAACAGAAGCCTTCACCAGATGCTCGACGCGTTTCATTGTGTCTGAAGTGACGCCTACGGCTGCTCCTGCCAATAATCGGCCGTGCTCATCTTTAGCAGCATTCGGGAATTCAATCACTTTCTCAATATCCTTAATGGTAATCAACCCTTTAAGAAGGCCATTGCCATCAACAATCGGCAATTTTTCGATCTTGTATTGCTGCAGAATTTTTTCTGCATCTTCTAAAGTTGTTCCTACCGGAGCAGTGACCAATTGTTCTTTAGTCATGACATCGTCAATCTTTAAAGAATAGTCCTGGATAAAGCGCAAATCACGGTTTGTGATGATCCCGACAAGTGTAAGATCGTCTTCGTTCTTGACAATCGGAACACCTGAAATGCGGTATTTGCCCATTAGATGTTCTGCATCATAGACTTGATGTTCAGGAGTTAAGAAGAAAGGATCTGTAATAACGCCATTTTCTGAACGCTTTACAGTAACAACCTGTTCCGCTTGTTCTTCGATGCTCATATTCTTGTGAATAATTCCTAATCCACCCTGACGAGCCATTGCAATTGCCATTTTAGCTTCCGTTACTGTATCCATGCCTGCACTGATCACTGGAATTTTCAACTTAAGTTTTGGTGTTAATTCAACAGCCAAATCGATATCTTTCGGTAAAACCTCCGAATGAGCTGGTACAAGCAATACATCATCAAACGTTAAGCCTTCTTTTACAAATTTTGATTCCCACATAAGTAGACGCGCCTCCTGCTTCCTTTTAAATATTATTGTAAGGTTATCAGCGTCCATATAGTGTGTCAAGAAACTACGAAAAGAAAAAGTATTTCGAATAATTAATTTCATTTGTTTTAGGGTCGTTAGGAACGCTGTTTAAACAATTACTTACAAACTGCATCATCTTCTATGTCGAATGGGATGCATATTGGATGGCCGGTGTTTCTCTGATAATTTTTTAGGCTTTCCTATACTTCTTTCAAATAAACAAAAAAAGCCGTTACCGGAATCGGTAACGACTTTCA
>NZ_JASDCT010000015.1:0-21134 GCF_030407735.1 Planococcus sp. APC 3900 | reverse complement strand
GAATAAGGAATAGCTAAGGTCAAGCTGAATCTAGTCATTAACATAAAATCTGATGGGGTTTTATCTAAATTTTCAGGTTCTTGTATATCGATCATTATTTTTTCTTCTCTCTTAGTAATAATAGACATTGAAAGAATAACTTTTACTAATTGATAGTGTAAATCTACGGAACTTTGGAATTTCCCAATACGTTCTTCAAACGACTTATTAAAACCTAAGTAATTTCCATCTTCTAGTTTCAAAATTACTCTGTCATCTTTAAGTGCAAATTCAAGTTTACCTAAATCATTCGCTTTACTCCATCGTACTATTTCTCTATCTTCATTAATGACTGGAAAATGTACTAAATTAAATAACGAATTGTAAGATAGGTGGGAAAAGCTTGGATTATGAATCTCAACTAATTTCCAAAATACTTCACCATTAGGCGACTCTGAATCTAATCTTTCTAAAACTTGTGACCATAGGGATCCCTGGGCTTTAAAAAGTAATTCTTCTACTTTTAACCATTTGCTGTCGTTTAAATCCATACTTCTTTCAGGTGGAGTCCTTTCTGGTGTAAGAGGCGGCTTTAAAGTACCTCTTATGTCAATGTTAAATATATCTTGTCGAAACTGGAATATATTAGAGACCCAACCTAAACCTTCGCCATTTTTTAATCGACCTGGTTTTCCACAAACTAAAATACCATCAATACATGTAGTTGATTCGTCTTTGGTACTTATATACATCGAATTTGTTTGATCTTTCGTAATTAATTCAAAACTTCCATAGGTATTATTATATTCCCAGCTTGAATTAGAATTTTTTATATTTATTTTATTATCTTCATCTAGTATAAAACTAGTCCTTATAAAACCATTTAGATTGTCATCTAATTCCTTTAAATCTTGTTCGAATGTCACAAATTGTGTCTCTGTAGAATCTTCTAAACGAGTTTTTGGTTTCTTAATACTTGACGGAATTTCTATAGAACCTACTATTTCTGGTATTGTACAAGTTCCTTTAATAGGAAACTCCGTAGCCAGGGCATAACCATCAAGAACTTGGAGTAGCTTCACTTTATCTACCCATGTATCAAAAAAATCTGGTTTTTTACGACTTACAATCTTTACCGTTGTCCCAACCTCTTGGGTCGAATCCCCCTCTTTAATTACTACAATCCCGCTTAACCCATTTATTTCTACAATTAGTGGCGGCCCCATACCTTTGTATGGCCCAAAATCTTTGCGGGTTTTAATTGATATTTCATCTCCAAGCATAAAACATGACATAAATCCTATTCCAAACTGTGCACAGGGATCGAAATCTACATTACTTTCCGCCAGACTTGCTCTTTCTTTTTCAAACTCAGGTGACCTATAATAGCTTCTTCCCGCTTTTGTTAAAAACTTTGTTATTACTTTAATATCCATCCCCACACCGTTGTCCTTACACTCAATTATTTCCCTACCATGTTCGTCAAGAGTGTGGAGAAACTCGATTTTCCCTGCTTCCCAATTAGATTTAGTGTCTCTTTTAAATTGAGCTTTACGATGTCGCAAAGCATCAAGAGAATTTTGTAATAGCTCTCGAATACATAGAGCAGGTGATTTATACAGGTTTTCGGTCAACAATAACTTTACAATTTCATCTCTCGATAGTGAAAACTCAAGATCGTGATAAATGTAATTCTTGTTTTTAGGTTGAATTCTTGAACGATCAACTGATTGAGGTAAATTAAGACTGTAATTTTGAACAGTATGCGGAAATTTTTTAATTAATGAAGTGGCAGCTACTAATTCATCATCTATCCAATCCATGTATTCTCTAGCAGCTTTTTCATATGCAGGGTGTTCACATTTCATAGTAAATCTTATCTTATCTATATCTATGACCCAGCCTTCTACTGAGCGATGTTTATTCCATTCTAAAAGACTTACATTGCTAGAAAAATGGATAGTCTTATACAGTAAATCAGGTGTTCTATCTCTATCAAAATCTAGTATATCTGCTAAACGTAAGATTAAAGCTAAATAAACTAAATTTACCTGATATCCGCCAATAGATTCATCATAAAAGAAATCGTTTTTTTCTGTTAAATCAGTTACCGGTAAGACGTGAGATATACACAATTTAGCGACACTTTCAGCTAAACTGCTCCCTACTATATTCCATAATGGATTGTCAGAAAAATTTGATATTACATAGTTGGCTGATCTTTTACCATGTGACTTTCTTATGTAATCAGTTAATAATGCTCCATCTAATTCCCCTAGCTTAATAACTAGAATTTTCATTTCTTTATCAGAAATATTATTACTTTGTTGTTTATCTAAAATATCTCTGTAATTCGGATGTTCAATCACCCAGTTTTCTTTAAAGAGATTAAAATCACTATTAAATTTCAGTTCTTCTAACTCCTTACTGTCGAGTACCATTCCTTGATCATGAAAATGAGCCGATAAAATTAATAATGCAATTTCAATCGGATTTAAAGTTTTTCTAGTAGTATCAGGCATTATTTTAGCCATTAGTTCTGTAACTCTTAAAAAGTGAGTTTCATCATGTAAGGTGTATTGAGGATGTAATGAAGCGAAATACTTCATCCTTTTATAAGATTCTTTACAAACCTGTTGCAAATTATTTGCTAATGTTTCTGCAATTTCTTTATCTGTAGAATCAAAATCATTTTTCAGCATTTTCCAAAGTGTAGTATCTTCTATAGTTGAAATATTAATTACAGATGACAAAATATCTCCCCTTTTTTTATTCGTTACCTTTCATTTTAATATACTTGTTTAGGAATTGCTGTATATTTTTTCCCGTTAAATTGTTCAGATAATTTACAGCACCAATAATCGTTTTTTTATATTATTAGATCTAAATTTTTAATAAATAATTATAGATCTAATTGACTTATTGGTATACGAGGCTTATAGTATAAAAAAAGGAGTGAATGCATTGAAAAAAATCGAATTGATACCATTTGTACAAAAGGAAATGACATTTTATTTGCTATCTTACGACCCTCGGGAAATTATTAAATTAGTTGATTTCCCAAATTCCGGTACTGTGCAAAGTACACAACGTCCTTGGGACGAATCTCGTGTAAAAGATATCTCTCATTACGTTGCAGGTTTGAATAATCTAGACCTTTCAAAATTAAAAGAGAAAACCAAAAGAAAAGCAAAAGGAATTATTCCCAACTGTCCTATTCTTAACATTCACGGGAAATTAAAAATCATTAAAGAAAATGGAAGATTTTTCATGTTGTTTCCAGAAAACGATAAAGAAAGAGAACAGTGCAAAGGAGCAATTGAGATACTAGATGGCCAGCATCGATTGATCTCCTTTAGTGAAAAAATGTTGGATATTAATTTTAAAAATTCCGAAACCTATCAAATGGGTTATGTTATTTGTGATGATTTAACACAAGATGAAAAAACTGAAATTTTTATTTTTTCTAATGAAAAACAAAAAACTGTTGATAAGAATGTGCTACGTCAACTAATGAAATGGTTAAAACTATTAAGTAATGAAGATGAATCTCTTTATGATTTTGTCGTTAAATTCAATACCGATACCCACTCGCCCTTACATGGTCGTATAAGTATTGGTGGGGCAAGAGTTAAAAATGGCTTGAAAATTCTTCAAGTGATTAAGATCTTAGATAAAAGTAAAACGATTAGCACTTTAACCAATGGCAAGCCGTTAAATTCCGATACACATTTTAAGAGTTTAAGTGCTTACTTAAAAGCTTGGGAAATCGTTTTTCCTGGTAAATTTAACCACCCCGCCCACACTCTTGGTAAGATTAGTGGACTACGTTATGTGTTTTATTTGTTCCCATTTATTTCAAATATACTTAAACAACAACAAAACAAAACATCAGTAGAAAGTGTAGGCCCTATTTTAGAGACTTTAAAGAATACTAAGTTAAATGAAAATTTCTTTGAGAGTGTAGAGACGAATCCAGACTTGCTTGCATTCCGAGGGGAATCTTCAACGATCTCTTTAGCCGAAAAACATGGAAGACACTTAGAAGATTTAATTTTAGGTGAATCTAAAGAATTTGATCCTAATAACTAATGGAAAATAATTTAAATCAGTTTTTAACAAAAAATAATATTAATAAAGAAGAAATGGAAAGCATACTATTTTCTGCTATTTTGAATTCCTTGTTTGAAGAGTTAATAAAATACATCAAAAAAAATACACTTGAAAATAAGGTAAAACTAAGTATACAAAATGCTTATAGCATTAGGGAGGAACTATTTATCCTTTCTGATCTCTTAAAAGAATTTACTCCGCTCTCAATCAATAGCGATCAACTTGAATTTTTATTGATAAATCTTAAAGCTTATTTTTCCAAAAGTAATTATCGAACTCCACTTCCAACAAAAATAAAAACCGATATACTTGAAAGACAATCTTTGAAATGCAATTATTGTTCTAAAAAAATATCTTTAGATAACGCACATTTTGATCATATAATAGCATTTAAATGGGTTGGTGATGAGCTTACCGATAACTTCCAAGGATTATGTATTGATTGTAACCTCGCAAAAGGAGTTAATACTTTCTATGCACTGAAGTCTTTTCTCTTTAAAAACAAGCTCTAATTCTTCCGATTTTTCTGAATGGAAAAATAAAATACCTTCTTCACTAAACGAGTGAAGAAGGTATTTTTTATAGTTGTAGTTGTGAAGTAACATTTATCAAAATTCTTGGATTGCTCAACCAGGAGTATAATTATATTTCATTAATAAAAATCGCTTTTCTTCTAAGTCTTCAAGAATATGTTGTTTTTTATGACATACTACACATAATGCTACAACATTATCTACACTATCTTTGCCTCCTTGAGAAAGAAATTGAATATGATGGCATTCTAAGTAGGGTTCCCCCAATTTATCATTAAATTGAGCAGCTTGATTACATAAATCGCATATCCCATCTGCTCTTTTTTTAGCAAATGCTGCCACAAAAGGATCACGCGTATAACTTGTATTGTAAGTACGGCGAATACTTTTACCTTTTGCACGTCTAGCAAGTTTTTCTAATTCCTCTAGCGATAATTTTTTGGCAATTTTTCCAGCCCTTTCTTCTTTCTCCTCTCGCAACTTTTTAATTTCTTCTTCATTAATTACAATATCTTCGTATAGAAATAGAAGTGGAAACATCCACACATTTCTTTCTAACCATCTTCTCCCTGCTGTTTTTCTTGATAAGGAGTGCCTGCTAACTGAACTGGCCCTCTGAATGTATAACCTCCATTTTTTGAAAATCTTTCAAAAAGGACTATTTCTACCTCGTTTATATTTGAATTACTTAAAGTTTTATTTTGAGCAAACTCTAAATTTTGATCTCCATTCTTGCCCATACCAGTATAGTGAATTATTTCACGTCCCTGAAGATCAATTTCGGTCCTATCTTCATACATTTTTGTATGATCAGAAATAATAATTAAGGAGTTAGTTTTATGACTCCTTCTCATTCCGCCCATGTTTCCAACTTTATAAAGCTCTACTATCTCATTATTTGTATATTCTTCGCCAATAATTAATCTATCTCTATTTAATGCGTAGTGTTCCATCATTATCTTCCCTTCCAAAATAATTTAAGCATCTTATTACTTCCTTAAAATTGTCTGATATAAATTTTTGTTATTCCTGATTTAAAGATCCTACTTAAAAATTCTCTATATAAGTATTTTTGCAAGTATAAAATAACCTCAATGTATATTATAATATCATTATGACTGAAAATTTAGTTTACTTTAAGAGATAATACCTATTATCACAAATTTTAAGACAATCTGCTTTAAGTCAACGATAATTCTTATTATTCTATTTCACAAGAATCAAGCAAATACAAACTAAGGAGTTTTTACATGTCAAATAAAAATGACGAAATATCAATTCTTGCGGTAGAAACAAACGTGCCAGTGCTACAAGCCACTCACAAAGGGGAATGGATTCCTTCAGGAACAGATATCCATATTGAATGTTATGTTCTAGAAAATGGTGAACGGGTTTTTTCACTTCGTGGGACCGCTAGAACTATGGGATTAAAAGGAGGTGGAGCTTTAGCTTTACCACGAATGTTAAGTGCTAACTATATTCAAAGCTATCTTAGTGAAGATTTAAGAAAATGGTTGGAAGACACAAGTGAAGGCAAAATACAAAAGATCCAGCCTCCAGAAGGTGGAAATTGGTTTCATGGTTTTAAGGCCACTTTGCTAGTAGATTTAGCAGATGCTTTTTATAAAGCTAAGAACGACGGTATCTTCGATAAACCTAGCATGGCTTATCAAAAAGAATTGGCAGATCGCCTCTATAACATTACTTTAGCGTTTTCAAAGGTTGGTATAAATGCCTTTATTGATGAGATAACAGGCTACCAAGAAATTCGAGAAAAAGATGCATTGCATAAGCTTTTAAATTTGTATGTTGAGGGTCTTTTTAAACCTTGGGAACGGCGTTTCCCTGAAGAATTTTACAAAGAGATTTACCGCTTGAAAGGTTGGAAATATACTGGTAGCAATAAACGACCTCATTCAATAGCTAAAATAACTAACGATTTCATCTATGCATTTTTACCGGAAGACGTGATGAAAGAAGTACGTGAACGCAAAAGTGGCAACGAAAAACTTCATCAATGGTTAACCTCTTCAATCGGTATAAGTCACTTAGAAAAACAGATCACTTCCGCAACGACCTTGATGCGAGCAAGCGATAGTTGGGAAGAATTCGAGAAATTGTTTAATCGGTCATTTAATATCAAGTTTTCTGAGCAATTAAATTTATTTTAAATATTTTATATTTTGGAATAAAGCCTTCTTTTATGTTAGATAAAAGAAGGCTTTATTCCTGTTATTAGTTAATTTTGCGTTAATGTCTTATTGGTCTTTGTCTTTTATTCATCAATTTTACTTTAGCAAATCCATAGCTAGATAGTTCTTTTCAAAGAAGAATTTAACAATATTAAACACTTTTTGTTTTTAGAATATTGATAAAACCTTTCTTTTATCCAATTAATGATCCCTTTATATTGTTCAATGTTCTAAGTAAATTTGGTGATACATAACTCGCACGTAAAAACCAGGTCTTTTGACACTATTTGGAGCAGATTTTTTACGAGACATATATTTAACAAGCATGAAAAGGTTCATCGCTACTGTGGTTAATTTATGTAGTACATCGGAACGTAACCCTCCCTACCACAAAGTAGCAAGGGGGTAATCTAGATTAATAATATGTTTGATTAAACTCACTATTCACTGAATTTTACGTATGATATTTGGATACCCTTTTCCTTCGTACCCAATTTCTTCCTTCAATAGTTTATTTAAACGAATTTTCTCTAGATTATACGCTTCTAATAATTCACCCAAACAAATTTTCAGTTGTTTTTGTTTAAACAACTTTTGACCACTGAAATACAGTGTAACGTTTTCAAGAATTTCCTGTTCTGTAACCCATCCATTTTTTTCAATTAAACTTAAAGTTTTATCTCTTATTTTGTTAGCTACTTCTTCATTTAAAACCGGTATTACTTTTCCTTTGTCTTGCGGAAAAACTCTATCCGCCTCTTCTCTACCAAAGTTCCTTAGAACACCTTCATAATTCATCGTTTTCGTTGTGCAGCCTTTTTCGATCCATTGCTTACATTTTTCATCCAGATCTATAAGGAAATTTTCTCGGTGAATATGTATCTCGTATGTAGAATTATAATATTTCCGTTTTTTTAACCTTTTTGCTTTCAATTGCTTTTGGTAAATTTCTTTCGGAATTTCATCAACTTGAAGTTTTGTAATAAATTCGAAGAAAGCAAAAATATTCATTCTAATATTTGTGGCACTTGTACTTTTATTGATTTTTTTAGAGATACTTTCTATAGAATGGTGAAATATCAATCGCTTATCAATCCCAGAAGGCACGTATTCTTTTACAAGATCGAGCAATATATACATGTCGTATATATACCCATACCGATTAAATACCTTATAAAAATTTGGATACATTTCTTCCAAATCATCAGACTGCAAAAGTTCACTATAACAATCAATCTCATCTTTTAACTCTCTCTGCTGCTCACTTTCATGCACTTCTATCTGGTAAACCTGCATCAAGAATTTTGTTGCCTCTACGCGTGAACAGTTTAATAACCGCTCTGTAATTTCAATAATAGTTCCACAAAAAGAAGAACTTGTAGAAAAGCATTTATACAGCTGATGTCCATTACCTTTTGAAGACTCAAAGATCGATGAACTCGGAGCGGTTTCTATATGAAATATATCATTGAAGTTACCTGTAGAACACACACCAAGATATTCCCGCAAGTTTTGTTTTTTTAAGTAGTCAAGAACTTCGTAATTGTTATGTACTTTACTCGGAACTACTATAATTTTTCTTTGAAGCACTTCTATGTTTCGTTCTTTAATATGTTGAATATTTGTAGTCCTGAAATATTTTTCAGAACTACAGACATTCCTAATGTTTTTTATTCCTTTTTTTTCTTCTATGTATTTCAATGGTCCTGTAATATTGTTGCTTCTATGAGCAATTTCATTTACTGACAGCCGATTGTTGAAATTAATTTCATATAGCATTTTCCCGCCGAAAAAGAGTCGATTGGGGTCTTTACATTTTTGATCTGCCATAGGATATTGATTAACCAAATTCTCTATCAACTTTTTACAGTAATCAAAATCATAAATGATTTCATCAAGTAAAAATACTACTCGAAACTTGTGATGATCATTTACATGCGAGAAAGTCGTATAAATAAAACTTGCAGTTGTAGCAAATTCATTTATCGCTTCTTGGACTGTCATTCCAGCATCAAAATCCAATGCGATTATTTCTTGAGAGAACCAACTTTCTTTTGTTCTATGTATTTTTCCAAGGTTCTCTTTAAAAAAAGCGGGAGTAAAAGCTTTCCCTTTAACTAGTTCTTGTGCAAGTTCATTTACTGTCAGCTCGACTGGGTTATGTAAAATGCGTTCACTTAGTAAAGCTGTATCTCGAGGCTTACTGGTATAACACTTCTTGTCAAGCATAAACTTCACTGCTGGTTCATTAAGTTACTGTTAAACCATAGTCCTTCAACAAAATAACTTCCTTGATAACTTCCTGGATAACTTTTCCATTCGTATTCTTCGCCATTTTCAAAATCAACTATGTTGTATTTCCTTTCAATCGTCATATTATACAGTGATTTGCCAGTTTTTTTTATATTTCCACCAACTGTTTGGATAAGTACCGAATACCCGTTTCCTAAATCATTTATTTTTCCGCTATCCCTTTTTAAATTGAAAGTATTGCGAGACACTATATTCAATTCCTTCATTACTTTATTGATAGTTTCATAGGTAACCATTTTTTCAAATCTACATTCTTTTAAAAAAATTACTATGCAGTTTTTGGCGTTTGCCAAAGAAGAATTCTCCGAGTACGGAAGGACCCTGATATTATCATAATAATAGTGACCGCCTTTATTTACATCTGATATTTTGCGATCTATAGTTGGTCGAAAAGGTAATCGCCTGCCGTTTTCTTCATAGATTCTAGATTGGTTTTTCCATTCTTCCCAAAAAGTGTTACATGCCATCAATTCATTTTGCATTTTTTTTGGTTTATTCCAACCGCATTTTACTCCACGATAAGCTGGATAATTTCCCCCTCTAACACGTTGTAAAACGCATCGACAAGATCTCCACAAAAGATGTTTTGCTAGAGCATCTGATTTCAAATTTGTAATTACCTCTTGTGAGTAGCTGTTCCGACAATGCTTACACTTTTTGCTAGATAAGTGATATTCACTCCCCCTAAACTTCTTTTTACAATCCTTACATTCAAATTGCTTCTTGATCAATATTTTTCCTCCTGAAAATTTATTGGGTCATTTATAACATTAATGTTAATAAATCAAGTGTCATAATACCTATTTATGACCCAAATTCAGAATACCATATTATTGTTTGAAAAGTCAAATTGATCTACTACTCACTTTATTTAAATTTTTCTAACTATATATTAATATTTTTTATAGTTTTAATGCTGGCAAACCTACAAAATGCCCACTGCCTTCCTATAGGAAGTAGCCCTTTTCCATATCTTATAATTATTTATAGTCCATCTTCCATAGATGGATGAACTGGCAACTAGGAGCTGTAAGGTTTTGGAAGGATATATATAGATATACATTTATATATCCTCCTAAAACTCCACCAAACTTTTACAAGTTGCTAAATCAATAAAAAATTCGCAAATTTTATATGCGGCCATAGTGTGACTTTGATTCACCTACCTTTTCATTTTCAGGGGTGATACATTTAAGTTGTTAACTGTTCATGCTTTATTGGGGGGATATATATAGATCATATTTATGTATCCTCCCAATAAACATCAGGATTAGAATAATATTATGAGTTGAGAAGCGGCAGTGCTTCACAACATATCCCAAAACAACTTGGTGCGAAAGGTCAAAAGTACCCCCTACTTACTTATGTAGATATAAGAAGGACTACCTCTTTCAGAATAATTTAAACTCCATTCTTGGAAAGGAGATAGACAGAGACTTTTATCGACAAAGATAAATTCACAACAATTTCTGCCCGGGTTCTTTGGCAGTGAATTCCCAGCTCAATTAATTAGAGACTATTTTTTCAAAGTCACTATGATAGGATCAGTATTCTTTCATTCATAAACAGAAGCGGACGCCGACCGTATTCACCGATTTCAATCCGTTATTGGATCATTCTACAGTTTACACTGCAACACCTAACAATTTCTTTTGTCGAATTCTGGCTTGATAAATAATCTTGAGCAACCCGGTACCTTGGTTTAAGCTTAGAGTCTCTCATAGAAAAATTGCACCTACATCGTTAGTTGTTTTTAACAATGTAAGTGCACTTCAAAATAATGTACTTCATTTTTATTTTTTTAAGTTCATTAGTGGACTCGACGTTATAGCTTTGGACAATAATTGTTCATCATTCATTGACTGCAGATATCGTTGTGTTACAGAGATATCTGAATGCCCCAGAAGGCGAGATAAGCTATAAACGTCCATCTTACCCTCGTTTAAGCAAGAAACAGCATAGAAGTGCCTGAATGAATGAGGAGAGACTCTTTTTCCTGCTACACCAGCCCTTTTTCCTGCTTCTTTAACTACGCTATCTAATGCAACATGAGAGAGCCCTGAACCTACATAAGACAAAAAATAATTCGTAGTGATTGCCTTGTCTTTAAAGTACTGCTTTTTCATACGCTCATATTTAATGAGTATCCTTTTCAGGGCAGGACTAATAAAAACATTTCGCTCCTTATTCCCTTTACCGTTGACTAAAATAGTAGTTTCTTTAACATTTACAGTTTCTAGTCCTCTAATTTCCATCGCCCTAATTCCGGTATCTGCTAACATTGCAATAATCGCTTTATTCCTTGCTTCTAAATAGGTTTTATAGGTAAAAGCTTCCATCATTGAATGAACTTCCTTTCCAGTAAAACCTTTCAGTATCTTTTTTGGTACGTTTGGAGTTTCGACTTTACTAGCTATGTTAAACGATAAATACTCTTCCTTCACGCACCAACTAAAAAATGCACGGATGATTTTAAACATTGAAACGATGCTTTGTGGTTGCAAACCAGCAATCTGTTTCAATCTTACATAAGCTTTTAAATCGTAAGTAGTAACACTTTCCAATTCAGTAATGGCCCTCTTCTGCACCAAATACTCCATTACTTGCTTTAGCTCCTGACGCTTATTAATCATGGTTTTCTTCGTGAATCCTTTGGCTTCACAATAGTAATAGTATTCTTTCAGTACATCTTCTAATTCCATAGAAAAAACCACCTCTCTGCTTAAGTTTCAACAGAAAAAGTGGTTTGGTCTGTAAAGATTGAAGGATAAACCAATAGAAAAAGAAATCTTAGGGGAAAATTCAGTCTACCCGATATGAGTAGTGAAGTTCCATAATCATTCTTTCCTAATCTAATCATAATTCAACATTTCGTTGGGCTAGAAACCCTGTTAAAAGCACTCCGAAGAGTACTTTTTATTTTTTAGCAGTTTTGCTAGGTTTGGTTGACGCTTTATTCATTTGAGTCATCATTTGATTGATTTTTTTCTGAGACGGTTTTTGTCCCATTTGCATCATCATGATTCGCAGCATTTCTTCATTGATTGGTGGGTTATCTTGCAAATATTTCATCATATATCGACGTGCGATAAAGAATCCAAGTGCAACACCTGCGAGTAAAGCCACGATAACGATTACGATCCAGATCCATGTATCCATTCTTGTTACCTCCTTCGTGTTGCGTAAATAAGTAGTGCACCACAATGGATTATACTATAAAAAAGTAATTGTGACCATAAGGAGGAAAATAATAAAGTGAAACTTCAATCAGTAGGGGTCTCCCCCTTACTGATTGTTAGTTGAACCAATCGGACTTTTACGGTCAGTGGATCTCCTGCTTGTCAAAGCAGGAGACCATACTGCCCGTTAAAGCGGGATAAAGTGAAACTTCAATCAGTAGGGGTCTCTCCCCCTTACTGATTGTTAGTTGAACCAATCGGACTTTTACGGTCAGTGGATCTCCTGCTTGTCAAAGCAGGAGACCATACTGCCCGTTAAAGCGGGATAAAGTGAAACTTCACCTTTTCCACTGCTCATCAAATAAAAAAGAGGCTGCCCACTAAAAGTCATTTTTCATGATCTTTTGGGACAGCCCTTCCATATTAGTTTTCGTTGATTAAGTTTTTCACTTTGTTTGCAACATTGTCAGCTGTGAAGCCGAACTCTTCCATGATGCGTTCTCCCGGTGCACTTGCACCGAAACGGTCGATTGCAAGAATATCGCCTTCGTCGCCTGTATAGCGATCCCAACCGAATGAAGTACCGACTTCAATAGCCAGGCGTTTCTTGACAGTTCTTGGAATGACGGATTGCTTGTATTCTTTATCCTGTTTTTCAAAACGATCCCATGATGGCATTGAAACGACAGAAACCGCAATTCCTTCTTCAGCCAATTGCTTTTGTGCAGCTACAGCCAAGCTAACTTCCGATCCAGTCGCAAGCAATAGCGCTTGTGGATTTTCAGCAGGGGACACAACGTATGCACCCTTCTCCACGCCAGCTTCTGCAAGTTCTGCGCTATTTTCCAAAATTGGCAAGTCCTGACGAGAAAGAACCAATAAAGTCGGTGTAGTTTTCGCCGTCAACGCCAAACGCCATGCCGCTTTTGTTTCGTTGGCATCAGCGGGACGAACAACGCTCAAGTTCGGCATTGCACGAAGAGAAGCCAAATGTTCAACCGGTTCATGTGTTGGGCCATCTTCGCCTACAGCTACGCTATCATGTGTGAAGACATAAGTGACAGGAAGCCCCATTAATGCAGCCAGACGGATTGCTGGACGGACATAATCACTGAAGACGAAGAACGTTCCGCCGAAGACATGAAGTCCGCCATGAAGAGCCATACCGTTTAAGGCTGCTCCCATTGCAAATTCACGCACACCAAACCAGATATTGCGTCCTTCAGGATGTTCAGCGTCAAAATCGCCAGCGCCTTTGATGTTCGTTTTGTTGGATCCAGCAAGGTCAGCACTGCCTCCGAAGAAGGAAGGAACTGTTTTAGCGATTGCATTGATCATATCTCCTGAAGAAGAACGAGTTGCTTGTTTCTTACCGAATTCATATGTCGGGAACTCTGCATCAAAGTTCTCTGGAAGATCACCACGGATCGCCATCTGCAATTGTTCCGCCAATTCCGGATGTGCTGATTCGTATTGTGAATACAATTCGTTCCATTTTGACTCAGCTTTTGCCCCAAGCTCTTCAGTTGCCTGTTGGAAAGTTTCATATACTTCCTCCGGCACATGGAAATCTTGATCGAAAGTCCACTCGTAGTATTCTTTAACCAATTTCATTTCATCTTCACCAAGCGGCGCGCCGTGTGCATCTGCTTTACCTGATTTGTTCGGAGCTCCGTAACCGATAACGGTTTTGACTTCGATTAATGTCGGTTTGTCTGAAGATTCTTTGGCTTGTGCGATTTTTTCTGATAAGTCGTCCAATACATTGCCATCATCTACGCGCAAATAGTTCCAGCCGTATGATTCAAAACGTTTTTGAACATTTTCAGAGAAACTCTTGCCAAGTGGACCGTCCAACGAAATGTCGTTGCTATCATATAGAACAACCAATTTGTTTAATTTCAAGTGGCCCGCAAGAGAAATAGCTTCTCCGGCAACGCCTTCCATCAAATCTCCATCACCGCATAAAGCGAAAGTGTTGTGATCGACGATATTCATTCCTTCTTTATTGTAAGTAGCCGCTAAATGACGCTCAGCCATTGCCATACCGACCGCCATACCAATTCCCTGTCCAAGTGGACCGGTCGTTGCTTCAACGCCTGTAGTGTGGCCATATTCGGGATGTCCAGGTGTTTTTGAATCCCATTGACGGAAGTTTTTGATTTCATCCATTTCTAAACCATAGCCGCTTAAATGAAGCAAACTGTATAGAAGCATGGAACCATGTCCAGCGGATAACACAAAACGGTCACGGTTAAACCAATCCGGATTTTTTGGATTGTGGTTCATATGCTTAGTCCACAAAGTATATGCCATTGGAGCTGCGCCCATTGGCAATCCTGGATGACCAGAATTTGCTTTTTCGATTGCATCGATGGAAAGTGTACGAATTGTTGTCACTGCAAGTTGATCTGCGTGGGTTGACATAGTAACATCCTCTCTCAAACAAAAATATAATCCCTTTCTAGTTTAGTCAACAATAGAAAAGAATACAATGAAAAAGAGAATAAGTATTTAATTCAAATACTTATTCTCTCGAATATTTTTGACCTTTTCTGGCGTTACGTCGTTCCCATTCGGGTCAATTACTTTTACATTTTCAATTGTTCCACGCATCGTTTTACGGAACGTTTGCAAATATTCCTGGCGCAAAGAAGATTGTTCTTTTGCTTCTTCTTTGGATAATCCAGTCGTTTTCGATTTACGTGATAGTTCATTAATTCTAGTTAATTTGTCTGGTGATAACATAGACATCCACCTTTCTTCTTTTCATATGGTACAAAAAAAGTAAGGTTTCTGCAATGTTTTAGTCTTTCATCAGCTTTTCGTATTCCTTATATCGCCGATGAACCGTCGCCTTGCTCGCTTGGTAGCCGAATCCTTGCAAGGTTACAGCAATTTCACTGAAAGTCAGCCCATTAGTTTTCAGGCTGACAATTTGATCGATAGGCAGATCCAAGCGTTCACGCCCATCAGGATTGCCTTTGCCTTTTAGATTTTTTTCCGGTTTATAGCCATTTTCCACAGCGCGTTTCATGCCCCGCTTGATTTTGGCATTATGTATTTTGCGCTGATATTCTTCAACGATTGCCAGAATTTCAAGCACCATGTCATCCATATCATTAAGGGCTATTGGCCCCATATCCGATAAGGTATAAACTTCCACGCCATATTTCTTCATGACATGCAAAAGAGCAATACGTGCGTGCCCTCTGCCCAAACGCGTTTCATCCTGAATAAAAACGGCATCGATTTTGTCTCCCTTAATGCAATTAAGCATTTCAAGCAGACCGTCACGATCCATCTCGTATCCACTGTGCTGATCGGTGTATACACCATCCACTTTATAAGATTGTTCAAACGCGAATTTCATCAGTTCTTCTTCCTGTCTCTCAAGGGAGGATTCCTGCGTATCTTTGGTCGTGCTGACACGGCAATAAATTAATGCATTTTTCTTCATTCAGTATCACCTGCAAATTTAATGGTCTCATCAGGAGCAAATTTCAATTGGTCGCTTGGAATCTTAAGGGATTGTCCTGCAATGATTTTTGGAGTAGAAAGGTTGTTTTCTTTCATAATCTCCTCTATCCATTCATGATGGGGAGTCGCGCCACTGAAAGATTCAGCTAAAGTCCAAAGCGTATCGCCTTCTTCTATTTCAACTTGGCTCATTGATGTACTGTTTGTATTATGGGACAGTATGGCGTAAAAAGTAAATACCACAATTAATGAGAAAAATGCGATAAGATAAGTATTTTGTCGAATGAATGTCATTTGAACCGCCTCCTAAGAATTTGTGTTCGGAATGTATGTTCTCATATTAATGCGAACAGGTGTTTTTGTCAAGAATAAAATTCGAACCTATGTTTGCATTTCAATGCCCGAGTTGGTATACTATTGGTAGAAATCAAGTAGAATTACTCAAATGAGGTGAAACTGTTGAAAAAAGTATCCAAACGCCAGGAAGACATTCTGTCATTTATAAAAGAGGAAGTTCGGCTGAAAGGCTATCCGCCATCCGTACGCGAAATCGGTGAGGCAGTCGGTCTTGCATCCAGTTCGACTGTACATGGACATTTAGCACGTCTTGAAAGCAAAGGCTTGATCAGACGGGATCCCACCAAGCCGAGAGCCATTGAAGTAATAAGCACTGATGAAGCGTTAATCGATAAAAGTCCGGTATTGCATGTTCCTTTGATCGGTAAAGTAACTGCCGGTGTTCCTATTACAGCAATTGAGAACGTGGAAGAGTATTTCCCGCTTCCGCAAAGTTATGGCACTGAAGATGATCACATCTTCATGCTGGAGATCATGGGTGAAAGTATGATCGAAGCCGGAATTTTGAACGGAGATTATGTAGTGGTTAAGCAGCAGCAGACCGCGGATAATGGGGACATTGTTGTCGCAATGACGACTGAGGATGAAGCAACAGTCAAACGCTTCTTCCGAGAAGAAAATTATTTCCGTCTTCAGCCTGAAAATTCATCAATGGATCCGATCATTGTAGACCAAGTATCGATTCTTGGTAAAGTTGTAGGCGTTTACCGCCAAATCCATTAAAAAAAAACCGGGGAAATCCCTGGTTTTTTTTAATGGATATTTTTATTATGTAAACAATTTCGATTTAGCGTTTATGACAGCTGAAAGCTAAAATTACAGGAATTCTCATTCTCCTACTATACTCTTCATCAGAACTGAAATATTGACGTTCGGGCTTCCCTTCCCGAACATTCGTTACGCTAAATCCCGCCTTTGTCAAAGAAGTAAAATAGCTTTCAATGGTCCGGTGATGCTTGACGACAATTTTATCGATCCACGGTTCGTGCCGTTCCCCTTCTTTAAAGTAATCGTCCACCAGCCAATTGCTTCTTTTTTCTCCTGACATTTTACTTGAAAAAGATGAGGTCGTCAGTGGATGCTGCACACTAAATACAAATTTCCCCTCAGCTTTTAAGGATTCATATACATTTCGGAATAGTTCGTCCACTTCCGGTAAATAATGGATGGCTAATCGAGAGGAGACGATGTCATAGGTATTTTCAGGAAAGACAAATGACTCCATAATTGCCAATGTCAGATCGGCATTGACACCCTCCAAATTTGCAGCCGCTAAGCCGATCATTTCTTCAGACCCTTCTACACCATGATAATAATGCGCTCCTGCTTCCAACAGTTCTTTTCCGAATAAGGCATCTCCACATCCTAAATCGAGTATATCCTGGTTTTGAAAGTTGCCAAGCAACCCATAGATTATTGGTTTTTCAATGCTGTTATTAGGGCTCTCCGCCCGATTTCTTCTTTGCAGAAAGTTCTTCAAAAAATCTTTTTCCTCGTAAGCACTCGATCCTCTGAATTCCATTCATTTGCCTCCCAATCGAATTGTCATGCAAAAAATCTTTTAAAAAAAGGAGTTGCGCAAGCAACACCTTAAGTGCAGCTTGCCGAGAAAAAATCTTCTACAGTTCGCTGACGATAATATATTTAACTAAATTGATAGTAATGCGATAAATATTGCCTGTTTGTTCATCTGAAATTTCATAAGTGCCATTGGAAGGAATCTTGCTTAATGCCGATTCTTTATCTACAGCCTGGACATTGTGTACGATGGTATTGCCTTGATCAAAATAAAACTCTACGCGAAACGGTTTCATGCAATAGCCTCCTTTAAACTTTTACTTTATCTTCGTGACTCAGTTTAGCATATATCCTTTATTATTGCTGTTTGTATAATTCCTTGTATACGATCACTTTCAGGGCAAGCAGCTCTTCTTCATTCAAATCCTCTTCAAGCTTCTGAATCACTTCGTCTGCTGACATCGTGCCATCTTCAATTCCCGATTTCATTTTAGCCAGATCCGCAATGCCGACCTTTTTGATGACTGTACCCGCCGCATCTCCAGTTGTTTCAAATGGCAAAGGCATACTCTCTTCCTCTGCAATTTTGGCTTCTTCTACATATTCAAGCATTTGTGGATCACTTTCAACATATTCCACCACTTTTTCCATTTGCCCGTTGTTCCGAAGCTCTTCTGTCGCCTCGGCAACCAGCCGGTCGGTCGACAAATCGGGTCCGATAACATATGTGCCAATGCCTGCAAACGAAAAGAAGATTAAAAAAACAATGATAGACATTAAAAAGCGCATAGCCGATTCCCCCTCCGTTTTTAGACTATTATAACAGTAGACGCAAAAAAGTGTATAAAGTTACCAAAAAAGAATAACCTCGCAGTTCGTTCTTTGCAGAACGGACGACAAGGTTATTTCTTTTACTCAAGCATGTTCATCAATTAATCATCGTTTCTGCTGCTCAGCAATCCACCAGTCAATGTGTTCTAAATTAAAGATCACAGTGTCTTGGAATGCTTTGCGGTGCGGAATCTTTCTTTTCGACATTAAATCTGTAATCTGCTCTGCAGCCAATGGATAATTCACTGATTCCAAATATTCTACAAGATTCGAAAGTCCTTGGATTTTCCTCAAATTAATCGCCTCCCACAAAATCCTTCTTCTTTCAAGAGAAAGAAAAATTCAGTATGAGTTATTAACTTTTCAGGCTGCAACTAATTATAACCTTAATTCGCCGGCTGTAAACTATAAAAAAAGGTATTCTTCGCATACTCTGCATATTTTCATCATAAATTTCACAAAGCCTGTTTAGTTAGAATCAGGATATTTTCAAGCAACAGCAAGACAAGGAGATATCCGCTTGCCTCTGGAATCTTTCTTTGCCAGCACATAAAAAACAGCATCTCCGAGGAGAAACTGTTTTCATGTTTACTTTTCTGCAGAGTCAGAACAGCATAACCTTTATCGGCTTTGAGGCTCCAATCGACAAAAATTTCATTTATCGGTCTCTTCAGTATCTTTTCCAATGTTGATTGTTTAAATAATTTATATTCTAATGGCCGTTTAGCCAGTTTCAAGGTGTCTTCAATGCCCATGCCTATCCATTCATTTTCGAGCAGAGTAAAGATGTCTGTACGACGAATCAGCAGGGTTCTTTCAATATCTCCGAAACGGTTCAGTAAATCCGAGGTTCTTTGCTCCAGTTCACTTATTTTAATGATTCCATCGAAGAGAGCCTGCTCGTTAACTTCCATCAGCCTAGGCTCTATTTCTATCACGCTTTCTTCCAAGACAGTAAGAATCACACCCGACCAGTTCACTAAATTCCAAACGGCATACTGTTCTTTAATCTCGTGGCCTGCTTCTGTTAAAAACTCCGTTGAAATGCTTCGCCAATTATTTGAGGAGCAATTGAAGCCGGAATCCCTTTAACAGGAAACACACACAGATATTCCACCATCAACGAGAATCACTCAATTCTCAACCGTGAAGCATTCTGCTGATCAAGAATCGACGCGGTGGCTTTCTTCATAAGCACGCTCATCTTTGTGGTAACGGATGTATGATTTTCCGAAAGCGACTAAAGACGTGATCCAGAGAGAAATTAGAATTGCGTATAAGATCATGAACATAATGATTCCTCCTCTTTTACTAATCAGCAACATAGTCAAATATTAACTTTTTTTTTAAAAAAACTTTTTAATATCTCAGTCTGCCAGGTCATTGCCAATTAGTCGCTTTAGCACACGAATAAGTTTCTATTAGTTTTCAATTTCCATTATTTTTTTTCATTTTCTCTTTCTGGACTCGACGGAAAACAGAAAAAAGCCGTTGGCGCTTTGCAGCACCAACGGCTTAAGGTAATTTTTAGTACATCTTCAAGTATTGCTCGCGTTCCCACGGGTGGACGCTTGTGCGGATTATATACCTGGTGTTTTTATCCGATTTCACTGATTCTAAACCACTGATAGAATAGCGTTCTTGTAAATCTGTTTTGTTTATTTGTGTATATTTGGAGTTGGATAATTGGGCAAAAGTTGGGCAATTTTTAAAACTCCAGTTGGGCAATATATACTTCTCGACATATAAGTTCTTTCTATATAATAGTAAACAATTTCTATCACTCTGAAATATTTATTTCTTTTGAATCTGCAAGTAACAGAAAATATTGTTAGAATAATATGGATACTAATAATATCAATTCACTAATATTAGGAGGTTACTATGGTTAAAGAAGCTTATAGTATTGAATTGAAAAGAATCATCACTGCTGAAAAAGCAAGGATTATGGGGCGCCGTGGTGAATTGAAAGACTACAGAAACTTTATTTGCGCTGATAAAAGTTGCCAAATTAAGTTGTCCGCAACTACTTGGGAAAATGATAACCCGAAGAGGATTTACTTCCAAATAGGAAAAAAGGATCACTTACATGTAGCTGGATGCAAGCAATCAGGTAGAGATGAAGAAAATCAAAGAACAATACTCGAGAAAAAAGCTGCCAAAGATACTGTAGAGAAGAATGGATTGGTAATCCTCAGAAAAATATCTACGCAGACAAAAACTTCTCAAGACCCCGATTATAATAAAGAGAACAACAACTTAGTTGGATATCAATCAAAATCATTATCCTCTTCAATTACCAATAACAAACTAATTGAAGGCAGTTATTTAACTTCTATTTTAAGTGCAATTGAGCTTTTTAAAGACCCTTTATTCGATAATGATAAAAAGATTTTAAAAGTTGACTCTAATGAAACACTTTCTTTGAACCAATTTTTTAGGGATGTCGGGAACAACAAAAACATCCCTATTAATCGACTTGGAATTTATTACGGTAAAGTTAAGGTTGAAACTTTCGGCGATGGAAATACAGGGTTAAAAGTTATTTTTTGTGAATCTAAATCTATCCCTAAACTATATACTAATAAAAAATTAATGTTAGAAAAATTTTATGGTAAGCACGCTAAAACTCATATTAA
>NZ_JASDCT010000014.1:0-25309 GCF_030407735.1 Planococcus sp. APC 3900 | reverse complement strand
AACGCAGATCCGCGGCGAAGAAAAATGGTACGACATGTCCGTGAAGATCCACGAAATCGTTACTGGCCAGAAGAACCTGCCGCCGAACGTCGATTTCTACTCGGCATCGGTTTACCACAGCCTGAACATCGAACATGACCTGTTCACGCCGATCTTTGCGGTTTCCCGCACATCGGGCTGGCTGGCACATATCCTTGAGCAGTACTCAAACAACCGCCTGATCCGCCCGCGTGCGGAATACATCGGGCCTGGCATGCAGACGTATGTACCGGTTGAAGAACGCTAAGGAGTATTCATTTCAGATCCACAAAAAAATATAACTCATAGGGCTAGCACTCTTTGTGCAGCCCTATGACTTTGACCACAGGAGGAAATTACAAATGACTAACGGCGAAAAAATTTCAGTAGAAAACGGTGTCTTGAATGTTCCAAATAACGCAGTAATCCCTTATATTATCGGTGACGGAACAGGACCGGATATCTGGAATGCAGCTTCACGCGTTTTAGAAGAAGCAGTAACAAAAGCTTATAACGGTGAAAAATCAATTGTCTGGAAAGAAGTTCTTGCAGGACAAAAAGCATTCGACGAAACAGGAGAATGGCTTCCTGAAGAAACTCTTGAAGTAATCCGTGAGTACTTGATCGCTATCAAAGGACCTCTTACTACGCCAATCGGCGGCGGTATCCGTTCATTGAACGTAGCACTTCGCCAGGAACTTGATTTGTACACTTGCTTGCGTCCAGTTCGTTACTTCGACGGCGTACCTTCACCGGTAAAACGTCCTGAAGACACGGACATGGTTATTTTCCGCGAAAACACTGAAGATATCTATGCTGGTATCGAATACGCTAACGGTTCAGATGAAGTGAAAAAATTGATTTCATTCCTACAGGATGAAATGGGCGTTAAAAACATCCGTTTCCCTGAGTCTTCAGGTATCGGCATCAAACCGATTTCAGAAGATGGAACAAAACGTTTAGTGCGCGCTGCAATCAACTATGCAATTTCTGAAGGCCGCGAATCATTGACACTAGTTCACAAAGGTAACATCATGAAGTTCACTGAAGGAGCTTTCAAAAACTGGGGCTATGAAGTGGCTGAACAAGAATTCGGCGATAAAGTATTTACATGGAACGAATATGATGCAATTAAAGATGAAAAAGGTACAGACGCTGCGAACAAAGCACAGGAAGAAGCACTTGCTTCAGGTAAAATCCTTGTTAAAGATTCAATCGCTGATATCTTCCTTCAACAAATCCTTACACGCCCAAGCGAGTTCGATGTTGTTGCAACAATGAACTTGAACGGAGATTACATCTCTGATGCTTTGGCTGCTCAAGTAGGCGGAATTGGTATTGCTCCTGGAGCGAACATCAACTATGATACTGGACATGCGATTTTCGAAGCAACTCACGGAACAGCTCCTAAATATGCTGGCCTTGATAAAGTAAACCCTTCTTCAGTTATCCTTTCAGGTGTATTGATGCTTGAACACCTAGGATGGGGAGAAGCTGCTAAAATGATCACAAACTCTATGGAGAAAACAATTGCTTCTAAAGTTGTAACTTATGACTTTGCTCGTCTAATGGACGGCGCTACAGAAGTGAAATGCTCTGAGTTTGCTGATGAATTGATCAAAAACCTATAAGAGTAAATGACAAGCAAAAAGGAGGAGGATTTTCCCCTCCTTTTTTTGTCGCAATTATTTCTGATAAATATTCACCAGAACGTTTGTCGGTTTTCACTGCTGGCCATTTGTTAACAGGCTGTCATGCTCCTTTTGGGATGTCCGCTGTTTTGGTCCAATTCCTTTAGGGTAAAGAAAGAAAACATACATCTTTCTTACTAAATTATTATAGCGACGCGCGCTGCTTGCTTAGGAGCAACTGGCTTCGCTGTACCCAAAGCGGCAGCAGCTGCCACGGGAAGAAGATGTTTTATTTCAACTCAACTACTGTTAAAGGAGAGATCGTTCATGACATTCAAGCGTAAAAAGATTTCAGTGATTGGTTCTGGCTTCACCGGGGCGACAACGGCATTCCTATTGGCTCAAAAAGAGCTGGGAGATGTCGTGTTGGTTGATATTCCTCCGATGGAAAATCCGGCAAAAGGAAAGGCTTTGGATATGGCGGAGGCTGGTCCTGTACAAGGATTCGATGCCCGCGTATCAGGCACATCCAATTACGAAGATACCAAGGATTCAGATCTGGTCATCATCACAGCTGGGATTGCCCGTAAACCTGGCATGAGCCGGGATGATTTGGTCCAAACCAACCAGAAAGTCATGAAAGCTGTTACAGCGGATATTGTGAAGTACTCTCCGGAGACGACAATCATCGTTCTGACAAATCCTGTTGATGCCATGACGTACACGGTTTTCCAGGCATCCGGCTTTCCGAAAGAACGTGTTATCGGACAATCGGGCGTCTTGGATTCCGCACGTTTCCGCACGTTCGTAGCTGAAGAATTGAACATTTCAGTCAAAGATGTGACTGGATTCGTGCTAGGAGGACATGGTGATGACATGGTACCGCTTGTGAGGTATTCTTATGCTGGTGGAATCCCACTGGAGTCGATGATTGCAAAAGAGCGCTTAGATGAAATTGTGGAGCGCACGCGCAAAGGCGGAGCTGAAATCGTCAATCTGTTGGGGAATGGTTCAGCTTATTACGCACCTGCCGCATCACTGGTTGAAATGGCAGAGGCCATCATCAAAGACCAGCGCCGCATCCTGCCGTCCATCGCTTATTTGGAAGGCGAGTATGGATTGAATGGCATCTACTTAGGTGTGCCAACCATTTTGGGTGCGGGCGGCATTGAAAAAATAATTGAAATTGATTTGAATGAAGAAGAAAAAACATTGTTGAACCAGTCAGCCAATTCGGTTAAAGCGGTCATGAAAGTATTGGCATAGGCAATGTGCGAAGCGGACAGGGGAACTCCTGTCCGTTTTTCTGTCCTTAAAAATCGGCAGCCCTCTGCATTCAAATGTTCCCGGTACCTTGGGCGCTTGCACTTTCATTGATTAACTTGATACTATAAGAGTATCAAGTTAATTGGAGGGATGTTATTTGTTGCTTGGGAAAAAGCGGAAATTAGGCCGGCGAGTAGAAGACATCAAAATCGGAGAAAAACTGAAACTGACAGAAAAAATTGAAGACAAAGATCTTCTTCTTTATCTGGGTTTGACTAATGACAGCAATCCGCTGTATATTCAACACGATTTTGCGGCGCAAACCGCTTTTGAAAAGCCTGTGGTGCCGAATATTATGTTGACGGGCATTCTTACATCAGCGGTTTCCAAATATATACCGGGCCCCGGTTCGTATATTACCGGACAGCAGCTGAAGTTTTTAAAACCCGTCCACCATTACGCGACGATTGATTTTTTATTGGAAGTCACCGAAGTGGATATCAAGCATAATGGGGTTGTCATCCAAGTTCAAGGAAGCGATGAACACGGGGATGTCGTGGTTCAAGGTCAAATCACAGCTAACCCACCGCAATAGGGGAACAAGTAACAACTTATGCAATAGATAATTTCTGACGCGGTTTGAGATGGGGGTTTCAAACTGAGTGTGGAGGATGTAAAATGCTGAAGAAAATATTGATCATTGAAGATGAACATTCAATTGCCACCTTATTATCCTATAACCTTGTCCAAGCGGGTTTTGAAACTATTATCGCCAACGATGGCAAACAGGGCTACGATTTGGCTCTGAGCGAAAATCCATCTTTGATTGTCTTGGATCTCATGCTTCCATCCATGGACGGTGTAGAAGTCTGTAAATCGCTGCGCCAGCAAAAAATCAATACACCGATTATTATGTTGACGGCAAAAGGTGATGAGTTCGACAAAGTCTTGGGTCTGGAATTGGGAGCGGACGATTACATGACCAAACCGTTCAGTCCAAGAGAAGTAGTTGCGCGCATTAAAGCGGTGTTGAGAAGAGCGAACAATGTCCCGACTCCGCAACAGGATTCATCCGCACCGATTTCTCTCGGAAAATTGGATGTTTATCCTGATCGATTCGAAGTATTTCTCAATAAGGAGCAGTTGGAATTTACGCCTAAAGAATTTGAGCTTCTGGTCTATTTGATGGAAAATAAAAATCGTGTGTTAACACGGGATCAGTTGCTGAGTGCTGTTTGGAAATATGATTTTGCAGGAGATACTCGCATTGTTGACGTCCATATCAGCCATTTGCGCGATAAAATAGAAGAAAACAGCCGGAAACCGACCTTCATCAAAACGATCAGGGGATTGGGCTATAAGTTTGAGGAGCCGAAAAGCTCATGAAATCTTTTCGGCATCGGCTGTTGCTCACCTTGCTGGTGTGGATTGGAACGATGCTTACGGGTCTGTTTATGATCGTGCTTCAGATACTGCAATTCTACGAAGGTACTGAGGATAATTCGAATATCTGGCTTGTCTTATTTTTGGCATTTGCGGCAGCTTTGGTGTTTTCAGGCATCGTGGGCAGCAGAATCATCGATGTCCATATTAAACCGATTGAAAATGCCACAGAGACGGCTATGGAATTGGTAAAAGGAAATTACCGGGCACGTGCATCTGAATCAAATGCACAAAGCAGTGTTGGATTAAGCCGGACCATCAATGTACTAGCGCGAAATTTGCAGGAAATTACAGCAGTCCGTATCATGGAACAGGAACGGTTGAAAACACTGATTGAAAATATGGGCAGCGCGTTGATCATGATTGATCGGCAAGGAGGCATTTCACTTGTCAATAAACCATTTCTGGAAGAATTCGATTTGGCTCCCGATCATGTCATGGGCAAGTTCTACAAAGAGCTTCGAATCCCAATAGAATTGGAAAGCTTTATTGAAGATGTGTTCATGACGGAAACCCATTCCCGTGCCCAAATTGAATTTATGTCGGGGTTAACCTTAAAAAATTTAAACGTATACGGGGCACCGGTAATCGGAGAACATCAGCGCTGGCTTGGCATTGTAATTGTCTTCCATGATATTACGGAACTGAAGCGGTTGGAACAGATCCGCAAAGATTTTGTCGCAAACGTTTCCCATGAACTTCGGACGCCGGTCACTTCCATTAAAGGATTTTCAGAGACGCTGCTTGATGGTGCCTATAAGGATACAGAAACGTTATTGTCGTTTCTGGAAATTGTCCATACCGAAAGCAACCGGCTGGAGATGCTCATTAATGACTTGTTGGACTTATCAAGAGTTGAACAAAGTGGATTTGACGTCAAAGCCCAGCCGACGGATATGAAAGCGGTCATTAAACGGGCAGTCGAAATGATTCAACCGAAACTTGATGAAAAATCGATCCGCTTAAAGCTGGATGTAAGGCCGGCCACTGTATTCGGTGACGCTAACCGGTTAATTCAAGTGATCATGAATCTATTGATCAATGCTGTTACATATTCTAGTGCCAATACAGAAATCAATATCCGGCTTTTCGTTAAAGGCGAGCAAGCCGTCATTCAAGTGGCAGACCAAGGAATCGGTATTGAAAGCTCAGAAATCGGCCGTTTATTTGAGCGTTTTTACCGTGTTGACCGTGCACGCAGCCGCAATTCAGGCGGCACCGGTCTGGGTCTCTCCATTGTCAAACATTTAATCGAGGCGCATCATGGAAAAGTGGAAGTCGACAGTGAAGTTGGCGTCGGCACGACATTCACCATTTATTTGCCATTGGCTAGTTAATTTAGGAGGAAAGTATGGAAACCAAACACCCATTTTTGCCAATCATCATCGGCACAGACATGAATGCCTATAATATGGCCATTTCTTTTCACGAAGCATATGGCATCAAGCCGATTTTAGTCGGTAAAGAACCGTTATCATTTACTTCATTGAGCACAATTACCGAAACGATCGAATTGCGCTCTGGATTGGCGGAAGATTCCCAGTTTGCCGATATCTTAATTGATATTGCCGAAAAGTACCGAGCACCTGGAAAAACGCTTTTGCTGATCGGAACCAATGACCTGTATGTTCGGTTGATTATCGAAAACGCAAAAATTTTGCGCGAGCACTATGTCTTCAATTATATTACGGAAGATTTGATGAACCAGCTGCAGGTCAAAGCGAATTTCTATGAATTGTGTAAAGTGCATGGCATCGAAACGCCAACGACATTTTTCTATGACTGCAAATCAGCTGAACCGTTCGAGGAAGAAATGATGTACCCAATCATCATCAAGCCGAGCAACGGGATCGAATACAGCCGAAACAAGTTTGAAGGGCAGCAGAAAGTCTATAAAGTCGATAGCCCGAAAGAGATGCACAACGTCATCCAGCAAATCAAAGCAAGCGGTTATAGCGACGAATTGATCATCCAGGATTATATCCCGGGAGACGACACTTTCATGTGGGATTCGGTTATTTATGCGAATTCAAAAGGTAAGACGCAGTTGGTGACATTTGCTCAAGTAGTTTTGCAGGAGCATACTGTTACGGCCATCGGGAATTATACCGCATTGATTACACGTTTCGATAAAGAAATGATGGTCAAGCTGCAGAATTTCCTGGAAGCTGTCGGTTATACCGGTTTTGCGAATTTCGATTTGAAATACGATGCACGTGACAAAAAATTCAAAGTGTTCGAAGTAAACATTCGACAGGGCCGTTCAAGCTATTATGTGACCGCTCTTGGCCATAATATGGCTGAGTATTTTGTCGATGACCTGATTTATCGGGCGGACAAGCCGGTGACATATCTGAACGAGGATTTCCTGTTTACGGTTGTGCCGAAAGCTGTCCTGCGCAATTTCGTAGATAACAAAGCAGTTCTCAAAGACATCAAGCGCCTGATTAAGAAAGGCCAGTACGGCAATCCTTTGTTCTACAAAAAAGACAAGCATTTAAAGCGCAAGCTCTATTTGCTGGCACGGCAAGTGAATTACTATAAAAAGTACAAAAACAATCAATGGTAATTTTACAGTAACTTAACACCAGCTTCACAGTCGGATGGTAAGGTTTAATAGAACCCCCTTCAACCGCATAATTGGAAAAAGAGTCCTTCCCCGGGCTCTTTTTCTATTTTTATGAAACTATTTTACAATTATTCCGTATTACAGATAACAAGAAAAAGGGGGACTTATCATGTCGACGAAAAAGTTGTTGTCGGTGATCGGTTTGTCTATTGTGGGAATACTTCTGCTTATTGCAGTCTTTACTTCCTGGTATACAGTAGATGAATCCGAACAGGCAGTCATTGTTACATTTGGTGTAGCAAATGAAACCAATACAGAGGCCGGACTGCATTTCAAATTGCCTTGGCCAATTCAAAAAGCGGAAATCCTCTCCAAAGAAACGTATAGCCTGCAATTCGGCTATAACCAGAACGCTGAAGGGGAGATTGTGGCTTTCGATAAGGAAACCAAGATGATTACAGGAGACGAAAACATCGTCTTAACTGACTTGGTAGTCCAGTGGAAAATCACGGACCCTAAAAAATACTTGTTTAATGCGGAAGCGCCACAGGACATTTTGCACGATGCAACCTCTGCTTCCATCCGCTCCATCATCGGCAGTTCATTGATCGATGATGCCCTGACATCCGGAAAGGCCGAAATTGAAGCCGAAACCCGCGATTTGCTCGCCTCATTGATTGAGAAATACGATATCGGCATCACGGTTCTGGCAGTCAAACTGCAGGACGTCGAGCTGCCGAACGAAGAAGTGCGCGCGGCATTTACAAATGTAACCGATGCCCGAGAAACGATGAATACGAAAATCAATGAAGCGAAGAAGTATGAAAACCAAAAACGCAACGAAGCGTTGGGCGAAAAAGCCGCCATCAATTCACGTGCAGAAGGTGAAAAAGTTGCTCGTGTCCAACAGGCAACAGGGGATGTGGCTTTATTCGATAAGCTGTATCTGGAATATGACAACAATCCCGAAGTGACGAAACAGCGGATCGTCATGGAAACGCTGGAATCCGTTCTGCCAAATGCGAAACTGTACATTATGAACGACGATGGCGGGACCATGAAGTACTTGCCGCTGGATGGGCTGCAGACAGCAGTTCCGCCCGCGGCTGAAACGGAAGAAGAAGGGGGCGGCAATTAATGGAACCGAATAAACCCTTAGATGAAGTGAAAAAATACAACCCTTATGCAAAACCGAAAAAGAAAAAAGAACCGAAAGATCCCATTGATTTCAAAAAATACTGGAAGTTGATAGCCGGTCTGACAATCGCTTTCGCTGTGCTGCTTATCGTTTTGACGAACGTTTATGTGGTGAAGGAAAGTGAATACCGGGTTGTCCGCCAGTTTGGGGAAGTTGTAAAAATCCAGGAAGAGCCTGGCATCAAAATGAAAATCCCTTTTATCCAAAGTGTTACGACTTTGCCGAACTACCAAATGACTTATGACGTGTCCGAAGCGGAAATCAACACCAAAGACAAAAAACGCATCATTATTGATAATTATGCAGTTTGGCACGTAGTGAATCCGCTTGATCTTATTTCAAATGCCGGGACGATCGTCAATGCAGAAAGCCGGATGGAAGAATTCATTTATTCAGTGGTACGGACAGAACTTGGGCAATTGAATTACGATGAAATCATCAATGATGAAAATTCGTCCCGCGGTAGCCTGAACGATAATGTCACTGCTAAAGTCAATGAGCTGCTGGAAAAAGATCAATACGGCATCCGAGTGATGGATGTCCGCATCAAGCGTACGGATCTGCCTGAAGAAAATGAGCAGTCCGTGTACACGCGGATGATTTCAGAACGTGATTCCACCGCTCAGGACTATTTGTCACAAGGCGATGCGAAAAAACGTGAAATCGAAGCACAAGCTGATCGGGAAGCGCAGGAAGTAATTGCGACGGCACGTAAGGAAGCGGCATTGATCCAGGCTGAAGGTGAGTCGGAAGCTGCGAAAATCTATAACCAATCATTCTCGAAAGATCCCGAATTCTATGAACTGTACCGTTCATTGGAATCCTATAAGAAAACAATTGGTGATGACACAGTGATTATTCTGCCGTCGGATTCTCCATATGCGGATATTCTATCCGGTAATTTCGAATAAGGCCAAGGCCGTCATTTCTCTTCTATTTGCCCGCGTGGTAAAATAAAGGGAATGACGGCTTTTTTTATGGAAAGGGGTAATTTTGTGGCAAAGAAAATACTTTTATTAGATGGGAACAGCTTGGCGTATCGTGCGTTTTTCGCCTTGCCGCTGTTGACCAATGAAAATGGCATCCATACGAATGCAGTATACGGATTTACCATGATGCTTCAACGGGTATTGGAGGAAGAAAAGCCGACACATATGATCGTAGCTTTTGACGCGGGGAAAACGACTTTCCGGCATAAGACGTTCAGCGAATACAAAGGCGGACGGCAAAAGACGCCGCCTGAGTTATCGGAACAATTTCCTTATTTGAAAAAATTGATCGATGCGTACCGGATCAAACGCTATGACTTGGAGAATTACGAAGCGGATGATATTATCGGTACCTTGAGCTTGGAAGCGGAGCGGGAAGGCGACGAAGTAGTGGTCATTTCAGGAGATAAAGATTTGACGCAATTGGCTTCGCCGTCGACAACCGTTTACATCACCCGAAAAGGCATCACCGATATTGAGAAATATACAGTAGAACATATTAAAGAAAAGTATGGACTGACACCTCTTCAAATCATCGACATGAAAGGGCTGATGGGCGACTCTTCAGATAATATTCCGGGTGTGCCGGGTGTCGGTGAAAAAACGGCGTTGAAATTGTTGGCAGCCCATGGATCGGTTGAAGGCGTCTATGAAGCCATTGAACAGCAAAAAGGAAAAATGAAGGAAAAGTTGGTTGCCAATGAAGATCTTGCCTATATCAGCAAACAACTGGCTACCATCGAACGCAATGCACCGATTGACATCAGCATCGAGGAATTAAGCTATGCAGGACCGGACCAGGATGAATTGGTGAAAGTTTGGAATGAACTGGCGTTTAAATCCTTATTGGAGAAAATGGATTATACAGCTGAAGAAACCGTCAAAGAAGAATTGACATTCGAAGTGCTGTCAACTGTGGATCCGGCTATTCTGAAGGATGAAATGGCGGTTCACCTGGAATTGTATGATGAGCATTACCATAGCTGTGATTTGCTTGGGGTCTCTCTGGCGACTGACACGGAAACGTATGTGATTCCCATGGAGGTTGTGGAGCAGTCGAAGGAATTCCGTGATTGGTTCAAAGATCCATCGAAGAAAAAATTCATGGCGGATTCGAAAGCCGCAACCGCAGCATTTTTGCGCTGTGGCATTGAGCTGAAAGGCGTCGATTTCGATTTGATGCTGGGCGCTTACATCGTCAATCCTTCGCTCACTTACACGGATATGGCGAGCATTGTGCAAGAGTATGGCTATACAGATGTTTCCACCAATGAACAGATTTACGGAAAAGGCGCTAAGAAGAAAGTGCCGGAAGATTCAATTCTACACGAGCATATCGCCAGAAAAGCACGGACCATTTGGAAAGTGCGTCCGTTGGTCGTAGACAAGCTGGAAGAAAACGAGCAATTTGATTTGTATGACAAACTGGAATTGCCGCTAGCGACTGTTCTTGGCCAAATGGAATCATTGGGCGTCATGGTCGACCGCAACCAATTATCCGAAATGGGCAAGGAATTGTCCCATAAGCTGGAGAAAATCGAGTCGGACATTTACAGTCTGGCTGGACAGGAATTCAATATCAATTCACCGAAGCAACTGGGTGTAGTCCTGTTTGAGCATTTGGGATTGCCGGCGTTGAAGAAAACGAAGACAGGCTATTCAACAGCAGCGGACGTCCTGGAGAAACTGGAAGGCCAGCATGAAATTATTTCCCATATCTTGTTGTACCGCCAATTAGGCAAGTTGTTGTCTACTTATATAGAAGGTTTATTGAAAGAAATCCATAAAGACGGCAAAGTCCATACACGCTTCCAGCAAGCACTGACGACAACGGGACGCCTCAGTTCCACCAATCCGAATCTGCAGAACATTCCTGTGCGCCTGGAAGAAGGACGCAAGATCCGCAAAGCCTTTGTTCCATCCGAACCGGGCTGGGTGATGGTGGCCGCCGATTATTCGCAGATTGAATTACGAGTATTGGCGGATATGTCGGAAGATGAGCGATTGGTTCAGGCATTTAAAGACGATCGCGATATCCATACGACGACAGCAAGCGATGTTTTCCACGTGCCTGAAGAACAAGTTACCGGCGATATGCGAAGAGCGGCAAAAGCCGTCAACTTCGGAATTGTCTACGGCATCAGCGATTATGGCCTGTCACAGAACCTGAACATCACCCGGAAAGAAGCGGCAGCATTTATCGAGCGTTATTTCGAAAGCTTCCCTGGCGTTAAGACGTATATGACTACTATTGTTGCAGATGCCAAGCGGGATGGGTTTGTGACGACTTTGATGAACCGCCGGCGTTACTTGCCGGACATTACCAGCTCGAATTTCAATTTGCGCAGTTTTGCTGAGCGGACGGCAATGAATACACCGATTCAAGGCAGTGCAGCAGACATCATCAAAAAAGCTATGATCGATATGGATGCCGCATTAGAGCGTGAAGATATGCAAACGCGCATGTTGCTGCAAGTGCATGATGAATTGATTTTTGAAGCACCGCCGGAAGAAGTGGACAAACTCATGAAATTGGTGCCTGAAATAATGGAAAATGCAGTGAAGCTGAGCGTTCCATTAAAAGTCGACATTGCACAAGGCGACACTTGGTACGACACTAAATGACAGGAGGGCAACGATATGCCTGAACTTCCGGAAGTGGAAGGTGTCGTTCGGCAGATCCGCCCCGTCTCTATTGGAAAAAAGATTGAAGCAGTAGAAGTTTCAGACACCATCCGTGTGTCGAAAACGAACGGCAAAGAAGCGATCATTAAACGGATGGAAGCTGACCGGTTTATCGATAGCCTGGTCGGTGCACAAATCATCCGTGTCGAACGGCGCAGCAAATACATTTATTTTACATTGCGAAATGAAAACGAATTTTTATTGGTCAATCATTTGGGGATGTCGGGAGCCTGGTTTTATGTCGACCAGCTGCAGTCCATTCCTGAAGACAAATTCCGGCGGCATGTCCATGTGGTCCTAACATTAAGCGATGGCAATTTACTGGCGTTTTCTGATATCCGCCGCTTCGGGGAAATGAGGGTATTGCAGGAAGAGGCGGATTTTCCGCCCTTGCTGCTGATGGCACCAGAGCCTTTTGAAGCAGTCGCCCTCGATCATTTCCTTTTGATGGCGGAAAGCCCAAAATACCGGAACAAGGCCATCAAAGAAGTGATCATGGATGGCCAGGTCATTTCTGGCTGCGGCAACATTTATGCTACTGAAGCGCTTTTTAAAATGAAAATTCACCCGAAACGGGCTGCCAGCCGGATCAGCAAAAAACGCAAAGTGGAACTATTCGAAGCCATTGTGGCCGTTTTACTGGAAAGCATTGAAGCAGGAGGCAGTACCATTTCGGATTACCGCAACATCAACGGCGAATCGGGCAGCATGCAAAACCGTTTTGGCATGTATGGAAAAAAACAATGCATGGTATGTGGAACGATGACAAAAACCTTGAAAATAGGCGGGCGGGCATCGGTTTACTGTCCCGCTTGCCAGAAATGAGGATGGATGATGATCATTGGATTGACAGGCAGTATTGCCAGTGGAAAAAGCACGGTATCGGAAATGCTGAAAAACTCTGGATATCCGATTATTGATGCGGACCTTGTTGCGCGTCAGGTTGTAGAACCAGGTTCCGATACACTCGAACAAATTGAACAGGCATTCGGTCCGGAGGTAATTCGGGAAGATGGAACGATGGACCGGCCAAAAGTGGGGGAAATCATTTTCAACGATCCCGCCAAGAGGAAAATCCTGAATGACATAATCCACCCGGCCATCCGCCAGGAAATGCTTCAGCAGCGCCATGATTACATGACAGAAGGATATAAGACCATCGTTATGGACATTCCCTTGTTGTTTGAAAGCCGCCTTCAGCATCTGGTGGATAAAATTCTGGTCGTCAGCGTAACAGAAGAAAATCAATTCAACCGGTTGGTGGAGCGAAACGGCTTTACGGAAAAAGAGGCACGGGCTCGCATCAGTTCACAATTGCCGATGTCGGTGAAAGAAGATGGTGCGGATGCGGTTATATACAATAATGGAACATTGGATGAAACAAAATGGCAATTGAACAGAATTTTGGATAACTGGAAAGCGAGTCCAGAAAAAGAATAGAGATATGTGGTTTTTAAGGTTCTCTAAATGGTTAATTGTGTTATACTATATAAGAAATTAAAAACATCAGTATAACTTAATTATAAACGGAGGACTCCCACATGACAGTTTCTATTGCAATTAACGGATTTGGCCGTATTGGCCGTATGGTTTTCAGACAGGCGATAATGATGGACGATGTCACAATTACGGCAGTCAACGCCACTCATCCAGCTGAAACCCTGGCGCATTTGATTAAGTATGACACAAATCACGGCACCTTCGCAGGTGACGTATCTTCAGAAGAGGATGCATTAATTGTTAACGGGAAACGTGTTCAATTGGTAAGCGAACGCAATCCTTTGAATCTGCCATGGAAAGAAATGGGCATTGATATTGTCATTGAAGCGACAGGCAAATTCAATTCACGCGAGAAAGCGGCTCAGCATTTAGAAGCAGGAGCTAAGAAAGTCATTTTGACGGCACCTGGCAAAAAAGAGGATATCACGATCGTTATGGGCGTCAACGATGAAAAGTTGGATATCGACCAACATGACATCATCTCCAATGCAAGCTGCACAACAAACTGTCTTGCGCCTGTTGTCAAAGTGCTCCATGACAAATTTGGCATCGAAAACGGTTTGATGACGACAATCCACTCTTACACAAATGACCAGCAGAACTTAGATAACCCGCATAAAGATCTTCGCCGGGCACGGGCATGTGCACAATCCATCATTCCAACTTCTACAGGTGCTGCGAAAGCGTTATCATTAGTATTGCCTGAATTACAGGGCAAACTTCATGGTATGGCATTGCGTGTACCGACACCGAATGTATCTCTTGTGGATTTGGTAGTTGACCTGGAGACAGGAGTGACCATCGAAGAAGTCAATCAGGCTTTTGTCGAAGCATCTGAAAATGGTTTAGCTGGAATTTTAAGCTTAACGATGGAGCCGTTGGTTTCTGTCGACTTCAACAGCAATCCTAGTTCAGCGATTATAGACGGTTTGTCGACAATGGTCATTGGTGACCGGAAAGTGAAAGTTCTGGCATGGTATGATAACGAATGGGGCTATTCAGCACGTGTCATCGATTTGACCAAAAAAGTTGCTCAGGCTATGGTACTGGTATCTAAATAAGGTCTTACATCCCGTTTCTTCCAGAACGTCTGGAGAAACGGGGTTTTTTTATGGAAAATTTAATGAAAGTTTTTCAATATCCAAAAGATATTATTATTGCAATTGCGATAAATCCGTTTTATACTATGAATCGTAGTTGAAAAACGACTACCACTTCTGAATTTCCATCATGTACCTCGGAATTAGGAGCGTAAGATTTTTATTCACATGACTGCTTAAAGGGTTAGGACCTCTTTGGACTAACTTTCCCCCGTGGTAGTCAACTTTGAATATTTTGCGCAAAAAACAAAATGATATCAAAGGGGGAAAACGAACCATGGAAACAATGGGACGTCACGTAATTGCAGAACTTTGGCAGTGTGATTTTGACAAATTAAACGATATGGATTTTATCGAACAAACTTTTGTTGATGCTGCACTCAAATCTGGAGCTGAAGTAAGAGAGGTAGCTTTTCATAAATTCGCGCCACAAGGTGTCAGCGGAGTTGTGATCATCTCTGAATCTCACTTAACCATCCACAGCTTCCCGGAACACGGCTATGCAAGTGTAGATGTTTATACTTGCGGCGATTTAGATCCAACTATTGCAGCGAAATATATCGCAGAAGCGCTAGGGTCAACCTCAAGTGAGCTTGTCGAAATTCCGCGCGGTATGGGTCCAGTCAGTGTTGAGAAATCCAAAGTTTCAGTAACTGTATAATCCATTTAACAAAAAACACTAAGCAGGGGACAAAATCCTCTGCTTTTTCTATTTTCCCAATGAATTTTTGTTATACTAGATACACTAGATAGAGAAGTTAGGGAGATGTCGAAATGAAATGTCCAGCTTGCCAACATAACGGCACACGTGTTGTCGATTCACGGCCAATCGATGAAATGAAGTCAATCAGAAGGCGCAGAGAATGTGAGTCATGCGGTTACCGCTTTACCACTTTCGAAAAAGTCGAAGAAATGCCGCTGATTGTCGTCAAAAAAGATGGGTCACGTGAAGAGTTCAGCCGTGAAAAAGTATTGCGGGGCTTAATTCGTGCTTGCGAAAAACGGCCGGTATCTTTGGAAGTATTGGAAGAAGTCGTCTTTACGATCGAGAAAGACCTGCGCCGAGCAGGCAACCCGGAAGTGAAATCCGAAGAAGTCGGTGAATTGGTCATGAACCGGCTGGCAACAATCGATGAAGTGGCATATGTGCGCTTCGCCTCTGTTTACCGCCAATTCAAAGACATTACAGTCTTTATCGACGAACTGAAGGATTTGCTCAATAAAAGTCCGGAAGATAAGAAAAGCGAATAAGGCGGTGACTTATGACTGCGTATTATAAAGAATTACAAGCTGCTGATCCGTATCGGATCCGCTTGCCGTACCCGTTCTCAAATTATGACCGGCAATTGTTGACGATGCTGTATCAGCCGATGATTGGAGCGGAAGCCATCGCGTTGTATTTGACGCTGTGGGCGGAAGCAGAAGGCGCTAAGGAAGAGGCAACGCATTACACGCTGATGAATACATTGGGAAACCCCATCGCGAAAATTTTTGAAGCAAGAATTCAATTGGAAGCGATCGGTTTGCTGAAGACTTATCGGAAAAACACGGATGACCGCTGCTTTATCTATGAGTTATGTCCGCCGTTAGACCCGAAAACCTTTTTTATGGATCCTTTGTTGTCGATGTTCCTATTCAGCAAAATCGGTGAAACGTCTTATCGCCGTGTACGCGATCGTTTTCTTGTGCACAATGAAATCCCTTCGGATTTTGACGAAGTGTCGCGGACGTTCACGGATATTTTCCAGCCTGTCCATGCGAAAGCAGGATATCCTCCGGCACAGCAGGATTTGCAGGAACGGAAAAAAGGTGGATACGAATCTGATTTCGAGTTTGATTTTACTTTGCTTCGCCAAGGACTGTCAGAACAGCTGGTGCCTCGGCGAGTTTTGACCGCTGTCATCAGAGAGTTCATTTCCAAACTGGCTTATCTTTATGGATGGGGGCCATTGGAAATGCAAAAAGTGGTTTTGCTGGCGATTGAAGACGATTACCGTTTGACGGTGGAGGGGCTGAAACGAGCAGCATCCGAGTACTATAAATTGACAGTTTCCACTACTGCTCCTCAGCTCGTCCAAATGCAGAAGGAAACTCCGAAACTGCCGGAAACAGAAGGAGAGGAAGTTCCGAAAACCAAACAGGACGAATTGCTGGCCTATTTGGAAACGGCGCCACCGATTCAAGTGCTCCGCGACATCGCTGATGGCAACGAACCGCTGCCGGCAGATGTCCAGCTGGCCAATCAGTTGGTGGTAACCCATGGCATGAAGCCGGCTGTCGTCAATGTGCTGCTCCAGTATGTACTCTTGCGTACTGATATGAAACTGACAAAAGCGTACGTGGAAAAAATCGCTTCGCATTGGCTGCGCAAAAATGTTACTACGGCAAAAGAAGCGATGGAACTGGCTCGCGTCGAACATATGCAGTATATGAAGTGGAAATCAGAAGGCTCGCCTACGACAGTTGCCAAGCCGTTTACAGGCAACGGAAACCGAAAACCGCTGCGTGAAGAAAAGCTGCCGGAATGGTTCCATAATAAGGATCAGGCACGTGTCGTCAAGACCGGACCGAAAAACGATAGCCTGGAAGTGGAAAAACAAAAACTTCTTGCGAAACTTGCGCTGAAGAAAGGAAAAGGTGGTTAAATGGAACCGATTCGTGAAACATTGAAACGTGTAGTCAATGCGCCTGCTTTCTCTGAGCGATACAACGACATGCGCAAAGAAGTGCTGGCCCATCCCGGGGTCCAAAAATTCCGGGAAGACCATGCAGACGAAATAGATGATTCCACCATTGATAGAGGGCTTGGGAAGTTATATGAATATATTGATCAGTCCCATGACTGCAATAAATGCCCAAGTGTAGATGCATGCATCAACCATTTGAAAGGTTTCGAACCGAATCTGGTATTGGAGCGCGGCACCATCGGCATCTCTTACACCAAATGCCGTTTGAAAGAAGCCGCAGACAACAAACGCCATGCCTCTTCACTGATTCACAGCATGTACATGCCGAAAGAAGTCATGCAGGCGACATTGGATAAATTTGATGCAGACGAAAGCCGGATGGAAGCGTTGATGGCTGTCGGGGAATTTCTGGATCAGGTGACTGGGCCTGGCAGCCTGCCTGAAAAAGGCTTGTATTTGTACGGTCAATTCGGCATCGGCAAATCGTATTTATTGAGCGCAGCCGCCAACGAACTGGCCGAACTGAATGTCAAAACGGTATTGGTGTTCGTCCCTGAATTCATGCGGGAAATGAAACAAGCAATCGGTGACCAGACCTTGCAGGAGAAAGTCGACTACGTCAAAAAGGCCGATGTCCTGATGCTCGATGATATCGGAGCAGAAGCGATGTCGAGCTGGACGCGCGATGAAGTGCTCGGAACGATTCTCCATTACCGGATGGCTGAAAAACTCCCGACTTTCATGTCATCGAACTTTAGTTATTCGGAGTTGGAACATCATCTGACTTACTCACAGCGCGGAGAAAAAGAAGATTTAAAAGCTGCACGCGTCATGGAGCGGATTCGTGCCTTGACCAAGCCAGTGAAGCTGGAAGGTCTTAATCGCCGGAATTAACCGCTGGAAGTATTGCGTTTTAGCCCATTTCGGTTTATAGTAAAGACAATCAAGCAAAGATTTTACATGCGCAGACAAGGACAATAGTGGAATTGTACGACTTTCAGAGAGAGAAGCCCAGGCTGTAAGCTTCTTAAGTACCGGCAATCCCATTTACCACCTTCGAGCAGCAGCTGTGAACGTTTTTATCAGTAGCAGCTGACGGTACCGGCCCGTTAGCCGATGCAGAGCTTCATTCGAACGGATCTGTCCGTATCGAATAGAAGAAGGGTGGAACCACGAACTAAAGCTTCGTCCCTTTTGGGATGGAGCTTTTTTGCGTGGAAAAAAAGAAAGGTGGAAGCGGCTGTGTAGAGCCATAAGGCTTAAGGTGAGCTGCCGAAGCGGCTTTAGCCGCTGAAGCTGGACAAAGAAAAGCGGGAATACCAAGCCAGACCCTGTGGCAAGGCATTTCCGGCAGAACATATAAAAGGAGAGATTGGCATGGCAGACATGATTCAACTGAAATTCCCTGATGGAGCAGTAAAAGAGTTTGAACAGGGCACAACTACTGAGGAAATTGCACAATCAATCAGTCCGGGATTACGCAAAAAAGCGTTGGCCGGCAAAGTAGGCGACAAACTAGTCGATTTGCGTGCACCGTTGAAGGAAGATGGAGACATCGCCATCATCACACCAGAATCGGATGAGGCATTGGAAATTTTGCGTCACAGTACTGCTCACTTATTGGCACAAGCAATCAAACGGATGTATCCGGATGCAAAACTCGGTGTAGGTCCGGTCATCGAAAACGGTTTTTATTACGATATCGATACAGAGACAGCCATCACTTCAGAAGACTTGCCATTGATTGAAAAAGAAATGAAGCAACTGATCAACGAGAACTTCGAAATCATCCGCCAGGACGTAACTCGTGCAGAAGCTCAAGAACGTTTTGCGGCAATTGAAGATCCTTACAAATTGGAGCTGCTTGAAGCAATTCCAGAAGGCGATCAAGTATCCATCTACGAACAAGGCGACTTTTTTGACTTGTGCCGAGGCATTCACGTGCCTTCGACAGGAAAACTGAAAGAGTTCAAATTATTGAGTGTTGCCGGAGCTTATTGGAGAGGGAACAGCGACAACAAAATGCTTCAGCGCATCTACGGAACTGCATTCTTCAAGAAAGAAGACCTGAAAGCGCATTTGGCTATGCTGGAGGAAGCGAAAGAACGTGACCATCGCAAAATAGGGAAAGAACTGGATTTGTTCATGAATTCCCAGAAAGTTGGGCAAGGCTTGCCGATGTGGCTTCCTAAAGGGGCGACAATCCGCCGCATCATCGAACGATATATTGTCGACAAAGAAGAACGTCTGGGCTATGACCACGTTTATACTCCGGTAATGGGAAGCGTGGAGCTGTATAAAACGAGCGGCCACTGGGATCATTACCAGGATGATATGTTCCCGGTCATGAAAATGGATAACGAGGAATTGGTGCTGCGTCCAATGAACTGCCCGCATCATATGATGATTTTCAAACAAGGCATTCATTCATACCGCCAAATGCCGGTCCGTATTGCGGAACTTGGCTTGATGCACCGCTACGAAATGTCAGGTGCTTTGTCTGGATTGCAGCGTGTCCGCGGCATGACATTGAACGATGCACACATCTTCGTCCGTCCAGACCAGATCAAAGAAGAATTCAAGCGTGTTGTTAATTTGGTGGTGGAAGTCTATAAAGATTTCGACATCAAGGATTATTCATTCCGTTTGTCCTACCGCGATCCGGCTGACAAAGAAAAATACTTTGACGATGATGCTATGTGGAACCGCGCACAAGCCATGCTGAAAGAAGCAATGGACGAACTGGAAATCGATTATATCGAAGTAGAAGGCGAAGCGGCATTCTACGGACCGAAAGTGGATGTTCAAGTGAAAACGGCGCTTGGCAAAGAAGAAACATTGTCGACTGTCCAGCTTGATTTCCTTCTGCCGGAACGCTTTGACTTGTCGTATATCGGCGAAGATGGCAAACAGCACCGTCCGGTCGTAATCCACCGTGGAGTCGTTTCGACTATGGAGCGTTTTGTGGCATTCCTGATTGAAGAATACAAAGGGGCATTCCCGACTTGGCTAGCACCAGTCCAGGTGGAATTGATTCCAGTATCGCTTGATGCACACAGTGCTTATACAAAAGAACTGCAAGAAAAACTGCAGAATCACAAGATCCGTGTGGACATTGATGAGCGCGATGAAAAGCTGGGCTATAAGATCCGCGAAGCGCAAATGCAGAAAGTTCCTTATATGCTGGTCATCGGAGACAAGGAATTGGAAGCCGGTTCTGTCAACGTCCGCAAATACGGGGAGCAGAAATCTGAAAGCATGCCATTTGAAGACTTCGTGAAACTGGTTCAAAGCGAACTTCGCTAGAAGGGTTGACAGGTCCAAAGGCACGTGATATTATAGTTAAGGTTATAGAATACTTATATGTGCAAGCAGGAGCACCCGCTTCTCACCTGATCGACCGATTGTTGGCAGGTATACACGATTGACTTTTACACGCAGAAAGAAGCGTGTTGTCATATTTGCGGGTGGACCTCTGTGGTTCACCCGCTTTTGTTTTGATCGGAACCCTGTAAACCGGTTCGGCCGGTTCACACATTTAAGCTATTCGCGACACTATCCGGAGGTGGATTACTATTAGCAAAGACATTAATGTAAATGACGGTATTCGTGCACGTGAGTTGCGAGTTATTGATCAAAACGGTGAACAACTTGGCATCAAAACACGTAACGAAGCACTTGAAATTGCAGCTCGTGTCAACTTGGATCTTGTTCTTGTGGCTCCTCAAGCTAAGCCGCCGGTTGCTCGTATCATGGACCATGGTAAATTCAAGTTCGAGCAGCAAAAGAAAGATCGTGAAATCCGTAAAAATCAGAAAGTGATAGTCGTCAAAGAAGTTCGCTTAAGCCCTTCAATTGACGATCACGATTTCAACACGAAACTTCGCAACGCGATCAAGTTCCTTGAAAAAGGCGACAAAGTGAAAGCTTCTATTCGTTTTAAAGGCCGTGCAATTACGCACAAAGAAATCGGACAACGTGTTCTTGAACGTTTCGCAGAAGCGTGCAAAGAAGTTGCAACGGTTGAACAGCGCCCTAAAATGGATGGTCGCAGCATGTTCTTGATGCTTGCACCAGTCAACGAAAAAGAATAAGAGATCATTGTTTAGGAGGAATTCGAAATGCCGAAAATGAAAAGCCATAGAGGTGCGTCTAAACGTTTCAAAAAAACGGGTACTGGTAAAGTAAGACGCAACAGCTCACACACTAGCCACTTATTTGCAAACAAATCAACTAAGCAAAAGCGTAAACTTCGCAAAGGGAAATTAGTTTCTTCAGGCGACTTGAAACGCATCAAATCATTAATCTATAACATGAAATAAGAAAAGCGTAAGCGCCCGTATAGATTCGATGGGCATAAGACGAAGAGGCGAAGCGGTGCTTATTGCCGCACAGCTGCTTTAGCTTATGATTCCGAGAACTGGGTGCTGAAGTCTAGACAAGCAACAAAAAATCGAATTTTATATATTCAGCAGGAGGTAATGTGATATGCCACGCGTAAAAGGTGGAACAGTGACGCGCCAGCGTCGTAAAAAGGTCATTAAATTAGCAAAAGGTTATTATGGTGCAAAGCACATCCTTTTCAAAGTAGCAAACCAACAGGTAATGAAGTCAGGTAACTATGCTTACCGTGACCGTCGCAACAAAAAACGTGATTTCCGTAAACTATGGATCACACGTATCAACGCAGCAGCTCGCATGAATGACATTTCATACAGCCGTCTTATGCACGGATTGAAAGTTGCAGGCATCGACATCAACCGCAAAATGCTAGCTGAAATCGCTGTATCTGATGCAGCTGCATTCACAGCATTGGTTGACCAAGCGAAGCAAGCAGTAGCTAAGTAATAAATGCTGAAATGACCGTTATGCTCCGACAGGCATAAGATGAACTTCCGAAGCGGCGCTTTTTGCCGCACAGGAAGGGCGGCTTATGTCCCGAGGAGCAGGTCATTGAAGCTAGAGTAATAAAAGCGTAAGCGCCTGACCAAGCGGTCCATAGACATCACACAACTAGAAAGCTGCAATGCTCAGGCGTTTAGCGAACAATAAAAAAGACTGACGAATTTTCGTCAGTCTTTTCTTATGGAGGAAAACCTTATGTTCTTGATTATTGCTGCGTATTTCGCGATTTTGACCATCATGGCTTTCATTATGATGAAGGTCGACAAACACCAGGCTCAACGGCGCGGACAACGGATTCCTGAAAAGAACCTGTGGACTGTTGCCATTTTTGGCGGAGGCATCGGCGCTTATCTTGGCATGATGGCATTTCGCCACAAAACCAAACACACCAATTTCCGTGTCGGTTTTTTGATGCTTGCCATGCTGAATGCTGCCATTTTAATCTGGTGCTACCTGAAATTTTTTAATGGCTGGGCATAATGCTCATTGGTTTTGCTTCATTAACTGTTCAATCGGATTTTTCCAATTGATGCGGGCTTCGGGATAATTCATTAAGATCTCTTTTTCGAGGAAATGGAAATCCTCTTTCGTGAAGCCCTGCAATTTGTCGGGATTTTCTACCCACACAAATATGGAAACCACTTCGAATGCATTTTCAGTAGTACCAAGATATTTTTCGCCTTCGAACAACACACCGCGAAAGGCAATGAAAAAGTTTTTTTGTACATTTTTTACATCATCAAGGAAATAATAAGTGCCAGATTCGAGGGTGGAGTCTAATTTTCTTTTCGGATCTACAATAAAACGGATCAATCGATAGAATAAGTAGATAATCAATGCCAGTACAATGAGGCGTATGAGAAAAGCCATCTGAATTACCTCCTAAGTTACATAGTCCTATCTGTCTTATATACGAATCAAAAGTAGTTTGGTTTCAAGATTTATTCTATTAAAAGGGGAGATTTTTATGAATTTGCATGAACTATTCAAAATGCAGGAAGAATTGGACCGATTTATCCAATCGAATCAGGAAATCAACGAAGACGTTTTCAGAAAGAAAGGTTTGGCTTTATTAGTGGAGTTAGCTGAACTGGCGAATGAAACGCGCTGCTTCAAATTTTGGAGTACCAAAGGACCTTCTGAGCGGTCGGTCATTTTAGAGGAATACGTTGACTCGATTCATTTCTTGCTGTCACTCGGTATTGAGAAGGATTTGAATACCTTAAAGAAGTGGCCAGAGCCCGTAGCGGAAACGGATTTGACGGAGCTGTTTTTGCTGACTCAACGAGCGATTCAAGAGTTTCTGGAAAATTATTCGATGTCCAATTTCATGGAGATTTGGAGCTGTTATGGCGGATTGGCGTTGGCGTTGGAATTTAGTTACGAGGAAGTACTCGAAGCTTATATCCAAAAGAATAAAACCAATTACGATCGCCAGAATAACGGCTACTGAAAGAATGAATGTTTTGATAACTGGCTAGAATTGCATTATAATGGGAAAGCAATGAATTACTTAGGAGGTCGAAATAATGTCTAAACTAGATGAAACACAATTGATGTTAAAAGAATTGACGGATGCGAACGGCATTCCTGGAAATGAGCGCCAATCGCGTGAAGTCATGAAAAAATACATAGCACCATTTGCCGACTCGATTGAAACAGATGGCTTGGGAAGTTTGATTGCGAAAAAAGAAGGACTGGCTGACGGACCTAAGATCATGGTAGCTGGCCATTTGGACGAAGTCGGATTCATGATTACACAAATCGATGAAAAAGGCTTCTTGAAGTTCCAACCGGTAGGCGGCTGGTGGTCACAAGTCATGCTGGCGCAGCGCGTTACGATTACCACTCGCAGCGGCAAGGAAATCACAGGTGTCATCGGCTCGAAACCGCCGCATATCCTGTCACTGGAAGCGCGCAAGAAACCTGTCGAAATCAAAGATATGTTCATTGATATCGGCGCGTCTTCGCGCGAAGAAGTGAAAGAGTGGGGCGTAACTCCTGGCGACATGGTCACTCCGTATTTCGAGTTCACTGTAATGAACAATGAAAAACTGTTGATGGCAAAAGCATGGGACAACCGTATTGGTTGTGCAATCGCTATTGACGTCTTGAAAGGCTTGAAAGGCGTCGACCACCCGAACGTCGTTTACGGAGTGGGCACGGTGCAGGAAGAAATCGGCTTGCGCGGCGCTAAAACAGCGACTGCCCAAATACAGCCGGATATCGGATTTGCTGTGGACGTCGGTATTGCCGGCGATACGCCGGGTATTACCAGCAAAGAATCCAACAGCAAGATGGGCGATGGCCCGCAATTGTTGCTGTTCGATGCTTCGATGGTTTCCCATCGTGGCTTGCGCGAATTAGTCGTAGACACAGCTGAAGAAGCAGGCATTCCATATCAGTTCGAAACGATTGCCGGCGGCGGAACCGATGCAGGCTCGATCCATTTGACAGCAAACGGCGTGCCGGCGCTTGCCATTGGTGTAGCAACACGCTACATCCACTCGCACGCAGGGATCCTGCACCGTGATGATTATGAAAATGCAGTGAAGCTGATCATCGAAGTGATAAAAAAATTGGATAAAGACACAGTCGCGCGCATTACATTTGAATAATGGTTTGAAAAAATATTTGATTTAAAGTTATACTTTAGCTTATGAAATAATTAAAACTACTATTATAAATGCCTTCTAACTGAAAAGTTGGAAGGCATTTACGTTATTTGGAGGAGATTATGCAAATATCATTACTTCAAAAAGACTGGTTTAAATTATTTTTGATTGTTTATGTCTCTATTTCGAAACCACTCTATACCATTGATGAGTTTTTGTTTAGTATAGTTACACTTTTTCTTTTGTTATTATTTCTAATATACATAGATGTAGTTACTAGTAATAAAAAAATTGATAGTTTAACGGACTGGGCCCTTTATAGAATATTTGCACCGTGGTTCCAAGCGTTAATTATTATTATGTTTATATTAGTTAGTGTCTTTATATTAGAGAAATCTATCTACTCGAATTCAGTTGTATTGATAGTTATCATAAGTTGGATAATTTCTTTAATAGCAGTAGTGTATGTTTGCCGGAATATCTATTCCATTATTAAAAAAATTAAAGAGTTAGCGGAAGAAGAAAGTTTATTTAACAAAGGGATTATATTTCTGACTTGTTTAAGTATAGTTCTAATATTTATAGCGCCAGACGTTGCATTTTCAATAGGCTATTCATTATTTTTAACGCCATTCGAGGACGAAGCTTTAGGAAATATAGAAAGCTTATATTTAAGTATGATTATTTCTAATACCCTTCCTAT
>NZ_JASDCT010000013.1:0-51794 GCF_030407735.1 Planococcus sp. APC 3900 | reverse complement strand
AAAAGTCGTTACCGATTCCGGTAACGGCTTTTTTGTTTGGAGAAAACCAGTCACAGCCATTGAAAGTATCCAACCGACTGTTTTCCAAACCGCGGCTCTCAACCGGAATTGTTATAATGAAGTTAATCAATCAATGTGAGGATGGAAAATCATGACGCAGCGACGCCCAATTGTGGATGCATTAATCGAATTTCAAAACAAACAACCCATTTCTTTTCATGTACCAGGACATAAACATGGCATCCTGTCGGGACTGCCGCAAGAAATTCAGTCAGCTCTTCAGTACGATGTGACAGAACTGGCGGGTCTGGATGATCTTCATTATCCGGAAGAGGCGATCAACGAGGCACAGCTTTTATTAGCGGAAGCTTATGGTGCGAAACGCAGCTTTTTGTTGGTCAACGGTTCAACTGTCGGAAATCTGGCGATGATTCACGCCGCTTGCAGAGAAGGGGATGTGGTCATTGTTCAGCGCAATTCCCATAAGTCGATCTTCCATGCGTTGGAGCTTGCACATGTGCGGCCCGTTTACGTTTCACCGCAATGGGATGAGGAATCCATGACAGCGGCTGCAGTGCCTCTAAAGGCAGTAGAAGAAGCGATAAAGGCCTATCCGGAAGCCAAGGCCATTGTACTGACCTATCCCAATTATTATGGAATGGTTTCCTACGAACTTACTGCCATTATTTCTTTATGCCATGAACATGGAATTGCCGTTCTGGTGGATGAAGCCCATGGTGCCCACTTTCAGGCAGGCGCCCCGTTTCCGGTCTCATCGTTGTCTCTTGGTGCAGATGTAGTCGTACAGTCAGCCCATAAAACATTGCCTGCTATGACGATGGGCTCTTTTTTACATATTGGAAGCGAACGTGTAAATGTGAAAAGAATCCAAAAATACTTACGGATGTTTCAATCAAGCAGTCCTTCGTATCTGATCCTTGCCTCATTGGATGATGCACGTTCTTATCTTCAAAATTATTCGCAGCCTGATATGCGGATGTTCAATGAAAAGAGGGAGCGTTTTCTCAGCAGCCTGCGGATGATTCCGCATTTGGCGGTGGTAGAGTCTGATGATCCACTGAAAATCATGCTGAGGGTTGCCCATCACAGCGGCTACCAGTTCAAACAGATGCTGGAGAAAACGGGGGTTCATGTTGAGCTGGCAGACCTTTATCAGGTCTTGTTGATCTTGCCTTTAATGAAACAATGGCATGCCTATCCATTTGCCGAAATTCGCAGCCGTTTAAAAGAAGCGGTACAGCTGTTGGAAGGCGAAGCGAGAAAAGACATGAGAGTCCAAGTGAAAACAGTATCCCAAGTAACAGTTCCCGAATTGTCTTTTGAAGAAATTGATTTGACGGATCAGGAATGGGTGCCTTATACACAAGTTATCGGCCGTATTGCAGCGGGTATGGTGATTCCATATCCACCGGGTATTCCGCTGGTGGTGGCGGGCGAGAAATGGACATTGGCCAAAGTCGAGGAACTCATGAATTACCTGGCTTCTGATGCACAGATACAGGGAGACCACAGGCTCGCATCTAAAGAATTGTCTGTGCTTCAGCAAGAAACATCCCGAGCATAAGAAATGCTTAAAGAGGGTATACTGTAACATCATTTACTTGGTACAGAATGTGGGGGATTTTCATGGAACAGGAAAAGTATGCAATCATTGATATCGGCTCGAATACCATCAGGCTCGTCATTTACACGCGGGATAAAAGCGGACGTTTTACAGAGAGTGAGAACGTGAAAGCCGTTGCTCGTCTCCGTAATTATTTAAATGAAGACAATGTGTTGAAACAGGAAGGCATCGATGTACTGATCAAGACTTTAAAAAGTTTTCAGGAAGTGACCCGCCATCATCAATTGAAAGACATCAAATGTGTGGCTACGGCGGCTGTGCGCCAAGCTGTAAATCAAGACAGCATTCTGGCAGCAGTGGAAAAAGAAACAGATTTTACGATGCGTATCCTCTCGGAATTTGAAGAGGCGAACTACGGTTACCTGGCCGTCGTCAATTCCACACCATTCGCCAGCGGCATCACGGTTGATATTGGTGGGGGCAGTACAGAAGTTACCTATTTCCATAATCGCCAGCTGATTTTTTTCTACAGTTTTCCGTTTGGTGCTTTATCATTGAAACAGCAATTTGTCGAAGGAAACACACCGACCAAAGGCGAATTGCGCGAGTTGCGGTCGTTTTTAAAAGAGCGGTTTGATCAATTGGAATGGCTGGCTGATAAGCGTTTGCCGTTGATCGGCATTGGGGGAAGTGCGCGGAACATGGCTCAGATCCATCAGGAGCATATTGAATATCCGCTGTCTGGTGTTCATCAATACATGATGAGCAGAGATGACGTAGAAGAAGTCAGTGATTTATTGAAGTCAGTGGATTTTTCAGAGCTGCAGCGCTTGGAAGGGCTGTCGAAGGACCGGGCGGATATCATCATCCCGGCTGTTGAAGTGTTCCGCTATTTAATGGAATTGATCGACACCAAACAGTTTGCTCTCAGCAGAAAAGGCTTAAGGGATGGTGTGTTTTATGAAGAGACGACCAAGGATTTCGATTTGTCGGTATTTCCAAATGTCGTGGAAGAAAGTTTTCACGAGTTGGCTATCGATTATGACATCAATTTGACCCATGCATTCCATGTTGCCAATAGTGCTTTGCTGATTTCAAAGGAATTGGAAGAGTTGGGCTTGCTGTCATTGGAAGAGTTGGACTATAAGCGTTTGAAGCTCAGCAGTGCACTCTATAATTTAGGGAGCTACATCGATTCGGAATCCAGCCATCAGCATACTTTTTACTTATTGGGCAACCGCACCATCGATGGTTTGCTGCACAAAGACCGGATCGTCATTGCTTTGATGGCTTCATTTAAAAATAAAGAGGTCTTTAAACGGAACGTTAATGTGTATGAGGAATGGTTCAATAAAGAAGAGTTGGCGAAATACAGCCTGCTTGGCGCTATCATCAAGCTGGCGTACAGTTTGAATGCAACTAAACGTGATATTGTGGAAACGATTGAGCTGGAAGAAAACGAGGACAAACTTGTTTTTTCTGTGCAATGCCGAGAAGATTGGAAGCCGGAACAATACCAGGTGGAAAAACAGAAAAAGCATTTAGAGAAGCAGTTAAAGAAAACGATTGATTTTAAATTTTACAAATAATTAACATTTCAAGTGACATATCTCGTATTGCTGACAGGCAGATGGTGATAGGATAGATAAATGGATTATAAGTAAAAGGTGGAGTCAAAATTGGAGACTTTAAAAAAGAAAAGCGTGGAACTCAGGGATCCTTCTTATTACAATAACCGCGAACTGAGCTGGCTGGCTTTTAATGAACGGGTCCTGCAGGAAGCCCTTGATAAACGGAACCCGTTATTGGAACGATTTAAATTTCTGGCGATTTTCAGCTCCAACCTGGATGAATTTTTTATGGTCCGTGTAGCAGGGCTGCAGGATCAGGTGAAAGTCGGGTTTACGAAACCCGAGAATAAAGCGGGAATGACGCCAAAGCAACAATTAAATGAAATTGCGATGAAGACCCATCAATTGGTGGATCTGCAATATGAAACGCTGCAAAAAACATTGTTGCCAAAGCTTCAAAAAGAGCACGTAGAATTCGTCAAAATGGCGGATTTAAGTGCAGACCAATTGGATATAATGGAACGGCATTTTGAGGATCATATTTTTCCGGTACTGACGCCAATGGCCATCGATGCTTACCGTCCATTTCCCATGTTGCTCAACAAAAGCATCAATTTGGCGGTGGTGCTGGAAGACGTAGAAGACCAGGCGGAAGAAGGGCAAAAAATCGCCATTGTCCAGGTGCCTTCTGTACTGGATCGGTTTGTCCGCCTGGAATCGAAAAAGGGCAGCTACAAACTGATTTTACTGGAAGATGTCATCAGTTTCTTCATTCGCAAACTTTTTCATGGTTTTAAGGTGATTTCAACGTCGGTATTCCGGATTACCCGCAATGCCGACATGACGATCCATGAAGAAGGCGCACGTGATTTGCTGAAGGAAATTGAAGAAGAGCTCCGGAAACGCAAATGGGGAGCGGCTGTCCGGCTGGAGATTCAGCAGCCAGGATTTGATCCGGCCATTTTGGAATACTTGACCAATGAACTGGAAGTCCATAAAAAAGATGTCTATGCTATTGAAGGATTTTTGGATTTGACGGTGTTTTTCAGCTTTTATAAAAAAATGGCACCAGTTTGGGAGCATTTGGTCTTTGAAGGCAAAGTGTCGCAGCTGCCGGCAGGGATGGAAACAGGCAAGCAGATTTTTCAAAAGGTCAGTGAGCAGGATGTTTTTCTTCATCATCCGTATGAATCATTTGAACCGGTCGTTCAATTTATTTCAGAAGCCGCTGATGATCCCGATGTCCTAGCCATCAAGCAGACCCTTTACCGGGTGAGCGGTGATTCTCCGGTAATCAAGGCTCTGAAAAGAGCTGCTGAGAATGGCAAACAAGTAACCGTGCTGGTTGAATTAAAGGCCCGCTTTGACGAGGAAAATAATGTCCAATGGGCAAAAGAGTTGGAAAAGGCGGGATGCCACGTTATTTATGGCATGACGCATTTGAAAACCCATAGCAAAATCACCTTGGTCGTGCGGAAAAAAGACGATAAAATTGAGCGTTTCGTGCATTTAGGAACCGGCAATTACAACGATCAGACGGCAAAAATCTATACAGATATGAGCTTGTTCACCTCGAAAAGGCAGTTTGGAATTGATGCTACCAACTTCTTCAATTATTTAAGCGGCTATACCGAGAAGCCGGAGTTCCATTATTTATCGGTAGCGCCTTTTACAATTCGGACCGATATCATCGACTTGATCGATACGGAAATTCGTTTCCAGAAAAAGCATGGCAATGGCCGCATCATTGCGAAGATGAACTCACTGACGGATAAGCTCATTATTATGAAGTTATATGAAGCGTCCAATGCAGGTGTGAAAGTGGATTTGATTGTCAGGGGGATCTGCTGCCTGCGTCCAGGAATCCCGGGGGTCAGTGAGAACATTCAGGTTCGGAGCATCGTAGGCAGCTTGTTGGAGCATAGCCGTGTCTATTACTTTAACCATAACGGCAAAGGACGGACCTTCTTATCTTCAGCGGATATGATGACGCGGAATTTAAATAACCGCATTGAAATTTTATTTCCGATTGTTGACGAAACCATTAAACAGCAAGTGAAAAACATACTGGAATTGGGGCTTGCCGATAATGTTAAAGCGAGACAGCAGGATGCGGACGGGGTTTACCATTATGTACCGCGCAAAGACGATGAGCCAGTGATAGACAGCCAAATGGAGTTGTTCCGCCGGGCATATCAAGTGGCAGAAGATGAAGAATAGTTGGTATTTCTACTGGTCACTATAAAAGCAAAGCCATTTCGTGTATAGTAAAAAGAGTTTAAAACAGTAGAATATGATTAACTTCATGGAATAAGGTGAGCGGGAAAATGAGTTATTTAATCAACCTAGAAGGCGGAGAAGGATCGGGAAAGTCAACGGTCCTGAAAATGCTGGCAACTGCGCTGGAGGAAAAAGGATTTTCCGTGGTTTGTACACGTGAGCCAGGCGGCATCGACATAGCCGAACAAATCCGCCAAGTGATCTTGGACCGGAACAACACCGCAATGGACGCGCGAACAGAAGCTTTATTATATGCAGCAGCGAGAAGACAGCATTTGGTCGAAAAAATTATTCCGGCACTCGAAGCGGGAAGCATCGTTTTATGTGATCGTTACATCGATTCGAGTTTAGCTTATCAGGGCTATGCACGCGGTCTTGGAATGGAAGAAATCTTCGCGATCAACAAGTTTGCCATCGATGAATACATGCCGGATTTGACCCTTTATTTTGATGTCAATCCGAAAGTGGGGCTGGCGCGGATTGAAAAAGATTCAGACCGTGAAATCAATCGCTTGGATGTAGAATCAATGAAATTCCATTACAAAGTAAGAGAAGGCTATCTCTTGCTGTTGAGCCAGAATCCGGAACGAATTCGCTTGATCAATGCAGAAAATGAACTGGACACCGTTTATGCTGATGCATTGGAAACAGCTGTCCGGTTTATAGAAGAACGCCAAACGGCAGTTGATCCTTTTTAAGGTCAGCTGTCTTTTTGATGCAGCTATTTTTTTGGCAAAGAGCTGGAAAGATATGCAGCGTATATCTTTGTTCATGTTATACTTATATAGAAGAAAGACAAAAGGAGTGAGTGCTGATGAAACTCGTAGTAGCAGTTGTACAGGACCAAGACAGTAACCGATTATCCAACGCGTTGACGAAAAATGATTTCCGGGCTACCAAGCTTGCCAGTACAGGAGGGTTTTTGCGCTCAGGGAATACAACCTTTTTAATTGGTGTAGACGATGACTTGGTACCGAAGTTGCTGGATTTGATTCGTGAAAACTGCCGGTCTCGTGAACAGATGGTAGCGCCTGTATCACCGATGGGTGGAAATGCTGACTCGTATATTCCTTATCCTGTAGAAGTTGAAGTGGGCGGAGCGACTATTTTCGTCTTGCCGATTGAACAATTCCATCATTTTTAAATAAAGGTGCGCTGTTAAGTCTCGTAAATAAATGACAAGGCTGCCTGGCAGCCAGTACCATAAAAGAAAACCCGTGCTCCAACCGGAACACGGGATTTTTTACAAAGTCTGAAGGTGAAGTTTGTGCAAAAAACAATTGATGAATTTTTGGAAATGCAGCCAGTGGTGATGAAGCGGCTCCAAGGTGCTTATTCAAAAGACCGGTTAGCGCACGCTTATCTGTTTGAAGGTCCGGCTGGTTCTGGCAAAACGGAAATTACGCATTTTTTCGTCAAGCTGCTGCTGTGTGAATCGCCTGTGGAAAATGTTCCATGTGAAACATGTCGAAGTTGTCAGCTCTATAATTCCGGCAACCACACCAACGTTCTTTTCATCGAACCGGATGGCCAAAACATAAAAATTGACCAAATCCGAGAGTTAATCTTCAAATTGAATAAAACCGGTTTGAATACAGGCCGTAAAATATACGTGATTGAACAGGCAGACCGCATGAACAATTCTTCTGCCAATGCTTTGCTGAAGTTTTTGGAAGAGCCTGAGTTTAATGTGACAGCCATTCTATTGACTGAGAGGCTCAATGCATTGATGAGCACAATCCGTTCCAGATGCCAACTGGTTTCTTTTCGTCCGCTGTCGCGTCCCAAGCTTATGGAAAAACTGATAGCAGATGGAATGACTGGATCAATGGCTGCAACTGTCAGCATGCTGACGCAAAGCGAAGAAGAAGCCGTCTTGTTGGCTCAAGATGAACAATTTGCCCAGGCCAGAAAAACCGTGTTGAAACTGGTGGAAGTGGCTGGCAGCAATGTTCATGAGGCTCTTTTGATGCTTCAAGCAGAATGGCTGCCATTATTTAAAGAAAAAGAAGATGCCGAAAGAGGTCTGGACATGTTATTATTTGCATATCGGGACATTGCTTCGGTAAAAGCAGGTCTTGAAACTGCACGAACATATCCAGACATGGAAGAAACTTGGAAGCAGATGGCTCTCCAGCGTTCTTTTACGGTATTGTCGAAGCAGTTGCAGGCCGTTTTACAGGCCAAACAACAATTGCCGCGCAATATGAACCGGACGCTGTTGATGGAGCAGTTAATGCTGAATCTGCAGGAGGGGTAGCAATTGTATAATGTCATAGGTGTCCGCTTTAAGAAAGCGGGTAAAATATATTATTTTGATCCAGGTGCATTAGGGATTGAAAAAGACGATTACGTCATTGTGGAAACAGCACGAGGCGTAGAGTATGGAAAAGTGGTTGTACCAACGAAAACTGTTGGAGAAAACGATGTAGTTCTGCCTTTGAAACAAGTGGTAAGAGTGGCAACTGACCGCGATCGCCACCAGGTGGAAGAAAATCGTTTGGAAGCAAGCCGTGCCTTCGAACTGGGAACCGACAAAATTGAAGAGCATCGCTTGGATATGAAATTGGTAGATGTCGAATACACTTTCGACCGCAATAAAGTCATTTTTTACTTTACGGCGGAAGGCCGTGTGGATTTCCGGAACTTGGTGAAAGACTTGGCTTCCATTTTCCGTACACGCATCGAACTTCGCCAAATCGGCGTTCGGGATGAAGCGAAAATGCTTGGCGGTATCGGTCCTTGTGGGCGGATGCTTTGCTGTTCAACATTTTTAGGGGATTTTGAGCCGGTTTCCATCAAAATGGCGAAAGATCAAAACCTATCGCTGAACCCTTCGAAAATCTCTGGTTTATGCGGCCGTTTAATGTGCTGCTTAAAATACGAGAATGACGAGTATGAAACAGCGAAAAAAGAAATGCCGGATGTCGGTACACGAGTAACAACACCGGATGGCGAAGGCCGTGTTGTAGGCATGAATATTTTAGAGCGGGTGTTGAAAATCCGATTGACTGAGCAGGAACAGACACTTGAATACACATTAGATGAGATAATGGGCCAAGGAACGAGAGCGTGAGGTGGTTTTAGGTGAAGGAAAAGAATTTTTTGGACACGGTAATGGAGTTTGAACAGCAACTCCAATCCATGCAAGAACAATTCAGCGAATTAAAAGCAGTGGTAGCTCGGACGATGGAAGAACATCATGCGCTGCAATTGGAGAATCATCATTTGCGCGCGCGGTTGGATGAGTTTCATCAAGCAGTGCCGGAAGTAGCTGCTGTAGATCCGGTGAAATTGAAAAAAGCTGTTATGGATATTGGTGAAGGCTATGATAACTTAGCCCGCTTGTATCATGAAGGCTACCATGTCTGCAATGTACATTTCGGCAGTTCCCGAAAAGGCGACGATTGCCTGTTCTGTTTATCGTTCCTGAATAAACAGAACTGAACATAAAGGCAGAAGAAAGCTGTCTGTAAGATAATAAAGAGAAAGGCTTCCGACACTTCGTGTGGCGGCAGCCTTTTGTTATGCTAGGAGTTGAAAAGATGTTAGTGGATGATGAAAGATTGGATTATTTATTGGCGGAAGACCTGCGGATCATTCAAAGTCCGTCGGTGTTTTCCTTTTCTTTGGATGCGGTATTATTGGCACGTTTTGCGTATGTTCCATTGAAGCGTGGCACCATTGTAGATCTGTGCACAGGGAATGGAGCGATTCCGTTGTTTCTGAGTGCCCGTACAGAATCACGGATCATTGGCGTAGAATTGCAGGAACGGCTTGCGCATATGGCACGCCGCAGCGTGGAATACAACGGCTTGGAGCAGCAAATTGAAATTGTTGAAGGCGACGTCAAAAATATGCCGGCGCAGCTTGGGTTTGAAAAATACGATGTAGTCACCTGCAACCCGCCTTATTTTCCAGCACATGAAATGAGCGATAAAAATATCAGTGAACACATGGCTATTGCGCGGCATGAGCTGCACTTAACTTTGGATGAGGCGGTATTGTCGGCGAGCCAATTGTTGAAGCAAGGGGGTAAAGCGGCATTTGTCCATCGTTCAGGCCGTCTGATCGATTTGATTGCGTCAATGCGTGCGAATCGCTTAGAACCGAAACGGATCCGCCTTGTATATCCGAAAGCGGGCAAGGAAGCCAATACTTTGTTGATTGAAGGCATTAAAGACGGCAAACCAGATTTAAAGATCTTGCCTCCTTTGATTGTCTATGGAGACGACGGCGAGTATACCGAAGAAGTGCGGGAATTGTTATATGGCAGCCAGTGATCATTATTTTTATGTGCTGGAATGTGCCGACGGGTCGTTTTATGCTGGCTATACCAACAACCTTGAAAAGCGGCTGGCGGCGCATAACGCTGGAAAAGGTGCGAAATACACACGCGCCAAAGGGCCGTCCAAGCTGATCCATCACGAATGCTACGACACGAAACCGGCAGCAATGAAAGCGGAATATGCCTTCAAGCAGTTAACGAAGGCACAGAAAATCCATTATATTGCTGAAGGAAAGGAGAACGGCAAATGAAATCCCAAAAAAGTTTCCAGCATCAACAACCCACCTTGTATTTGGTGGCCACTCCGATCGGCAACCTGGAAGATATGACGATCCGTGCATTGCGTATTTTAAAAGAAGTGGACATCATTGCAGCGGAAGATACGCGCAACACGAAAAACCTCTGTAATTATTTTGACATCCAGACCAAATTAGTCAGCTACCACGAACATAACCAGGAAAGCGGAGGCTTCAAAATCCTCTCGTACCTGGAAGAAGGCAAATCAGTAGCTTTGGTCAGCGATGCTGGCATGCCGTGTATTTCCGATCCAGGAGAAGACATCGTTAAACGGGCGGTTGCCGAAGGCTTTCCTGTTGTGCCGATTCCTGGAGCCAATGCAGCCCTCAGTGCACTGATTGCTTCAGGGATTTCGCCACAGCCTTTTTTGTTCTACGGATTCTTATCGCGCAATAAAAAAGAGCGGCAAGCAGAGTTGGAAGTATTGAGCCAAAAAGAAGAAACCCTGATCTTTTACGAAGCACCTCACCGTCTGAAAGAAAGCTTGAAGAGCATGCAAAAAACGGTCGGTAACGAACGGAAAATCACTTTGGCACGCGAAGTGACAAAGAAATTCGAAGAGTTTCTGAGAGGCACTATTGAAGAAGCGGTAATCTGGGCTGAAGAAAATGAAATCCGCGGAGAATTTTGTTTGGTGTTGGAAGGCAATGCAGATCCAGAGCCTTTGGAGAACGTAAAGTGGTGGGAAAGTTTATCCATCGAAGAACACGTGGACCAGCTGATGGAAACCAAAAACCTGACATCCAAAGAGGCCATTAAAGAAGCGGCCATTGAACGCCAATTGTCGAAACGGGAAGTTTACCAGGCTTATCATACCTAGAAAAGCGGAAGCAGCCGTTTAGCTCCGACAAGCGCTGGAAGCCTAACCGGGAATGGCGTTCTTTGCCATTTCTAGTTAGGCTGAAGCGACTCGAGGGGCTGGTTGCTGAAGCTGGACAAAGAAAAGCGGAAGCAGCCGTTTAGCCCCTGCACTGGAGCTTAGTGCTAGAAAACGGCAGCGTATTTTGCAAGCATCAAAAAAACCAGGATGCACTAGCTTCCTGGTTTTTTTTATCTTACTTCTTTAAGTTGTTTTGGATCTCTTTTACCAGCATTTCTGCGCCTTCAGTGCTTAAGATCAATTTGCCGCCAACCAATTGCATGTTGTCGTCTGATACTTCGCCTGTAACTGCACAAGTCATGTTTGGTAAATACTTTTTCAAGATAATTTTGTCATCATCTACGTAAATTTCCAAAGCGTCTTTCTCTGCGATTCCCAAAGTACGACGCAATTCGATTGGAATAACTACACGCCCTAATTCGTCAACTTTCCGAACGATACCTGTTGATTTCATAATAATAGTCCTCCTTTTATTTTATCGGGTGTATTCGTCAAAATTCGACATTTACCACTTCCTGTCATAAATCATACCAACTACTGGCAATTAGGTCAATAAAAAACTATCGAATTTATAATGAAATTTTATAAGATGTATCATATTTTTGATATTCATGAGTTTTGAAGTCATAATTTTGACATAGTTGTATAGGAAGCCCTAAAAAAACGACGCAGCATTAGCTGGAAAATGTCGAATTTCACTGGAAAATGGCTTTGTCGAATTGAAAGATTGTACAAAATAGGGGACTTCGTTAAAATAAGGATTATACTAAAAAACTGGAGGAATTTTTCGTGACTGCTAACAAAGACACCTTTTATTTAACTACACCGATTTATTACCCAAGCGGAAAATTCCACATTGGAACGGCTTATACGACAGTCGCTTCTGATGCGATGGTGCGCTATAAGCGTTTGCGTGGATTTGATGTCCGGTTTTTGACCGGAATGGATGAACACGGCCAAAAAATTGAAGAAAAAGCAAAAGAAGCTGGCAAAGAGCCACAGGAATTTGTAGATGACATGGCCGAGGCTGCTAAAAAAGTTTGGTCGACTATGGATATTACGTACGATGATTTCATCCGGACTACGGAGAACCGCCATAAAGAAGGCGTCGAGCGGATTTTCAAAACGTTCCTCGACAATGGCGATATTTATAAAGGCGAATATGAAGGCTGGTATTGTACACCTTGTGAATCGTTCTTCACGGAAAATCAATTGGATAACGGCAACTGCCCAGACTGCGGCCGCCCAGTCCATAAAGTAAAAGAGGAATCGTATTTCTTCAACATGAAAAAATACGCTGGCCGTCTTTTGGAATACTACGAAAATAACGTAGAGTTTATTGAGCCTGAATCACGCAAAAATGAAATGATCAATAATTTCATCAAACCGGGATTAGAGGATCTGTCGGTTTCACGGACTTCCTTTGATTGGGGAATTCCGGTTCCTGGAGACCCGAAACATGTCATTTATGTATGGGTTGACGCGCTGTCCAACTACATCACGTCTCTTGGCTACGGCTCAGAAGACGATAGCTTGTTCAATAAATACTGGCCGGCTGATGTCCATGTAGTCGGCAAAGACATCGTCCGTTTCCACACAATCTATTGGCCGATTTTCTTGATGGCTTTGGATCTGCCCTTGCCGAAGAAAGTTTTCGCCCATGGCTTTATCATGATGAAAGACGGCAAAATGTCGAAATCCAAAGGCAATGTCGTTTATCCGGAAATGCTTGTAGAACGTTATGGGTTGGATGCAACGCGTTATTTCCTATTGCGTGAATTGCCATTCGGTTCTGACGGCGTCTTTTCACCGGAGTCGTTTGTGGAACGCACCAATTTTGATTTGGCTAATGACTTGGGGAATTTATTGAACCGTACAGTCTCGATGATCAATAAATACTTTGATGGAGCCATACCTGAAATTAACGGACTGCAAACCGAATTCGACGGGCCACTTCAACGTGTAGCCGCGCAGACGGTAAAAGTCTATGAGCAACATATGGAAAGAATGCAATTCAGCATCGTCTTAAGTGAAGTGTGGGCATTGATTTCACGGACCAATAAATACATTGATGAAACACAGCCATGGGTATTGGCGAAAGATGAAGCTGCCAAAGAGCAATTGGCATCTGTTATGGCGCACTTGGCAGAAAGCCTTCGCATGACTGCGGTTATGTTGCAGCCATTCTTACCGAATGCACCGAAACAAATCATCGAGCAGCTTGGATTGACAGAAGAAGCTCTTGGCTGGGATACGCTTCAAAGCTTCGGCCAAATTCCTGGAGGCACTCAAGTCGTGTCAAAAGGAACGCCAATCTTCCCGCGCCTTGAGCTGGAACCGGAAGTAGCATATATCCGTGATCAAATGCGCGGTACTGAATCGCCTGCTGCAGAAGAACCGGCGGTCGTGGAAGTTCCGGACGTACCAGAAATTGCGATTGAGGATTTTGCGAAAGTGGATTTGCGTGTAGCGACAGTGACAGATTGTGAAGCTGTGCCGAAAACGTCCAAACTGCTGAAACTTCAGTTGGACATGGGCTACGAGCAGCGGCAAGTGGTGTCCGGTATTGCGGAACATTACAAACCAGCTGACCTGGTCGGCAAAAAAGTAGTCGTCGTAGCGAACTTGAAACCGGTGAAATTGCGTGGCGAACTCTCGCAAGGAATGATCCTGGCTGGTGAAAAAGACGGGTATCTGACTTTGGCATCGGTCGCTGAAAAGCTCCCGAACGGCTCGAAAATTAAATAAGATTACTGGAAAAGACCTGTTTTGACCCACTGTTATCAGTGGGTCTTTTTTTGTTTTTGTGGGTTTTAATGCCCAGTATTACAGAGAAAAAAGCGCTTTTGACATTGAACTAACATGTTTTGTTACCTAATTGTAATGTTGCTGTGAAGAAAGATACAGGTAGAACCATTAGAATAAAGCTTAATGTGAGGAGAATGATTGATGTTTATCGATACCCATGTACATTTAAATGCAGACCAATATGATGAGGACCTTGTACAAGTCATTGAGCGCGCAAGAGAAAATCACGTGGAGAAAATGGTAGTCATCGGCTTCGACCGAAAAACGATCGAACGGGCCATCGATTTGGCCGAAACTTATGAATTCATCTTCGCGGTAGTTGGTTGGCATCCAGTTGATGCAATCGATTGTACTGAAGAAGATCTGAAATGGATTGAAGAGCTTGCTGCTCATCCAAAAGTAGTGGGAATCGGGGAGACCGGATTGGATTACTACTGGGACAAATCACCAAAAGAAGTACAGCAGGAAATTTTCCGGAAGCAGATCCGGTTGGCGAAAAAAGTCAAATTGCCGATTATCATCCATAACCGGGAAGCTACAGAAGATGTGCTGACAATTCTTCGAGAAGAAAACGCAAAAGAAATCGGCGGTGTCATGCATTGCTTTAGTGGCAGTGTGGAGACGGCCCGTGAAAGTATAGAAATGAACTTCATGATTTCGCTTGGCGGACCCGTAACATTCAAAAATGCCAAAAAGCCGAAAGAAGTGGCCGAGTTGATTTCACTTGATCACTTGATGATTGAGACAGATGCTCCATATCTAGCTCCCCATCCCTACCGGGGAAAAAGAAACGAACCATCTTATGTGCCATTGGTTGCGGAAGAAATTGCGCGATTGAAAGGAATTTCAGTAGAAGAGGTCGCCAAAGCGACAACACAAAACGCAGAAAAGTTTTATAAGCTTTCTCAAATAAAGTGAAATTGAGAAATTCGTATTGATTGACACATTGGAAATGAGCCCATATAATCACTCAGGTGAAGAAGGAGGAGTTATTTTTGTCAAATGAAGCAAATAATACCAATTCATCAAAAATATTCAAAGGTAAATCATTGGCGGTCACAATCGCAACTGTATTGTTGTTCGCAGCGGTTTTAACTTTTGCTATATATGAAGGTACAAAAAATACTGTTACCGTAACAGCGAATGGTGAACAGGAAGAAGTAAGAACACATGCAGAAACAGTTGGAGCATTTTTGGAGGAACAGGAAATCGAAGCTGGAGAACATGATTTCTTAAGCCATTCAAAGGAAACGCCGATCAATGAAGATTTGGCACTCGAGTGGGATGCAGCAGAACAATATAACGTAACAGTTGATGGAAAAGCTACTTCTGCATGGACAACTGAAAATACAGTGTCCGAAATTTTAGCTAAAGCGGATGTTGAACTTACAAAACATGACAAGGTATCACCTGCTTTGGATGAACAAGTAGATGAAGAAACAACCATTTCAGTTGAAAAAGCCTATGAAGTTACTATTCAAGACGGTCTTAATGAAAAGAAAGTATGGTCTACTTCGACTACGGTCGCTGACTTTTTAAAACAACATAAAGTTTCTTTAGGCAAACTTGACCGAGTGGAAAAAGAAATGGACGAACTGGTTCTTCCAAATTCAAAAGTCAAAGTGGTTCGTGTTGAAAAGGTCACCGATGTAGTCGAAGATACTGTGAAATATGCAGTAGAGACAAAAAAAGACGATTCATTGCTTAAAGGCAACGAAAAAGTCGTTCAAAAAGGCGCAAATGGTGTAGTTAAAAAAACGTATGAAGTAATCAAAGAAAACGGTAAAGAAGTAAAACGTGATCTTAAAAACGAAAAAGTTGTAAAAGAACCAACCAAGCAAGTAACGGCAGTCGGTACGAAGACAGTTGTAGCCAGCGTCTCACGTGGGGCTCAAACAAAAGCGGCACCAGCAGCAAAAGCAACACCTGCAACACAGGCAGCTCCTGCACAAGAGAAAAAGCAGGAGAAAGCAGCAGTGAAAACGGCTTCTGTTGAAAAAGCAGCAACGCCAGCACCAGCAAAAGCTGAACCGGCAAAAGCCCAACCAGCTGAAGAGCCAGCAGGCGGTAAAGAATTCTACGTGTCAGCTACAGCTTATACAGCAAGCTGCACGGGATGCTCGGGCATTACAGCGACAGGCATCAACCTGCATGCCAATCCAGGCCTTAAAGTAATTGCAGTAGATCCTAGCGTTATTCCGCTAGGCTCTAAAGTATGGGTTGAAGGTTACGGCAACGCAATCGCAGGCGATACAGGCGGAGCAATCAAAGGCAATAAAATCGATTTGTTCATGGCCAATAAATCCGATGCATTGTCATTTGGGCGCAAACAAGTAAAAGTGAGAGTACTTAACTAATCTACAAACCATTCCACTACAGGCTTTCCTGGGATATTTCCCGGGAAAGCTTTTTACATGTCTACCCGCCAACGTGTAGAATAAAACAAGAAGCTTGAAAAGAGGAAAAGAATAAATGAAAATAAACGAAATTATAGTAGTTGAAGGAAAAGACGATACGGTAGCAATCAAACGAGCTGTCATTGCAGATACAATAGAAACAAATGGTTCGGCGATTTCAACAGAAACGCTGCAGCGCATTGCTCATGCCCAACAAAAGAGAGGGGTCATTGTTTTTACAGATCCTGATTATCCCGGGCGGCGGATCCGTGCTATTATTGAAGAACATGTGCCTCAGGCGAAACATGCATTTTTGGCGAAGGAAAAAACGATTGCTAAAAACGGCAAAGGTTTAGGGATCGAGCATGCTCGCGATGAAGACATCCGAGAAGCCTTGCAGGCCGTCTATACGCCGCTTCAGGAAGAGCGTCCTGTAGAGATTACAATGGAAGACTTGATCGATGCCGGACTTGTCGCCCATCCTAAAGCGAAGCAGCGCCGTATACAACTCGGCAACACTCTGCAAATCGGCTATACGAACGGTAAGCAGCTCCAAAAGCGGCTTCACATGTTCGGTATCTCGAAAGACCAGTTCATCAAAGCGGTACAAGCGTTAATTCAGGAGGAAAACCAATGACTAAAGATATTGCTACACCCATCCGGACACAGCAGATTATGGCAAAATACAATTTAAAAGTGAAGAAAAGTCTGGGGCAGAACTTTCTGATCGACCCCAATATTTTACGTAAAATCGTTGGACAGGCGAAACTGACAAAACAGTCTGCTGCCATTGAAATCGGTCCGGGTATTGGTGCTTTGACGGAGCACTTGGCAAGAGAAGCAGGGAAAGTACTGGCTTTTGAAATCGATCAGCGTCTGCTGCCGGTTCTTGACGACACACTCTCTCCTTACGACAATATTTCTATCGTTCATGCCGATATTCTAAAAACGGATGTACAGGCAGCCATCGACAACGAATTGGCAGGGTATGACGACATTGTCGTTGTAGCCAATCTGCCTTATTACGTTACGACACCCATCATCTTAAAACTATTGCTGGAAAAGCTGCCGATCCGAGGCATGGTCGTTATGCTTCAAAAAGAGGTGGCTGAGCGCATTACAGCCAAACCTGGAACAAAGGCATACGGATCTCTTTCTATCGCTATCCAGTACTATACACAGGCTGAAATGGCGTTGACTGTTCCCAAATCTGTTTTCCTGCCGCAGCCGAATGTAGATTCCGCTGTCATCCGCATGACTAAACGGGAAGTGCCGGAAGTGGAAGTGATTGATGAAGACTTCTTCTTTAGCGTAACGAGAGGGTCGTTTGTTCAACGAAGAAAAACTATTTTAAACAACCTTCAAGTTGCGATGCCGCTTGGCAAAGAAAAGAAAGAACTGATTTTAAAAGCGTTGGAAGAAGCGGAAATCGATCCGGCACGGCGCGGAGAGACCTTGACCATTAAAGAATTTGGCTTATTGGCCGACAAATTATACGCTTATTTCCACTAATATCGGCATTCTGTTACAATATCGGCACAACTTATTTCGGGATAAAGATATTTCGAATAAAAAAATATTGACATAAACGGATAGACGCTGATAAAATTAGGAATTTGCTTGACTATTTCAATAAATTATGGTAGAATTTTGTCTATAGTGAGGTGTAGACAAAATGCCCAAAACTTTGGCGGATATTAAAAAATCGTTGGATCTGCATTTAGGAAAACGATTGCTTTTAAAGGCAAACGGAGGTCGCAAGAAAACGGTCGAACGTGCTGGAATCCTGCGCGAAACATATCACTCTGTGTTTGTGATTGAGCTTGATCAAGAAGAGCATGCATTTGAACGCGTGTCTTACAGCTACGCAGACATCTTAACTGAAGCGGTAGAAATTACTGTGTACGAAGGAACAGAAGATGCACTTGTCGTGAAATAATTGAACTACATTTTATAAGATTCTTCAAAACTTGCTACTGCTTAATCAAGCGGAAGGCGAGTTTTTTTGTTTCTGCCAGCACTTTGCTTTCCATTGCCTCGCGGTATGTTAAAATAGTCTTCATCAGAATATAAAGGAGGCAGTGAGATGCTCTACGTGAAAGCACCTGCCAAGATTAACCTAACACTTGATGTTTTACATAAACGTCCGGATAATTACCATGAAATTGAAATGATCATGACAACTGTGGATTTATCGGACCGCATTGGATTGATGGGAACAGCAAAAGGGATACATATTCAGTCTGCAGACCGTTTTGTGCCGAACGACTCCCGCAACCTGGCCTACCAGGCGGCACAATTGATTAAAGATACGTTCAATATAAAGACCGGCGTCATTATTTCCCTGGATAAGAAAATCCCGGTAGCAGCAGGATTAGCCGGCGGCAGCAGTGACGCAGCTGCCACATTAAAAGGCCTGAACAAACTTTGGCAATTGAACCTGTCGCTTGATGAGCTGGCGGAACTGGGTGCCAAAATTGGATCGGATGTTTCTTTCTGCGTTTATGGCGGTACCGCATTAGCCAGAGGCCGTGGTGAGATCATCCAGGAATTGCCGACTCCGCCGAATTGCTGGGTTATCTTGGCAAAACCGACAATTGGCGTTTCTACAGCTGATGTCTATGGTGCATTTGATGTCCAATCTGCACAGCATCCAGATACAGAAGGGATGATTCGGGCACTCAATGAAGGCGATTATGAAGCGATGTGTGCTAATTTAGGAAATGCGTTGGAAAGTGTTACGTTGAAATTGTATCCGGAAGTGGAACAGATAAAAGAACAGATGAAAAAATTTGGAGCAGATGCTGTCTTGATGAGCGGCAGCGGACCTACAGTTTTTGGCCTGGTCCATCAAGAAGCGCGCATTCCGCGGATTTATAATGGCTTACGGGGCTTTTGTTCGGAAGTATATGCAGTACGCTTGATCGGCGAACGGGAGCTGCTTGCTTAAATACGTACATTTATGGTAAGTTTTCTATAAATCATTCGTGTTTAGGAGAGGGTAGTTTTGAAGTGGAAGCGCAGTGAACGGCTTGTTGATATGACACAATTTTTATTGGAACACCCGCATAAATTGATTCCGCTGACGTATTTTTCGGATCTGTACCAATCCGCTAAGTCTTCCATCAGTGAAGATTTGGGCATTGTCAAAGAAACATTCGAAGAAAAAGGAACGGGTTTATTGATGACGGTTCCGGGGGCAGCGGGCGGTGTTAAGTATATTCCCAGGTTGCAGGCTACAGACATCAAAGCCGTTATGGCAGACTTGATGGAAGAGTTGAGCCATTCCGACAGATTGTTGCCGGGCGGCTATTTATACATGACGGATGTACTGGGCAACCCGGAAATGATGAACCGTGTCGGAAAAGTATTTGCGACGGCATTTGCTGATGCCAAAATTGATGTCATAATGACGGTAGCTACAAAGGGCATTCCGATTGCCCATGCGATTGCCCGCCATTTGAATGTGCCGGTAGTCATTGTCCGAAGAGACAGCAAAGTGACGGAAGGCTCTACAGTCAGCATCAATTATGTATCAGGATCTTCCCGCCGCATACAGACCATGGTGTTATCCAAACGCAGCATGAAGAGCGGCCAACGTGTACTCATCACCGATGACTTCATGAAAGTCGGCGGAACGATGAACGGCATGAAGAATCTGCTGGAAGAGTTCGAATGCACGTTAGCGGGTGTTGCAGTCCTTGTAGAGGCGGAGCATTCGGATGAGCGGCTGGTTGAAAAATACCTGTCTCTTGTTAAATTGCATGAAGTCAGTGAAAAAGAACGCACCATTGCATTAGAAGAAGGAAACTACTTTGAAAATGGAGGAATTTAATATGAATTACGTAGCGACAGACAAAGCGGCAGCAGCGATTGGCCCTTACTCACAAGGCGTGGTTTCAGGAGGAATTCTATACAGTTCAGGTCAAATTCCACTAACGGCATCCGGCGAATTGGTTGAGGGTACAATTGCTGACCAAACGCATCAGGTATTTTCAAACCTGAAAGCGGTTCTTGCGGAAGCGGGCTCTTCTCTTGGTGAAGTAATCAAAACAACTGTCTTCATTAAAGACATGAACGATTTTGCAGAAATGAATGAAATTTATGCAGCGTATTTCGGAGACCATAAACCGGCGCGTTCAACTGTCGAAGTGGCGCGTTTGCCAAAAGACGTAAAAGTGGAAATCGAAGTTATTGCAAAAGTGAACAGCTAAATAGCTTTTTTGGTTAAAGGATACAGGCAAACCCATCAACCATGGGCTTGCCTGTATTTTTTTGCCGATGAACTCAGCCGTCTTTTCGTTTTTTTGTTCCATTGAGCAAATTTTCTAATAAGTTTTGTAAATTATGAAGGAGATTAGTCCTTTATGGCGAATACCCATAATTAGGAATGAAAAATAGCAGCTGAGATAAGGGGTGATGAAGAGAATGGAAGTAACAGATGTGAGATTACGACGTGTACAAACCGATGGCCGAATGAGAGCAATCGCTTCTATCACGCTAGACAACGAATTCGTCATCCATGACATTCGAGTGATTGATGGAAATGACGGCTTGTTTGTCGCAATGCCGAGCAAAAGAACTCCGGATGGAGAATTTCGGGATATTGCACACCCGATCAACTCGAGCGCGCGTACCAAGCTTCAAGAAGCTGTCTTAACTGCATATGAGCAAAGTGAAAACGAAGCGGTATTGGAAAATGCCAGCGTTTAATAGAGCTGAATCAAAGGGCCTTCTTTCATAATAAGGGCTCTTTTTTTGTTTGACTTTTTTTGTCATGGTATTGTCATGCTCTGAAACCTTGAAAAATCAAGGTTTTTCCGCTATAGTCAATAAGGAAAAGCGAATTTTTTAATTGACATAGCCAGCTGAAAACTGGATCTATCAAGCAATAGAAGAAATGACTGGATAGGATTGTGAAAAAGGAATTCTATCGGATTAAAAGGAGGGGTAAGGAATGGCAAATACATATGCAGTAATTTTAGCGGCTGGCCAAGGCACACGAATGAAGTCGAAACTGTATAAAGTGCTTCATCCGGTTTGCGGCATGCCGATGGTCGAGCATGTAACAGGAAATGTCGAACAGCTCGGCGTTGAAAAAATTGTCACGGTTGTCGGACATGGCGCTGAAAAAGTGCAGCAGCAACTGGGCGATAAAAGTGAATATGCCTTACAGGCGGAACAATTGGGTACGGCACACGCCGTACAACAGACAGCTTCATTGATTGAAGGACTGGAAGGAACGACATTGGTTGTTTGTGGCGATACGCCCTTGATCCGTCCGGAAACAATGCAGGCTTTGCTTGACCAACATGCGGAAACGCAGGCGAAAGCAACAATTTTGACGGCGATTGCCGAGAATCCGACTGGATACGGACGCATTCTTCGCAACAGTGCAGGCATTGTTGAAAAGATTGTCGAGCAGAAAGATGCATCCCCAGAAGAGCAGCAAGTAAAAGAAATCAATACGGGCACTTATTGCTTTGACAATAAAGCATTATTTGAAGCATTGAAATTGGTTTCCAACGATAACGTTCAAGGTGAATATTATTTGCCTGACGTAATTGAGATCCTTCAAAAACAAGGTGAAATCGTTGCGGCTTATGCGACAGACAGCTTTGATGAAACATTGGGTGTAAATGACCGTGTAGCATTGAGTCAGGCTGAAGGCATCATGCGCAAACGGATTGCTGAAAAGCACATGAGAGCCGGAGTGTCCATTATCGATCCTGCGACTGCTTACATCAGTGCACAAGCTGAAATTGGAGCAGACACCATTATCCATCCGAATGTCACGATTGACGGCAATTCGAAAATTGGAGAAGACTGCATCATTTCTTCCAATACCCATATTGTCAACAGTGTCATCGGCGACCGTACAGCAATCCGCAGTTCTGAAATCCATGACAGCAGCATCGGCACGGATACAGCTGTAGGACCATTTGCACACATTCGTCCACAGACTGTTTTGGGCAATGACGTGAAAATCGGCAATTTTGTCGAGGTCAAAAAATCAGAAGTCGGAAACGACAGCAAAGTTTCCCACTTGAGCTATATTGGCGATGCTCAAGTTGGCACTGGCGTGAATATCGGCTGTGGAACCATCACAGTGAATTACGACGGGAAAAATAAGTTTCAGACCGTTATTGAAGATGATACCTTTATCGGCTGCAACTCGAATCTGATTGCACCGGTCACTGTAGGCAAAGGATCTTATGTAGCTGCAGGCTCAACCATTTCCAAAGATGTACCTGAGGATTCATTGGCGATTGCTCGCGCGCGCCAGGAAAATAAAGAAGGCTATGCAAACAAACTGAACGGTAAAAAATAGGAGGGTTCACACCTAATGGGCTATCAAAATGCAAACTCAAAATTGAAAATCTTTTCATTGAATTCGAACCAGGAGCTGGCTGAAGAAATTTCTGAACACGCAGGCATTCCGCTTGGGAAAAGTTCAGTTACACATTTCAGCGATGGGGAAATCCAGATTAATATCGAAGAAAGTATTCGCGGTTACGATGTATTTATCGTGCAATCGACATCTCAGCCTGTCAATGAGAACTTGATGGAACTGCTGATCATGATCGATGCCGTCAAACGTGCTTCTGCCCGTACGGTCAATGTTGTAATTCCATACTACGGCTACGCACGCCAGGATCGTAAAGCCCGTTCACGTGAACCGATTACAGCGAAATTGGTAGCAAACTTATTGGAAACTGCTGGAGCTACACGCGTTATTGTTTTGGACCTCCATGCTCCTCAAATTCAAGGATTCTTTGATATTTTGATTGACCATTTGGTGGCTGTCCCATTGCTGTCTGATTACTTCCTTAACGAGAGCGGCATTGATTTGGAAAATGTCATCATCGTTTCGCCGGATCACGGCGGGGTAACACGCGCACGCAAAATGGCAGACCGTCTGAAAGCACCAATTGCAATCATTGATAAACGACGCCCACGTCCGAATGTTGCGGAAGTCATGAACATCGTCGGTAATGTAGAAGGCAAAACGGCCATCATCATCGATGACATCATTGACACGGCCGGTACGATCTCAATTGCTGCCAGCGCGTTAATTGAAAGTGGAGCGAAAGAAGTTTATGCGTGCTGTACACATCCAGTACTTTCTGGACCTGCCGTACAACGCATCAATGATTCAGTTATCAAAGAATTGATCATCACCAACTCGATTGCATTGCCTGAAGAAAAGAAATCTCCTAAAATCAAACAGTTGTCCGTAGCACGTCTATTGGCTGAAACAATCGTCCGTGTACACGAACAAAAATCAGTCAGCACTCTTTTTGATTGATCATCAACAATTTCTTTCTATGCTCCATGTTTCATAAATACAAAGAACGGGTATATACATATTATGTACCTATCGTGATTATGTACTTTTAATATAACTGGAGGCTGAAAGTAATGACTGTAAAAATGACCGCACAAAAAAGAGAAAGCAGCAATAAGAATTCTGCTTTGACCGAACTTCGTTCGAAAGGAAATGTACCGGGCGTCGTCTACGGTTTCCAAACCGAAACAACACCTGTAACTGTTTCTGAAATTGACTTAATTAAAACTTTGCGTGAATCTGGACGTAATGGCGTAATCAACCTGGAAATCGACGGCAAGACTATAAATGTTGTCTTGAGCGATTATCAAATGGACGCCCTAAAAGGAAGCTTTAAGCATGTCGACTTTTTGGCAATCAATATGTCCGATGAGCTTGAAGTGGCAGTAGCTGTTCACTTGACTGGCGAATCTGTAGGCGAAAAAGAAGGCGGCTTTATCACACAACCGAACCGTGAAGTAAATGTTCGTGTGAAACCTTCTGATATTCCGGATGCTGTGGAAGTGGATACCACTGAACTGGCGATTGGCGAAACAATCACAGTGGGCGATATCCGTGGAACTGTATCTTACGAAATCTTGGACGAAGATGACTTTATCCTTGTTTCTGTAACAGCTCCTCGTACTCAAGAAGAATTGGACGAGCTTGAAACTGTATCTGACGAAGATGCAGAACCAGAAGTGGTTGGCAGCGAAGATTCTGAAGAAAACAAAGAAGCGTAAATACGAACAAGAAATAAGGGGCTGTCGAGAGACAGTCCCTATTTTTTTGTTTCAAGATTGGTTATGGTAAAATAGAAGGCAGTGAAAAAGCAAAGGAAGATGGGTATGAAACTGATTATTGGCCTGGGAAATCCAGGTAAAGCATATGAAGATACACGCCATAACATTGGCTTTAAAGTTATTGACTATTTGGCTGCTCAATGGAACGCACCATTGACGCAATCCAAATTCAAGGGCATGTATTCCGTGACCCATAGGCCTGAGGGCAAAGTGATACTCTTGAAGCCATTGACTTATATGAATTTGTCCGGGGAAAGCGTCAGTGCGTTAATGGAATATTACGATGTCGCTCTAAAAGACATCATTGTCATTTACGATGATCTTGATTTGCCGACCGGGCAGTTGCGTTTGCGCCAAAAAGGCAGCGCTGGTGGACATAATGGCATCAAATCATTGATTCAGCATTTAGGCAGCCAAGAATTCAACCGGTTGCGCATTGGCATCAGCCGTCCGCCTGCAGGTATGAAAGTGCCGGATTATGTGCTGCAGCGATTCTCGAAAGAGGAAAGGCCGGAAGTGGATGACGCTATTAAGAAAAGCGCGGCAGCCTGTGAGACATGGTTGTCAAAACCGTATGTAGAAGTAATGAATCAATTTAATGGAGCATAACCGCTTTGACGCATTGGGCGTTCAGAGCTTTTTTCTGTTTCTTATATGTTTTGGAAGGAGGAAGTTGAATGAACCACATTTTACAAACCTTTTCGGAGGATACCCATACACAGAAATTTATAGCTGATTTGAAAAAAGGGCAGGACCATCAACTGATTTCGGGTTTATCGGGCAGTGCACGGCCGATTTTCTACCAAACCATCTGGTCTGAAACGGAAAACCCGTTATTGATTGTGACGCCAAATTTATTGCATGCGCAGCGCGTATACGATGATTTGGTGCGTTTGATCGGGGAAGAGCAGGTTCACCTTTACCCAGCGGAAGAGTTGATTGCCGCAGAAGTGTCTTTCTCGGGTCCTGAACTACGGGCCCACCGAATTGATACGCTGGATCACATGAAGAGCATAGGCAAAGGCGTGTACATCACACCGGTTGCGGGAATGCGTAAGCTCTTGCCAACGAAAGAACAATGGGATTACGCTACACTTCGGATTTCAGAAGGTGAAGAACTGGATACAGACGAATGGTTGTTGAAATTAGTGGCGATGGGCTATTCCCGTACGCCAATGGTGACCACCCCTGGTGAATTCGCACTCCGAGGCGGAATCTTGGATATTTATCCGCTTAACCTGGAACATCCGGTGCGTATTGAATTATTCGATACAGAAGTGGATTCATTGCGGCTATTTTCAGCTGAAGACCAACGTTCTCTCGAAAAAGTCCAGTCACTGTGCATTTTGCCAGCCAGCGAATTGGTGCTGTCGAAAGACCAACGCATCGCCCTGGCAGGGAAACTGGAAGCAAAACTGGCAACAAGCTTGAAGAAGATAAAAGCTGACGATACGAAAACATTGATGCTTCAGCATGTCCAACATGACATTGATTTATTGAAGCAAGGTGAAACTCCCGAGCAGTTAGCCAAATATGCTTCGTTGATTGATACCCAAACGGCCTTTCTAGGTGATTATTTCCCGGGAAATGGACTGGTCTTTTTTGATGAACTGGGTCGGATTCAGGAAATGACAGATACGCTGGAACGTGAAGAAGGCGATTGGATCGTTTCGTTGCTGGAAGAAGGCAAGTTTCTTCATGACGTTTCGTTAACGTATACATTCCGCGAAATCATGTCGAAGCTTCAACAGCAAGTAACGTTCCTGTCTTTATTCGTACGGACATTTCCTATGGTTTCGGTTAAGAAGTCGATTGCCTTTTCCTGTAAGCCGATGCAATCCTTCCATGGCCAAATGCATTTGCTGAAAGCAGAAATGGAGCGTTGGACTTTAGGGAAGTTCCAGATCTTTATCGTGGCGCAGGGAGACGATCGCCTGCAGAAAGTACGAGACGTTTTGGCAGATTACGATATGGAAGCTGAAATTGCCTTACCTTCAACAGAAATCCAAGGCGGCAAAATCTATTTGGTCGATGGTGAATTGTCGACCGGATTTGAAATGCCGCTGCAGCGCTTGACCGTTATTACCGATTCGGAATTGTTCAAGCAGCAACCGAAAAAGAAAACACGCGCGCAAAAGCTGACGAATGCGGAACGCATCAAGAGTTATTCTGAAATCAAACCGGGCGATTACATCGTTCACATCCATCACGGCATTGGCCGTTTTGTAGGCATCGAAACGCTGGAAAGCGGAGGAGTCCACAAAGATTACCTTCATATTGTCTATAAAGCGGACGACAAATTATTTGTGCCGGTCGATAAAATCGATTTGATTCAAAAATACATCGCGTCTGAAGAAAAAGAACCGAAACTGCATAAAATGGGCGGCGCCGAATGGAAGAAGACCCGGACGAAAGTGTCTGCAGCCGTACAGGATATTGCGGATGACCTGATCAAACTTTACGCAGAACGGGAAGCGTTAAGAGGGTTTGCATTTTCTGAAGAGCAGGATATGCAGCGCCAATTCGAAGCGGAATTCCCCTACGAGGAAACCGTCGATCAATTGCGTTCCATAAATGAAGTAAAACGTGACATGGAAAACGAACGGCCTATGGACCGCCTGATTTGCGGGGATGTGGGCTACGGAAAAACTGAAGTGGCCATCCGCGCGGCTTTCAAAGCGGTATTGGACGGCAAACAAGTGGCGTTCCTGGTGCCCACAACGATATTGGCCCAACAGCATTTTGAAACAATGAGTGAACGATTCAAAGATTATCCGATCACCGTTGGTTTGATGAGCCGTTTCCGCTCCAAAAAACAACAGACCGAAACCGTTAAAGGCTTGAAGAATGGCTCGGTGGATGTTGTTGTTGGTACGCACCGGATTTTGTCGAAGGATATGCAGTATAAAGACTTAGGATTATTGATCATTGATGAAGAGCAGCGATTTGGCGTCACCCATAAGGAAAAGATCAAACAAATGAAGACCAATGTGGACGTCCTGACGCTGACTGCAACGCCGATTCCACGGACGCTTCATATGTCGATGATCGGTGTGCGCGACTTATCAGTTATTGAAACGCCGCCGGCCAACCGGTTCCCTGTGCAAAGCTACGTCATGGAGCATAACGGCGCTCTTGTGCGCGAAGCCATCGAACGTGAAATGGCACGCGGCGGACAAGTATTTTATTTGTACAACCGTGTAGATGATATGACGCGGAAAGTAGAAGAAATTCAACAACTGGTTCCGGAGGCCCGCGTCGGTTATGCCCATGGGCAAATGAGTGAGACCGAACTGGAATCCGTCATTCTCGGATTCCTGGACGGCGATTATGATGTCCTGGTGACGACCACTATTATCGAAACCGGTATTGATATTCCAAACGTCAATACGCTGATCGTCTACAATGCCGACCGCATGGGCTTGTCGCAGCTCTACCAATTGCGCGGACGTGTCGGGCGTTCGAGCCGTGTGGCCTACGCTTACTTTATGTACCAGCGCGACAAAGTGCTGACGGATGTGGCGGAAAAACGCTTAATGGCAATCAAGGAATTCACAGAGCTCGGCTCCGGTTTCAAAATCGCTATGCGTGATTTAACAATCCGTGGAGCGGGAAATCTGCTCGGTTCGCAGCAGCATGGCTTTATTGATTCTGTCGGCTTTGACCTGTACTCACAGATGCTGCAGGAAGCCATTGAGGAACGCCAGTCAGGAGTCAAAAAAGAAGTGGTGCCGGAAATTGAAATTGCGTTGGACATCGATGCTTATATTCCGGATTCCTATATCAGCGATGGCTACCAGAAGATTCAGATGTACAAACGTGTCAAAGGCATAGAGACGGAAGAAGAAATGATCGAGCTGCAGGATGAATTGATCGACCGTTTCGGCGATATGCCGAATGAAACCGACCGCTTGCTGCGCATTGCCCGCATGAAAGTATGGGCGCGCCAAGTAGGAGTGGAATCGATCAAGCAACATGGCAAAGTCGTAACCATCCGTTTGACTGAAAAAGGCACAGCCAGCATCAATGGCGGCAAAGTGGTGGAGGAATCTGCCGCCTATGGCCGCGCAGTCGGGTTCAGCATGGCGGGCCAGCAGCTGGTCATGTCTATTGATGAAAATAAAACCAAGAAACTGCATCCGTTCGATGTATTGGAAGGCATGATCAAACTATTGCCGGAATCGCTCCGTGAAGAGAAGCCGGTTAGTTAAGTTAAAGGGTGTATAATGGTAAAATCCTTTTTCCCAACACATAAAGTCACTATAAGTAAGAGATGAGTGGATCCGGTGAACAATGAAGGCACAATGAAATCATTTATGAAAGGCGCTGTGCTGCTGACGATTGCTGGATTTATCGTGAAGCTGCTGAGCGCGGTCTACCGGGTGCCTTTCCAAAACCTCGTCGGAGACCAGGGCTTCTATATCTACCAGCAGGTCTATCCGTTTGTCGCTATTTTCGGCATCTGGACTTCCTACGGCTTTGCGGTAGCAGTTTCCAAATTGTTGGCGGATAACAGCAGGCAAGACCACGGTGCCATTCTGCGTGTCGCTTTCATGTATGTAGCCATCATTTCCTTTACCGTTTTCCTGCTGTTGTTTTTGGGTGCGGAACTGCTGGCGGGATGGATGGGCGACAGGCAATTGGATCAATTGTTGAAAGTCGGTTCGTTTTCAGTCTTACTGATGGCGCCGCTCGCCGTGCTGAAAGGCCATTTCCAGTCGCGCAATGATATGGCACCGGTTGCTTACGCCCAAGTGGTGGAGCAAGGGCTGCGCGTATCCGTCATTTTACTCGGTACGTGGGTTGTTGTTTCAAGCGGTTTTTCACTGTATGCTGCAGGGCAGATGGCGATGCTGGGCGCGGTTGCCGGAGGACTTGGGGCCGTGATTCTGCTGCTGCTCTATTTCCGCGGACATTCAAAGATGTTGAGGAATACTTCCGCAATCCGTACTTGGCCAATCATCAAGGAAATGACTGCCGTCAGTATAAGCGTCAGCATGAGTTCCTTGATCCTGCTGCTGTTCCAGCTGGTGGATTCGTTTACCGTTTTCCGTCTATTGGAAGCAAGCGGCATGTCGCGGCTTGCAGCCATGGAGCAGAAAGGCATTTATGACCGGGGCCAGCCATTGGTGCAATTCGGTATTTTGATTGCCACTTCGCTGACTTTGGCGATTGTGCCTTTAGTGGCGCGGACTTCCCGAAAACACAGCGGCAGGCCAGCTGAAATGTACGCCAGGTTAGCTTTCCGTGTATCGTTCCTGTTTGCATTCGCTGCTGCAGTGGGGCTGACTTTCGTCATGCCTTATGTTAATGAAATGCTGTTCCAGACACGCGAACAATCGGGTGCTTTAATCATCTTCAGCTGGCAGATTGTCTGGATGTCCTTGCTGCTGATTATGACGGCAATGCTGCATGGCTTCGGTAAGGTGAGGGTTCCGGCTCTGCTGCTGATCATGGGGTTAGCGGTGAAAGTCGTCGCCAATTGGCTGCTGCTTCCAGTATGGGGAGTAGCTGGAGCGGCGGTTGCAGGAAATATCGGCCTTGCTGTGATTGTCGCTGGCTTGCTGTTTTATTTCAAAAAAGTCTGGCCGCTGCAGTTTGCACCGTGGACCTATTATGCTTGGCTTTTTGGCGCCGCTGCGGCGATGTCTGCAGTCGTGCTGGGCTGGTCGTTTTTGGCGGACAGCTATCTGTTTGATGGCTTATCAAGCCGCTTAGGCGCTGCTCTGACTACGGCAACGGCCATTCCGCTAGGTGCTGGGGTATTCATGGCCCTAATTGCAAGAAGCCGCATCATTACAGAAAAGGAATGGTATATCATTCCGTTCGGCCGCAAACTGGCCGGACTGCAATTAGCAATAAATTCAAAGAAAAAAGGTGAGAAGCGATGAACACCATTCACATAATCGGCCTCGGTGCCGGAGATTTAGATCAATTGCCGCTGGGTGTCTATAAAAAGCTGAAAGCTGCAGAAAATTTATACGTAAGGACCGCAGATCACCCGGTATTGACAGAGCTTGGGGAAGAAGGCGTAACATTCCAGAGCTTTGATGCCGTTTATGAAAAACACGATAGCTTCAGCCCGGTCTATGAAGAAATTGCGGAAACCCTGATCGGCCTGTCCCAACAGGCCGCAGTGATCTATGCAGTGCCGGGCCATCCATTAGTGGCGGAGCAGACCGTGCAAAACCTGATTGGAGCGGAAAAGCAGGGGCGTTGCAAATTAGCTGTCGAAGGCGGACATAGTTTCCTGGATTCGCTGTTCGGTGCGCTACGCATTGATCCAATTGAAGGTTTCCAATTGATGGACGGCACGGAAATGACAAGCGATCAAGTGAACATGACACAGCATTTGCTGATTGCCCAAGTTTATGACAGCTTCAGCGCATCCGAAGTCAAATTGACGTTGATGGAAAAATACCCCGATGATTATCCGGTGACCATCGTGACAGCGGCCGGATCTGCAGACGAAGTGCTGCGTACCGTACCGCTTCATGAATTGGACCGCTCGACAGAAGTCAACAACTTGACGACCGTCTACGTGCCACCCGCAGAGGAACAAACGCAGCGTCTGAAAGAATGGCAGACTTTCCGCAGCATCATTGCGAAGCTGAGAAGTCCTGAAGGCTGTCCGTGGGACCGTGAGCAAACGCATGAGTCACTGAGCCCATATTTGATCGAAGAAGCCCATGAGCTGCTTCAGGCGATTCGGGAAGGTGACGATGATGCGATTGCCGATGAATTGGGGGATGTGTTGCTGCAAGTGTTCCTGCACGCACAAATCGGGCAGGACAACGGCTACTTCCAATTGGAGGATGTGCTCGAATCCATCAGCGCCAAAATGATCCGCCGCCATCCACATGTCTTTGGTGATGTGACGGCTGAAGAATCTGATCAGGTTGTCGCTAATTGGCAGGAAATCAAAGCACAGGAAAAACCGGCTGCAGATTCTTTATTGGCAGGGCAGGACCGCTTCAGTTCTTCCTTGACCACATCGTTCAATTACCAGAAAAAAGCGGCGAAAGTTGGTTTCAGCTGGCCGGATGCTGCAGGTGCATGGGATAAATTCCATGAAGAATTGCAGGAGTTCCAACAGGAAGTGGCGAAAGGTTCCAAAGCCCGCCAATTGGACGAACTCGGCGATTTATTGTTTACCTTGGTGAACCTTGCCCGGTTCTTCGATTTGTCACCGGAAGAAGCGATGATGCAGGCGAACCGTAAATTCCAAACACGTTTCCGCTACGTGGAACAGCAAGTAGAAGAAGGAACCGGAAACTTCAGCGACTACACATTGGAGCAGCTGGATGAATTTTGGAACCAAGCCAAACTGTTGGCAAGAAAGGAAGACTGACCATGCGACTCGATAAATTTTTGAAAGTGTCCCGTTTGATCAAACGCCGGACCTTGGCAAAGCAAGTGGCTGACCAAGGCCGCATCACGGTAAATGGCAATAAAGCCAAAGCCAGTTCGGTCATTAAAGAAAACGACGAACTGCAAATCCGTTTCGGCCAAAAAGTGGTTACGGTGCGCATCGATGGACTGAAAGAAGTGGCGAAAAAAGAAGAAGCAGCCAATATGTACACCATTTTGAAAGAAGAAAAGCTGGAAAAGATCGAACCTGAATTTATTGATGACGAAGCATAAGCATTTGTCGAAGCCTGCCCAGTGCAGGCTTTTTTTCTGATTAAAATGCACCATGGAAAAGGCCTTTCATTTTCTATACCATGGAAAATAGAAAACAGACAGATTCGCCGCAAGGGATCTGGTGAAAGGAAATGATGGCATTGCCTCAAAAATCGATGGCTAAAAAAATCGGATTATCGGTCGCTGCGTTGATGGTCGCTGTTTCAGTGGTTCCTCCGCAACAAACTTCACCAATCGGCATGAGCCAGGCCAGCGCCGCAAGTTCTTTCCGGGACGTTACCACTTTCAAAAAGGAAGTTGATTTCCTGGCAGGTCAGGGCATCATTAACGGCTTTCCGGACGGCAGCTTCCAACCGGCAGCCACCATTACCCGCTTGGATGCAGTGCGGATGATTCTGCGTGAAATGAAACCTAAAAAAACCACTGTTCCTGATCCAGGCTTTGCAGACTTGAAACCAGGTGCTGCTGGATATGAAGAAGTTGCCAAAGCTGTTCAGCTTGGTTTTATTGAAGGCAAAGAAACGGGGAAAGGCATCAAATACTTTGATGCCAAAGGAGCTTTGACCCGTGCGGAAATGGCTAAAATTCTCACGAAAGCCTATCGTTTAACAGCTGATAAAGGTGTTTCTTTCTCAGATGTCAGTTCTGCTCATTGGGCGAATGCATACATAAGCCGGTTGGCGACGGCCGGCATCACCAATGGTTTTCCGGGAGGGGCATTCAAGCCGGCAGAGCCTTTGCAACGCCAGCATTTTGCTGGATTCATGGCACGGCTATTGGCTCCGGAGCTGTTCCCGATCGCCAAAGCGCAGCCTGGCAAACCCGTCACATACGTCACCCTTGACCAATTGAACATGCGCTCCAAGCCGGGTGCTAGCAATCCGATTGTGGGTTCGATACCTAAAGGGAAAATGGTCGAGTATCTTGGAAAAGACGCCAATTGGTATAAAGTGAAGTACGGCCAAAAAACCGGCTGGGTCAATTCAGCTTACTTGAGCAACGAAACGCCAGGCAAAGCGGCAGTTTATCCGGCACCTTCCACTGAAACGCCGGGAACTTATGCATCAGGTGTGCTGATCGTCAATAAAAAATACGGCCTGCCGTCCAGCTACAATCCGGGCGTCAGCAAACTGGCCCAAAAAGCGATGGACGCCATGACCGGTGAGGCGAGAAAACAAGGAATCCAGCTGACGGCGTTCAGCGGCTTCCGTTCTTATGCGTATCAAAATGAGCTGTACAACAGCTACGTCAGTAAGCATGGGGCAGCGGAAGCCAACCGCTTCAGTGCCAAGCCCGGCTATAGCGAGCATCAGACTGGATTGGCATTCGACTTTGGCGGAAGCGATCAATCCCAATGGCTGAAAGAATCGTTCGCCGCAACAAAAGAAGGGAAATGGCTGGCAGCCAATGCCCATCGTTATGGCTTTATTCTCCGGTATCCGAAAGGCAAAGAAAAAATTACAGGCTATCTGTATGAACCGTGGCATTACCGCTATCTGGGATCTGAATTGGCCGGGCAAGTGAAAAACAGCGGCAAGACCCTGGAAGGGTACTTGAAAGTTAGTGGCAAGTAGACAAAAAACACCTCAGAAATCCATGGATTCCTGAGGTGTTTCTGTTTGCTGTGGGTTATTTGTCGCCCATCAAGGCAACAAGAACCGCTTTTTGAGCATGCAGGCGGTTTTCAGCTTCCTGGAAAATCACCGAATGCGGACCTTCCAAAATAGCTGTCGTCACTTCTTCTTCACGGTGTGCGGGCAGGCAGTGCATGAAAATATAATCTTCATTGGCATGCTTAACGAGTTCTTCATTGACCTGGAAGCCTTGGAAGTGCTGCAGGCGTTCGATGGTTTCCTGCTCTTGCCCCATGCTTGCCCAGACGTCTGTATAGACTACGTCGCTTCCGGCAACCGCTTGTTCAGGGCTTTCCGTAATTTCGATTTTCGAGCCGGTATATTGGGCAATGTCTTTAGCCAACGCTACCATCTTTGCAGTAGGTGCATAAGCGGCAGGCGAAGCGACGCTGATGTCCATGCCGACTTTGGCAGCGCCGATCATCAACGAGTTGGCCATGTTGTTGCCGTCTCCGATATAGGCCATTTTCTTGCCTTTCAAAGTGCCGAAATGTTCGAGAACGGTCATCAAGTCCGCCAGCACCTGGCACGGATGGAAATCATCCGTCAAGCCGTTGATGACGGGAATGGAACTAAAGTCTGCCAGTTCCTGGACTACAGATTGATGGAACGTACGGATCATTAATCCGTCCAAGTAACCGGACAGTACGCGCCCGGTATCGGGAATGGTTTCTCCTCGGCCGATTTGCGTGTCCTGTGAGCTCAGGAACATGGCGTTGCCGCCCAGTTGGAGCATTCCGGCTTCGAAGGAAACGCGTGTGCGGGTGGATGATTTTTCGAAAATCATGCCCAGCACTTTGCCTTTCAACAGCGGCAGGTATTTGTTCTCAGGTTTTTTCAGTTCAATTGCCAGGTTCAGCAAATCCATGATTTCGTCTGTGCTGTAATCTTTCAGGGACAAGAAGTCCTCTTGGACAATCGATGGAGCAAACGGGATCGCCATTGTCATTTTGCAAGCACTCCTTTCGCTAATGCGGTAATGGATGAATACGTTCCGTTGAAGGCTGCTGCGGTTTCAGGGCGTGTCCATACGTGGAGACGGTGAATGGCAGCTTGCTTCGCGTTGGTGCTTTCCGGGTCAGGGGCAAAGTCGATATAAACTTTCTTCGTTTCTGTTTTCAGCCATTCCTCGAAAGGCATAGTCGCTTCTGTGACAATCCTGAACCCGAGTGCTTCCCATGAAGCGTTGTCCACTTGGTCAATTGAGCTGTCCGCGACAAACACTGTCCCGCCGTCGGCCAAATTGGCCAATTGGACAGAGGCACCGGTCAGCGCTTTCGCCAATGCGGTATCGAGGTCAGGGCTTGAACCGATTACTTCACCTGTCGACATCATTTCAGGAGACAGGACAGGCGATAATCCAGGAAGTTTGATATGGGAGAACACCGGCGCTTTCACGGTATATTCCGGCTGTCCATTATAGCTTTCTTCAATATGGAGCTCTTCAAACGGCACTCCCAGCAATAAAGCCGTAGCGTGCTGAACGAGCGGCACATCCGTCACTTTCGAGCTGATCGGCGCTGTCCGCGAAGCGCGCGGGTTGATTTCCATAACGAATAATTGATCGCCTTCATATACGAACTGGATATTGAACAAGCCAGTATAATCCATGTTGGTGGCAATGTGTTTCGCTGTTTCAGTAAGCTCCACAATGGCCTGTTGCGATAAGGAAACGGGCGGCGTGATGGAAATGCTGTCGCCGGAATGGACGCCGGTTCCTTCAACGTGTTCGAAAATAGCGGAAACCCAGACGTTTTCGCCATCGGTCAGGATATCGGCTTCGACTTCTTTGCCGGTGACAAAATGATCGACCAGTACAGGGAATTCCATGGTTGTCTGCTGAAGCCATTCGCTCAGTTCCGTTTCATTCTGCAACACGATCATGCCGCGTCCGCCGATGACGTAAGAAGGGCGAAGAAGCACCGGGAAACCGAGTGAGCGGGCTGCCGGGATGACAGCAGAAGCTTCGAGAGCTGTTTTGCCTGGAATGGTCGGCAAGCCGATTGACTCCAGGAAGGCATAGAACCGGTCACGGTCCTCCATTTGATCCAGCAGATCCACAGTAGACCCAAGAACGGTGATGCCGGCATCCTGCAGGGCAGCTGCCACATTCAAGGAGGTTTGGCCGCCGAACTGGAGGATGACTTGGTTGATGCCTTCAAAATCCAGGACATTGAGAATATCTTCCGGCGTCATCGGTTCAAAGTACAGCGCGTCTGCCACTTCATAATCGGTACTGACGGTTTCAGGATTATTGTTGATCATGATCGCTTCGTAACCAAGTTTCTGTGCGGCCATGACACTGTGTACGCAGCAATAGTCGAATTCGATGCCTTGTCCGATGCGGATTGGCCCTGATCCAACAACCGCCACTTTTTTCTTGTGGTGAGAGCGATCGACATCGGAAGAACCTTGCCACGTCGAATAAAAATAATTGGTATCTGAGCGGAATTCAGCGGCGCATGTATCGATCATGCGGTAAGCGGGCGTCACTTGCCAAATGCGGCGCTGCCCCCAGATTTCGGGGCAAGAGACATTCCAAAGGTCAGCCAACTGCTGATCGCTGAATCCGAGCGTTTTGGCTTGCAGGAGGCGGGAACGTGTCATGCTGTTCCAATCCAATTGCTGCAGTTCCTGCCATTCGTTCACGATATTGGCCATCACCGACAGGAAGTAAGGGGTGATCCCCGTGATGTTGTGAAGAAATTCAATGCTCTGTCCACGCACCAGCAGTTCAAAAAGAACAAACAGCCGGCGGTCATCGGCTTCGATCGCCAATTGGCATAAGCTATCAGTAGGAAAATCAGCAAGTGCCGCCAGACGGAAGCCATCAATCGGCAGTTCCAGTGAGCGGATTGCTTTTTGCAGCGCAGCTTCCATGCGCCGTTCGATGGCCATGACTTCGCCGGTCGCTTTCATTTGTGTGCCGAGTCTGCGTTCAGCCTGCGGAAACTGGTCAAACGGCCAGCGCGGAATTTTTACCGCTACATAATCCAGTGCAGGTTCGAAGCTGGCGAATGTTGTGCCGGTCACTGGGTTTTTCAATTCTGCCAATGTGTAGCCGATTGCCAATTTAGCGGCAATCTTAGCGATTGGATAACCTGTTGCTTTTGAAGCGAGTGCCGAAGAGCGGCTGACACGCGGATTGACTTCTATCAGGTAATAAGCGGAAGTTTCGGGATGCAGTGCGAACTGGACATTGCACGCGCCGATGATGCCAAGTGCTTCGATGATGTGGATGGAAGCGCTCCGCAGCATATGGAAATCTTTATCGTTCAGAGTTTGGCTGGGTGCCACCACAATCGAGTCACCGGTATGTACGCCGACAGGATCCAGGTTTTCCATATTGCAAATGGTGATGCAGGTGCCATCTGCGTCACGCATGACTTCATATTCGATTTCCTTGTAGCCGGCGATGCTGATTTCTACCAGGCATTGTTGGATGGGGCTTGCGCTTAATCCTTGTTTTACCAGCTTGATGTAAGTTTCCTCATCTTCGGCAATTCCGCCGCCAAAGCCGCCGAGTGTATAAGCAGGGCGCACGATGAGTGGATAGCCGGCTGAAGCGGCAAACTCCAAAGCGCCTTCAATCGAGTAGATGATGTTGCTGTCCGGGACCGGCTCGCTTAACTCATTCATCAAGGAACGGAATTGCTCGCGGTCTTCAGCTTGTTTGATGGCTTTCATATCAGTGCCAAGCAAGGTGACGCCGTATTGCGCCAAAATGCCGGAATCGGATAAAGCCATCGCCAAGTTCAGGCCAGTTTGTCCGCCGACTGTTGCGAGTAAACCATCTGGGCGCTCTTTCTCGATGATGGCCGTAGCGCTTTCCAAGGTCATCGGTTCAAAATACACTTGATCGGAAACGGATTTATCAGTCATGATCGTCGCTGGGTTATTATTGATCAGGATTACATGGATGCCTTCTTCTTTCAAAGCCAAGCATGCCTGTGTGCCGGAATAATCGAATTCTGCAGCTTGTCCAATGACAATGGCGCCAGAACCGATGACCAATACTTTTTTGATTTGCTGTTGCTTAGGCATGCATTTTCACACTCTCTTTCTGTTGTGCCGCCGCCAGGAACTGATGGAATAATTCGAGGTGGTCAGTTGGTCCCGGCGCTGCTTCTGGATGGAATTGGACGGTCTTCAATGGCAAGGTGTCGTGGACTAGGCCCTCGACACTGCCGTCGTTGACGTTTTCGTAAAGGACAGAAAACGGGGTGTCCTGCAAACTGTTTTTTTCGACCACGTAACTGTGGTTTTGTGAACTCATGCTGACCCGTTTAGTCTGCAGGTTCATCACAGGATGATTGGCTCCCCGATGTCCATATGCCAGTTTTGTCGTTTTTGCGCCAAAGGCAGAAGCCAGTACCTGGTGTCCAAGGCAGATGCCAAAGCTTGGGTAGCGTTCAGCCCAATCTCGATATGTAGGAAATAAATGCTGAAGTGCTGCCGGATCTCCAGGGCCATTTGAAAAAAGCAGCCCGTCCAGTTGGAGCGAATCGAGCGTTTCTGTAGCAGTTGCATATGGAATGATGCTGACTCGGCAATCCAATTCGAGCAGTTCATTTAAAATGGAGGATTTATAATGGAAATCAATCAAACCGATGTGGGCAGAACCCGATCCGACGGTCTGGATTTTGTCTGTGGTTGTGGTGGCCGGGAAAAAATAGGTCTGTACGGGTTCCCAGGCCAATTCCGGCAAAGAAGTATGGATTAGTTGGGATTGCATGGTTCCAGACTCGCGGACATTTTGGATGACCGACCGTGTATCTACACCACTCAAAATCGGAATGCCGTGGTTTATGGCAAATTCGGCGAGTGGAATGGAATCTTTGCTCAAAGGCCCATCATACAAGCCGGCAACAATGATGCCGGCTACTTGAATGGAATCAGACTGCGCATAAAGGGATTGGATGCCATATTGACCAATCAGCGGATAGGAAAACACAATGATCTGGCCTTTATAAGAGGGATCTGTCAGAACTTCTTCATAACCGGTCATGCCTGTAAAAAATACAACTTCTCCTTGAATGGCAGAAGATTTGCCGTGCCAATGGCCTTTAAATGTTTGTCCATTCGATAATGTTAACAATCCGGTCATACACTTCACTCCAATTTTATTCATTAATTTTGTATATTTATTAGTGTGATTTTATTTTTTATGTGTAAAAAGCTTATGAATGTTCATATAAAGATAATGATTAGTATTATAAGACTGTATAAAAATTAAGTCAATAGTATTTTTATTAATAAAAAGAAAATTGAGAAGAATATAACGCCGAGAAATGCAGTGAAAATAGGGAAAATTATAGAAAAAGCTTATAATATCAAGGGTTTTCATGTATAATAATGACAAAGTTAGTAGGGAAGGGGAGCGGGTCATGAGTTTGAAGAGAGATCAAAAGGCGGAAACGCGCGAAGTCACCTCAATTCGCAATGACTATGTCCGTTCAGTAGAAATGGAAGGGGAACGCAAAAAAGCGCATCGAGTCCGGTTGTTCAGACGATTGACCGTCTTTGGCCTGCTGGTCCTGATGGCCACCATTTGGGTAGGCTCCACCATTTATGCACAAACACAGACGATTTCTGAAAAAGAAGAGCTTCGTATACAAGCTTTGCAGCAGCTTGAAGAGGTTGAAAAACAGCAGAGCCAACTGGAAGAGCAAATTCTACTACTGAATGATGAAGAATATTTAGCGAAATTAGCGCGTAAAGATTATTTCCTATCAGATGAAGGAGAAATCATTTTCACTACACCTAATACTGAAAAAAAAGATGAAGAAAAACCATCAGAAGAAGAGTAGTCGGTTGACACTCTTTTTTTGATGGTTATAATAAAAAGTGGGACAAGTCCCGCAAAATGACAGTGTGGCCCAGCTTTTTGGAGTCATCTTAATTTTTAAGGAGGAGCATTTTTTTTATGTCGATTGAAGTAGGCAGCAAGTTAGAAGGTAAAGTCACAGGTATTACAAACTTTGGAGCATTTGTTCAGCTTCCAACTGGTGCAACAGGCCTCGTGCATATAAGTGAAGTCGCCGACAATTATGTCAAAGATATCAACGATCATCTTAAAGTTGGCGAAATGGTAGAAGTGAAAGTCATGAATGTAGAAGCAGACGGTAAAATCGGTCTTTCCATTCGTAAAGCGAAGCCACAGCCAGAAGGCGGAACAGAACGACCACAACGACCACGCCCAAGCAATCGTTCATTTGATCGCGCTCCAAAAGAGAACTTTGAAACTAAAATGGCGAAGTTCTTGAAAGACAGCGAAGAAAACATGACGACCTTAAAACGCGCTACTGAATCAAAACGTGGCGGCAGAGGGGCAAAAAGAGGCTAACTTGCTAGCTGTTTTAATAGTATAGGGAAATGCTTCAACTCAGCTGGAATTTAATATTGAAACGCTTCTCACTTTGGGAAGCGTTTTTTTTAGCACATTCCAAAAGTTTGCCGAAGGTTTCCGTGAAAAAAAGCAGCGCCTTTATAAAGGCGCTGCTTGGTGTTAAGGTATTCAATTGAAAAATGATGGCGGCAGAGGGGATCGAACCCCCGACCTCACGGGTATGAACCGTACGCTCTAGCCAGCTGAGCTACGCCGCCTTGTTTAAACGAACATTTAATAGCATACTATTGAATGTTGGACATGTCAATTGCAAATTGAAATTTTGTTAACCTAACCTTCTCCAGTATTTGAAGAAAGAAGGCTTAGGCAAGTGAGGTGAGGAAATGAAGAGTTTTCAAGAGCGGATGATGCAGCATATCCACAAACACCAATTATTTGAACCAGGCGATCTGGTGTTGGTAGGCTGTTCAGGTGGGATTGATTCCATGGTATTGCTCCATTTCCTGAATTCAAAAAAAGAGGAGCTTGGCATTTCGCTGGCTGCAGTGCATGTCGACCATATGTTGAGAGGCGAGGAATCCCATCAGGATCGGTTGTTCACGGAAGCGACAGCGACTGAATGGGAAATCGGATGCTTTAGCCGGGCGGTTCCAATTCCGGCCATATGGAAAGAACAAGGCGGCAACAAACAGCAGGTATGCCGTTCGGAAAGATATCATTATTTTCAGGAAGTCATGGAACAGACCGGTGCCGCTAAGTTTGCAACCGCACACCATGCCGACGATCAGCTCGAAACGATTCTTATGTCAGGCGTGCGAGGAAGCCTTCAGGACGGCTCATTTGGAATGCAGGCCAGTCGGCCGTTTGGTCCGGGCTTTTTGATACGGCCTCAATTGGCAGTGACAAAGGAACAGGTTGCCGCGTACGCTGCACAGCATAAAGTCTCTTATCGGGAAGATTCCAGCAACCAAGAAGCAGTCTATACACGGAATCGTCTGCGCCAGCGGATTTTGCCGCTCCTTAAAGAAGAAAACAGCCAAGTCTCCCAAAATTTCGTGGAGTTGGCTGAAGATATGCAGCAGGATCAGCAGTTTCTCCAGGATTTGGCCCAAGAGAAATTACAGCAGTTGATCCAGGTCAAAGAAGATGAAATCAGTTTGTCTGCCAAAAGTTTCAGACTTGAAGCGTATGCTTTACAAAAAAGAATGGTTCTACTACTATTAAACTATCTATATAATCGGAAGCAAGTTCCCGTAACAAGACAGCTGGTTGAGCAAATGCAGGAGATGATGCAGAGCTCAGCGGGCACTGTTTTTTTACATTTGCCGCAAAATTATGTAGCGACCCGCCAATACGACACGGTTTTCCTCAATCGCCAATCGTTGGGAAAAGTGGCCGGAACAGACCCTGTACGCCTTACCGGGGATTGGTCGCAAGTTTATTGTGGCTGCCGATACAGAGTGCTGCCGTTCACCCAATTTGAACAAGCGGAAGATGCTGCGGTCTGGCATTTTTGCGCACCGGAAGATTCGCGATTCTTTGTAAGGAACAGAAAACCGGGAGACCGGATTCTGCTTGCTGGAATGGATCAACCGAAAAAATTGGCCCGCTTGATGATTGATGAAAAAATCCCTGTGCCTATGAGAGAAAGTTGGCCTGTCATTGCGACTGACAAAAACGAACTTTTATTAGTGCCAGGCATACGCCCATCCGCCAAGGTCAGCCAGCAAAGATGTGACGGAGACAATTGGGTACTAATTGAACAATTTAATAGAATGTAAAACAAGGAATACTAGGAGGTCCACCATTTTGCAGAATGACATTAAAGAAGTATTGATCAGTGAAGAACGGTTACAGGAAAAAGCCCGTGAATTAGGAGCGGTGTTGACAGAGGACTACAAAGACAAATATCCGTTGGCTATCGGCGTCTTAAAAGGTGCAATGCCTTTCATGGGCGATTTGATGAAACGCATTGACGGTTATGTCGAAATGGATTTCATGGATGTCTCAAGCTACGGCAACGCTACCGTTTCTTCTGGAGAAGTTAAAATCATCAAAGACTTGAACGCCAGTGTCGAAGGGCGTGATCTCCTGATCATCGAAGACATCATTGACAGTGGATTGACACTCAGTTATCTAGTTGACCTGTTCAAATACCGGAAAGCGAAATCAATCAAGATCGTTACCTTGCTGGACAAGCCAACAGGACGGAAAGTAGACTTGAAAGCGGATTATGTCGGCTTTGTAGTGCCTGATGCATTCGTTGTAGGTTACGGGTTGGACTATGCAGAAAGATATCGGAATCTGCCTTATATCGGAATCTTGAAGCCTGCAGTTTATAGTGGAGAAGAAGGATAGACAATGTTCGTTCACAGTCTGTTTATTTAACAGCGGGAATAAGGCCTTTTCGTTGTATGCTTAAATGTTCCTATGGTAGTATTTAGTATAGTTTTAGGGAAACTTTATGAGGAGGCGCGGGATGAATCGGATATTTCGATACACCATATTTTATTTACTGATTTTCCTAGTTATTATCGGGATTCTGGGTACCTTTAACAACAGTAACCAGCCGACTGAAAATATAGGATATAACGAATTTTTGGAAGCATTGGAAAATGGGCAGATTGAAGAAGTGACGATCCAGCCGGATGCTATGGTTTACGAAGTAACCGGGAAAATGACCGGTTATGAAGAAGGGCAATCTTTCGTTACCAATATTCCTTTGGAGAACGAGGCGTTGACTGCTGAAATCGATGCAGTTGCCAAAGCACAAGATGGTGTTGAAATTGAATATTTGAAAGCTCCACAAACAAGTGGTTGGGTTTCATTTTTCACTGGCATCATTCCTTTCATCATCATCTTTATCCTTTTCTTCTTCTTGCTTAATCAATCACAAGGCGGCGGAGGCGGCCGTGTGATGAACTTTGGCAAAAGTAAAGCGAAGCTATATGATGATCAAAAGCATAAAGTTCGCTTTAACGATGTAGCTGGTGCAGATGAAGAGAAACAGGAACTTGTAGAAGTTGTTGATTTCCTGAAAGATCCGCGCAGATTCGCAGACATCGGTGCCCGCATTCCAAAAGGGATTTTGCTTGTTGGACCTCCGGGTACTGGTAAAACTCTATTGGCGCGTGCTGTTGCCGGAGAAGCTGGGGTTCCTTTCTTCTCCATCAGTGGTTCTGATTTTGTTGAGATGTTTGTCGGTGTCGGGGCTTCCCGAGTTCGTGATTTGTTTGAAAACGCTAAGAAAAACGCACCGTGTATCATTTTCATCGATGAAATTGATGCAGTCGGACGCCAACGTGGCGCCGGTCTTGGCGGTGGGCACGATGAACGTGAGCAGACATTGAACCAACTATTGGTAGAGATGGACGGTTTCGGTGCAAACGAAGGCGTCATCATTATTGCCGCAACTAACCGTCCAGATATTCTGGATCCGGCGTTACTGCGTCCAGGACGTTTTGACCGTCAGATTACTGTAGGCCGTCCAGACGTAAAAGGCCGTGAAGAAGTGCTTAAAGTACACGCACGCAACAAACCGCTTGACGAAAATGTTGATTTGAAAGCGATCGCTCAGCGTACACCTGGATTCTCGGGTGCCGATTTGGAGAACTTATTGAACGAAGCGGCACTTGTTGCAGCCCGTCGCAGTAAGCTTAAAATCGATATGTCAGATCTTGATGAAGCATCTGACCGCGTTATTGCAGGCCCTGCTAAGAAAAATCGCGTTATTTCGAAAAAAGAACGCAATATCGTGGCATTCCACGAATCTGGACATACTGTCATCGGTTTAATATTGGATGACGCAGATATCGTCCATAAGGTAACCATCGTTCCTCGCGGACAAGCAGGCGGCTATGCTGTTATGCTTCCAAGAGAAGACCGTTACTTTATGACGAAACCGGAATTGCTTGATAAGATTGCCGGATTGCTTGGTGGCCGTGTGGCTGAAGATCTTTCATTCGGCGAAGTATCAACCGGCGCCCATAACGATTTCCAACGTGCAACGGCTATTGCCCGCAGCATGGTTACGGAATATGGGATGAGTGACAAGATTGGACCTGTCCAATTCGGTACGGCACAAGGCGGGAATGTCTTCCTGGGCCGTGACTTTAACTCAGAACAAAATTATTCTGATGCGATTGCTTTTGAAATCGATCAGGAAGTTCAACGCATCATCAAAGAGCAGTATATCCGCACGAAAGAGATTCTGACTGAAAACGAAGATCTTCTGAAACTGATCGCGAATACATTGCTTGAAGTTGAAACCCTGGATGCTGCCCAGATCCTTCACTTGAAAGATCATGGAACGCTTCCTGAACGCTCGTATGAGTCACTTAATGGTGACTTTGGGGATGAAAGCACGCCTGATTTGAAAAAAGATAGCGATGTCCCAGATGCAGTAGGAGCGTCATCCGACCCTTCAGCTGGAGACCTGCCATCAGAAGAAGGCGAAGCAACTTCAGTAGGAGAGCCGATTCCAGAAAAACGCAAATAAGATAAACGATGAGCTGGTTGCCCGTTCCCTTTGAAGGGGAGAGGCAACCAGCTTTTTGCTTTCCTGAAATTATGGTATGATGTGTTGGAAATTCGTCAATAAGCGAGGGCAAATCATGATTCTAGTATTGGACGCAGGAAACACGAATATTGTCCTGGGTGTCTACAGCCAGGATCAGTTAATACATCATTGGCGAATGGAAACCCTTCGCCACAAAACGGAAGATGAATACGGCATGCAGATCAAAGCTTTTTTGAACGATGCAGGACTCGGATTTTCATCGATTGATGGCATTATTATGTCTTCTGTAGTGCCGCCGATCATGTCGGCGCTTGAGCGCATGTGCCAAAAGTATTTTCACGTAAAGGCCCTTATTGTGGGTCCGGGTGTAAAAACGGGATTGAACATCAAGTATGATAATCCTAAAGAAGTAGGTGCGGACCGTATCGTCAATGCAGTCGCAGCTATTCATGAATACGGCAGCCCGCTGATCATTGTGGACTTTGGTACTGCCAATACCTTCTGTTACATTGATGAAAAGCAGCAATACATGGGAGGCGCAATCGCTCCCGGCATCAATATTTCAACAGAAGCACTGTATGCCCGTGCTTCCAAATTGCCGCGGATTGATATTTCCACGCCTGACCAAGTCGTTGGGAAAAACACAATTTCGGCCATGCAGGCTGGGATCGTCTTTGGCTATGTGGGCCAGGCAGAAGGCATTGTGGCCCGTATGAAAAAGCAAAGCAAGGAAAAACCGACTGTCATTGCAACTGGAGGAATGGCTTCTTTGATTGCCGGCGAGTCGACCATCATTGATTATGTAGATCCTTTATTGACATTAAAAGGACTGTATTTAATTTATAAACGCAACCAAGCGTAAAGAAAGGAACGATAAATGTGTCAGATTATTTAGTACGCGGCCTTGCATTTAATGGGAGTGTCCGTGCATTTGCGGTAGACAGTACGAAAACAGTGGGAGAAGCACAGCGTCGCCACATGATGTGGCCGACAGCTTCAGCGGCTTTGGGGCGCGCCATGACAGGAGGCGTCATGCTTGGCGCTATGCTGAAAGGCGACGACAAAGTAACGATTAAATTTGAGGGTGGCGGACCCATCGGTGCATTGCTGGTTGACAGCAACGCAAAAGGCGGCGTCCGTGGGTATGTTTCTAATCCTCAAACGCATTTTGACTTGAACGAAAAAGGGAAATTGGATGTCAGCCGTGCAGTTGGGACGAACGGCATGATGTCCGTTGTCAAAGATCTTGGCATGCGTGACAATTTCACAGGGCAGACACCGATTGTATCGGGTGAAATTGCTGAAGACTTCACTTATTATTTCGCATCATCCGAACAGGTTCCTTCCTCGGTCGGACTTGGTGTTCTGGTGGATACAGACAACTCGGTATTGGCGGCTGGCGGTTTTGTCATTCAATTGATGCCGAATACAGATGATGAAACCATTACGAAATTAGAAGAACAATTAGCCGCAATCGAACCTGTTTCCAAAATGATTCAACGTGGATTATCACCTGAAGAAATTCTTGAAGCCGTGCTTGGAGAAGGAAATATTCAAATTCTTGATAAAATGCCGGTACATTTTGACTGCAATTGTTCTAAAGACCGTTTTGCTACAGCTATTCTGGGGCTTGGGAAAAAAGAAATTCAAGACATGATCGATGAAGACGGCATGGCAGAAGCACAATGCCATTTCTGTCTGGAAACGTATCATTATTCTAAAGAGGAACTTGAGTCGTTTATCAATGAACTCCAGTCATAATAACCGGCGACCTGTGCCACCGGCAGGCACAGGAAAGCCGAAAAGACATCTGAAGACCAAACCGGTGCTGCTGGTCATCGGCATTTTGCTGCTGGCCAACTTCCTGTGGTTTATTGCATGGCTGATACCCAACGATACCGGCAATGAGGAAAAAGTCGCTTCCGTCAGCGGTGATGAGATTACACGGGAAGAGTGGCTGGCTGCTATGGAAGAGCAGCATGGCCGCGAAGCATTGCTTGAACTGGTCAACGAAAAAGTAATGGCAACTGCAGCGGAAGATTATGGAATCAAAGTAAGTGATAAAGAAATTGATTTGGAACTGGCGCTTCTCCGCTCTTCGCAGGACGGTACAGAGACGGCTCTTTACGCAGCGGATGAAACACGCCAACGCGAGAAAGTTGCAGCCCAATTGATTCTGGAAAAAGTGTTGACGAAAGATATTGTCATTGAAGACAGCGAAATCAAAGCTTTTTACGATGACAATCAATCGCTTTACGATGTGAAAGATTCTTACCGAACGCGTATGATTATGTTGAACTCAGTAGCAGAGGCGGAAGAAACCATTGCAGAGCTGGAGAAAGGCTCTTCTTTCGAAGCGACTGCCCGTGAACGTTCGGTCGACAGCGCAACCGGTAATTTAGGTGGCGACATCGGCTATATTTCAAGTGGGGAGCCAGGCGTAGACGCTAATATCGCAAAGAATGTAGCGAAAGTGGATGTTGGCGGCTGGTCATCTCCTTTGGCACTTGAAAATGGCAAAACCGCCATCATTTCTGTAACGGAAAAAGTTGGTGGTCAGACATTTTCGTTTGAAGATGTAGAAGGCCACATCAATCGCGAGCTGGCATTGGAACAATTGCCGCAATCGGTCACTCCGGAAGCATTCTGGCAGGAATTTGACGCGGAATGGTTTTACGGAGAATAAATTCTGGACGTTTCGGCAACGAAACGTCTATTTTTTATGAATTCATACAATTTGACAAACGGTCTATTTTATTGATACCATTAGCTTTATTAAAGTCGACAAAATCACTAGGGATTAGGAGTGTTGAAGAATGGCGCGTGTAGGAAATTCAATTACTGAATTGATTGGGCAAACCCCAATTGTGAAGTTAAACCGATTAACAGGTCCTGAAGATGCGGACGTTTACTTAAAATTAGAATACTTCAATCCAGGCAGCAGTGTGAAAGACCGTATTGCCCTGGCCATGATTGAGGCGGCTGAAAAGTCCGGAGATCTAAAAGAAGGCGATACCATCATCGAACCCACAAGCGGCAACACAGGCATTGGCTTGGCGATGATCGCAGCGGCAAAAGGCTATAAATCTGTTTTGGTTATGCCTGAAACAATGAGTATGGAGCGCCGCAATCTATTGCGTGCTTACGGTGCAGAATTGATTCTGACACCAGGAGCAGACGGAATGAATGGTCCAAATGGCGCCATCAAAACTGCTGAGAAAAAAGCGGCTGAAAACGGCTGGTTCATGCCACAGCAATTTAACAATGAAGCAAACCCTGAAGTGCATCGTTTGACGACAGGACCGGAAATTGTTGAAACAATGGGCGACCAATTGGATGCCTTCATTTCAGGGATCGGCACAGGCGGTACGATTACGGGTGCGGGACAAGTATTGAAAGAGAAGTATCCTGATATCCAAATCGTGGCCGTGGAACCTACGGATTCTCCAGTATTGTCTGGCGGCAAGCCGGGACCGCATAAAATTCAGGGGATTGGAGCAGGGTTTGTTCCTGCTGTATTGAACACTGAAATCTATAGCGAGATTATCCAAGTCACAAACGACCAGTCCTATGAAACTGCACGCCAAGCAGCTCGTGAAGAAGGTATCCTTGGAGGCGTATCTTCAGGTGCTGCCATTTACGCGGCTCTTCAGGTGGCTAAACGATTGGGCAAAGGCAAGAAAGTGTTGGCGATCATCCCATCCAACGGAGAACGCTACTTAAGTACTCCACTTTACCAATTCGATGAATCCAACTAAAATACAAAAAGAGTGCGCTTTAATGGCCGCTCTTTTTTTGTGGAAAAAAACCAGTCAATTAAGGTAAGATGAAGGCGCGCTTTTATTTCCCAGGAAATCGATACATATTTAAAGTTTGGACGGTGAATCTGCATGAAAATTAATTTCGATGAGAAAACGCTCGTTATGGGCATCCTGAATGTCACTCCGGATTCTTTTTCTGATGGAGGCAAATACAATGGGGTGGAACAGGCGATAGTGCATGCCCGGCAAATGATTGCAGATGGTGCAGACATCATTGATGTGGGAGGCGAGTCAACGCGTCCTGGCTATGTGCGGATCTCAGATGAAGAAGAAATTGGACGGATCGTTCCTGTTATCGAAGAACTGCGCCGGCAGTTTGACGTGTTGATTTCCATTGATACCTATAAATCGAAGGTGGCCGATGCAGCGATTGCTGCTGGTGCACACATCATCAACGATATTTGGGGAGCTAAGTACGATCCCGCGATTGCAGGCATAGCGGCAAAATGGAATGTGCCTATTGTCCTTATGCACAACCGTAACGATGCGTTATATACGGATTTTCAAAAGGATTTTATGGAGGATTTGAACGAAAGTATAGAAATCTCTTTAAAGGCTGGTGTGAGCCGGGGAAATATCTGGCTTGACCCTGGCGTCGGATTTGTTAAATCAGTGGCGCAAAATCTTGAAGCGATGCAAATGATCGGCCAGCTTACGAACTTGGGTTATCCGATTCTTCTCGGCACTTCAAGGAAATCGTTTATTGGAAAGATTTTGGATGTTCCTGTTGATGAGCGATTGGAAGGATCGTTGGCTACTGTTTGCTATGGTGTCAATCAAGGCTGTCATATTGTAAGAGTCCATGATGTAAAAGAAACGGTACGTGTAGTGAAGATGATGGATGCGCTCAATGGCAAGTGGCCATACAAGGAGGAAGACTGATGGATTTTATTCACGTGAATGATATGGAATTCTATGGTTACCACGGGGTGTTCCCTGAAGAAACGAAACTCGGCCAACGATTTCGCTTGACGGTTTCATTGGCGGTAGATTTGAAGGAGGCGGGAGAAACGGATGCATTGGAACATACAGTGCATTATGGAGAAGTTTATGAAGCTTGCCGTTCAATTGTCGAAGGCGAACCGAAAAAATTAGTGGAGGCTGTAGCGGAAAGTATTGCCAGCCGCATTCTTTCGGAATTTCCGTTGGTGCAAGGCATCCGTGTCCAGCTCATTAAACCGGATCCGCCGATTCCTGGCCATTATAAATCAGTTGCCATCGAATTGACGCGAGGGAAATTCTCATGAACCTAAGTTATTTATCACTCGGCTCCAATATGGGAGACCGTTTTGAAATGTTGAGGCAGGCTGTCGCGCAGCTGGTGGAACATCCTGCTGTTACCGTTACCCGAATTTCTTCACTCTATGAAACAGATCCTGTTGGTTACACAGATCAGGAACCGTTCCTCAATATGGTTGTCCAGCTTGAAACGGAATTGACGGCGATGGCATTATTGGATGTCTGCCAGAAGATTGAGCAAAACTTGAACCGCAAGCGTCTTGTCAGATGGGGGCCGCGCACAATTGACCTTGATATTCTTCTATATAATCAGGACCGGATAGAAACAGACAGGCTTACCGTTCCGCACCCGAGAATGAATGAGCGGGCTTTTGTTCTCATCCCTTTGTTGGAAATAGATCCTGGTCTTGAAGTGGCAGGAACTATAGAAACTGATGGCGTACTTTTATGGAAATCCTATAATAGCCTCGCGGCGTTTCTGCAGGATGTGCATTAACAACTGTATTAAATAGGTGGGACGCGGAGATGTGGGCAGCAAAGATTCGTGTGTATGCAGAGACTGCCACAAATTTGTGGCAGCTTTTTTATGTAGTATGGTAAGAAATTGTGTACAATAGAGAAATACATGAATGAGATTGGCTTTATATAGATAAAGGAGTGTAGGACATGTCAGAAGAATTAAATGACCAATTATTGGTGAGACGCGAAAAAATGCAAGCATTCCGTGATCACGGAATGGATCCTTTCGGCGGCCGCTTTGAGCGGACTCACTTGTCGCAGGAAATTATCGAACAATACGGAGAGCTTTCTAAAGAAGAGCTTGAAGAAACGCCGCACGAAGTCGTCATTGCTGGACGGGTTATGACAAAACGTGGAAAAGGAAAAGCGGGCTTTGCGCATATTCAGGATCTTAAAGGACAGATTCAAATCTACGTCCGCAAAGATGCAATTGGCGAAGAAGCTTATGAATTTTACAACACAGTCGACTTGGGGGATATCTTAGGCGTTAAAGGGACTGTCTTTAAAACAAACGTAGGGGAACTATCGGTAAAAGCGAAAGAAGTAACGTTCCTTACAAAAGCGTTGCGTCCTTTACCGGAAAAGTTCCACGGTTTAAAAGATGTAGAACAACGTTACCGCCAGCGCTATTTGGATTTGCTGACAAGCGAAAGCAGCAAAGAGACCTTCATTCTGCGCAGCCGAATCATCCAATCGATGCGCCGCTACTTGGATAACGAAGGATTCCTGGAAGTGGAAACTCCGATGCTGCATTCAATTGCAGGGGGAGCAGCTGCCAAACCATTCATTACACACCACAATGCGTTGGACATGGAATTATATATCCGCATTGCGATTGAACTTCACTTGAAGCGTTTGATCGTCGGTGGTCTTGAAAAAGTTTACGAAATTGGCCGCGTCTTCCGCAACGAGGGAATATCCACACGCCACAATCCGGAATTTACGATGCTGGAGCTTTATGAAGCATACGCTGACTTCAATGATATTATGGCGCTTACTGAAAACTTGGTTGCCCATATTGCTCAAGAAGTTTTGGGGACTACTACTGTCCAATACGGGGAAGATGAGATTGATTTAGCTGTAGGTTGGAAACGACTACATATGGCTGATGCCGTAAAAGAATATACAGGTGTTGATTTTTGGAAGCCGATGACAAAAGAAGAAGCGCACGCTTTGGCGAAAGAACATCAGATCGATGTGAAGCCTACTATGGAAGTGGGACATATTTTAAATGAATTCTTTGAGCAGAAAGTGGAAGAGCAATTAGTTCAACCTACTTTCGTTTACGGACACCCAGTTGAGATATCGCCTTTGGCTAAAAAGAATCCTGAAGATGAGCGGTTTACTGACCGTTTTGAATTGTTCATCGTTCGCCGTGAGCATGCCAATGCCTTTACTGAGTTGAACGACCCGATTGATCAGCGCCAACGTTTTGAAGCGCAGTTGATCGAAAAGGCTGAAGGAAATGATGAAGCCCATGAAATGGATGAGGACTTCATAGAAGCTTTGGAATACGGATTACCGCCAACGGGTGGATTAGGAATAGGCATTGACCGCTTAATCATGTTGTTGACGAATTCTTCTTCTATTAGAGATGTTTTATTGTTCCCGCAAATGCGGCCGAAAGAATAAGAAGCCTTTAGGAATAGCCGGTTTAAAGTGAAAAAGCTTTAAATCGGCTTTTTTTAAAAAAGACTTGTTTCTATTTTAAAACGATGCTATACTATTTCTTGTCGCGTTTTTCATAATAAATAACGCGGAAGAAAATAAAATAGAAAAGTTATTGACTTCCTGTTAGGAAGCTGGTAATATTGAAAAGTCGCCAATAAGCGCG
>NZ_JASDCT010000012.1:0-65220 GCF_030407735.1 Planococcus sp. APC 3900 | reverse complement strand
CGTGAGCTGATCAGTAGTTTAAGTCACGAACCCAAGAAGTTCAAAGGCTGTGCTCCGATCGCCCGAAGGCGACCATCGCAAAAGCCGTTCTCGCGCCAAGGCGCTCGTGACGTCTTTTGTTGACGTTTTGCTGTTCAGTTTTCAAGGTTCAAGTTGTTTGCCGCCGTTTCGTTTATGTTGTTCGTTGTTGCTTGGCGACTTTTATTATATTAAAGCATGTTTAGAATCCTGTCAACACTTTCAGCAAAGTTTTTTACGAAAGCTGTTTTTTCCTTCTGTATTCCTTTAGAGAACAATCACCCTAATAACCCCTCACCCTTAGAGCCGATTGGTTTTTGATGAAATTCAGGCCTTTTCAAAAGAAGAGAAAAATCATTCATCCACCATAAGAAAATCAGTGGACGAATGATTTTATTTTTTGGAAGCTGTCTGCGCTTGCGCTTTTCTTGCGGCACGCCGCTCTTCCAGTTTCTGTCGGTCAACATCCGATTGCGCATTGTATTTCGGCAATACCAGGAGCTGATAAGCATTTACTGCCAGGAACGGGAACAACAATAAAGTAACCCAACTGTCGATATTTCCTTCTTCCACCATCAATGCCGGAAGCCATTCGACCGTTGTAATGACGATCATGAAGAACAAGGCAGAAATAAACGTTTCTTTATTCGTCCATTTGGCTTTGAAGTAAGCTGTTACCACCGCTGTAAAGATCAAGATGGCCAATAAGCTTCCATACAGCCAAACCTGGCCAGTCGTTTCTGCGTTTGGCGCAAAGCGGAATAAAATCAAATCGGTAATGACTACTGCGATGATCAACAATTGAACCCAATTCCACAGGCGCAATGTCCGGAAAATATTCATCCCTATCTGGTGTACCGTCAAATATGCAAAGAAACACAATTGGCTGATGATGCTCATCGTCAGACCAATAATAACCAGCCAGACAAAGCCAGCTAAAAATTCGCCCCATTGGCCGGCGTTGAATGGTTGTGAAAATACATCATCCCAGCGGACGAACAAACCGAGCAATCCGGTTACCGCTCCACCAAGCAAAAGTGCTTTCAAAAAAAACTTAACCCAATTTCGTATTGTCAATTGAATGCCTCCGTTATTTAAAGTTCTTTTAAGATTGTACCAACCGGCTATAAAAAAATCCATTCGCCACACAGCTTAGATTGTGAACAAAGCTTGAAAGTCGGTTCTTTGTTACTGAATTGCCATATCCTATGGCCGAATCGGCAAAATAAAAGCCCGAGAGCTACCGAAAGCCCCCGGACTGTCCAAGCATTATTTTTTATCAGCGAATTGCTTAAGCACTTGGTTCGCGATATCTTCATAGATTTTCCCTGTTGGGTGGTCTGCCAAGTAAACCGACGGAGCGAAGTCTTCTTCATTCCAGTCAGGCTGACCCATTGGAATCTGCCCAAGCAACGGTGCCTGCAATTCTTCAGCAAGCTTTGGTCCGCCGCCTTGTCCGAATAAGTATTCTCTCTTACCGGTTTCTTTGCTTTCGAACCAGGACATGTTTTCGATGACACCCAGTACTTCGTGGTCAGTTTGAAGCGCCATTGCTCCGGCACGCGCTGCAACGAAGGCTGCAGTCGGGTGAGGTGTCGTAATGACGATTTCCTTGGAAGCCGGAAGCATCTGGTGGATATCGAGTGCGACGTCCCCTGTGCCAGGCGGAAGATCCAATAGAAGGTAATCCAAATCGCCCCATTCTACATCACGGAAGAATTGGTCAAGCACTTTCCCGAGCATCGGGCCACGCCAAACAACTGGCATATTGTCTTCTACGAAAAAGCCCATGGAGATGACTTTCACTCCGAAGCGTTCAACTGGAATAATCGTTTCGCCGCGCACGACTGGCGATTTATCGATCCCCATCATATCCGGTACACTGAATCCGTAGATATCTGCATCGATCAAGCCCACTTTTTTGCCAAGACGCGCTAATGCAATCGCCAAGTTAACCGATACTGTCGATTTACCGACGCCGCCTTTACCGCTGGCGATTGAAATGAATTCCACTTTGTTCAGTGGAGACAATAGATCCTGTGCTTCAGATTCACTTGCTGTTCCACGGAACTGAGCCAATGCTTCAGCAGGAAGTTCTTCAAAACGGATACCGACAGAACCGGCTCCCGCTCCTTTTAATACATCGACAACTTTCATCTGCAGCTGCATTTGTTCAGGCGTGTTGGTTTTGGCGATTGCCAATTTCACGCTGACGTGTTTTTTCTCTTCTTTGATCGTTACGGACGTGATGCCGTTCGTTTCAGTCAACGATCTATGTAAAAACGGATCTTCTAATGCTCCGAGTAATTCGCGTACTTGTACTTCAGTTACCATATCGATACACTCCCTATCAATTTTGCTCACCATAAAGTATAGCACAGCAAATCCTATTTTTAATGTATTCGGTCTTATCAGAAGGAATGAGTATGCCACTCCGCTCTCGCGAGGATGAAAGCTGTGGCGCAGTGGCATTTCTCCCCTTCATTAATCAAGCTGAATACAGGTTTAGATCACGGATTGATGATCAGCATATCGTGGTCATCGTACGTAAAGTCCGGTCCCCATGCCACTTCCCAGTAATAGCCGTCAGGATCTGTGAAATATCCCGAATACCCTCCCCAGAAAACATCCTTCGGTTCTTTTACGACTTTCCCTCCAGCCCGTCTCGCCAGGTCCATCACTCTATCCACTTCTTCTTTGGACTTTGCATTATAAGCCAGCGTGATGCCTGAAAATCCGGTGCCTGCCGGCGGGTTCTGTTCATCGATATCTTTCGCTAACTCCTCTAATGGAAACAATTCCAGTTTCGAACCGGAAGAGTTGAAAAAGACAATTCCAGGATTGTCTCCTTTTTCTGCCGTTTCAAAGCCGAGCCCATCTCTGTAAAACTTAATCGATGTCTGCATATCTTTTACACCAAGGCAAATCAAATTGATTCGGTTCATTTCATCATTCCCCCTTATTTCCTTCTATTCTACCCGCCTACACCTCTATTTGACCATAAAAAAAGCACTCTCCGAATTTCTTCGGAAAGTGCTTTGTAAACGAAAATCGAAATTAACGTTTTGAGAACTGAGGTGCACGACGTGCTGATTTAAGACCTGGTTTCTTACGTTCTTTCATACGTGGGTCACGTGTTAACAACCCAGCAGATTTCAACGCAGGACGGAATGCAGGGTCTACAGTTAGTAGAGCACGTGCAATACCGTGACGGATTGCTCCGGCTTGGCCTGTGAATCCACCGCCATTTACGTTTACTAGGATGTCGTAGCTTCCTAGAGTATCCGTAGCAACTAGTGGCTGTTTGATGATTTGTTGTAATGTTTCGTAAGGAACGTAGTCCGCTACGTCACGTTTGTTGATTGTAATTGTGCCGTCACCCGGTACTAACCGTACGCGAGCTGTTGAGTTTTTACGACGACCTGTCCCAATATATTGAACTTGTGCCAAAGGTGTATCCTCCTCTAATTTACTAATTTATTATCCGCGAAGTTGGTAGTTTTCTGGTGTTTGTGCTTGGTGGTTATGTTCTGGGCCAGCATATACATGTAGCTTTCTGAACATTTGGCGTCCAAGAGAGTTCTTTGGAAGCATCCCTTTGATAGCCAATTCAAGCATTCTTGTTGGGTATTTCGTGCGCATTTCAAGTGCAGTACGCTGTTTCAATCCACCAGTGTATTGTGTGTGGCGGTAGTAGATTTTGTCAGTAAGTTTTTTACCTGTAAGGTGAATCTTTTCAGCGTTGATGATGATTACGTGATCACCAGTGTCAACGTTTGGTGTGAATGTTGGTTTGTATTTCCCGCGTAGGATTGAAGCGACTTCAGAAGCTAAACGTCCAAGAGTTTGCCCTTCTGCATCGACAACCAACCATTTACGCTCTACTTCGTGACCTTTAGCCATGAATGTTGTACGCATGTATATTGTCCTCCTAATAAATCGTCTGTTTTTAAAATCATTTTACAGTGTTCCGCTGTTCCGTTTTTTCGTTATCCCTAAACACAAATAACCTTCCGGGGCATATCGTGGGGGTAATGAAAATACCATACATCATGTTATAACGCTAGCGCTAAAAAGTCAAGGGTTTTTCTAAAAACACCAGGAAAAGTTGTTTCAGCTCTGATACATCACGGTTTCCAGGTAAAGACCATGTGCCGCAGCCGTTTTTCCGGCAGCGTCCCGGTCAGCCGCAGCCACAATTCCGCTGAGTTCTTCGGCCTTCCGTCTGCCCATGCCCACTTCAGTTAATGTACCTGCAATGATTCGGACCATGTTGTATAAAAAACCGGAGCCTTCAATCACCATATGAAGCTCATTGCCATGCTCTTCAAACTCCACACGCCAAATCGTCCGGACTTTATCAACCACCGCTGTGTTTGCTGCACAAAAGCTTGAAAAATCATGGGTGCCGATCAATGCCTGTGCAGCGACCTTCATGGCGTCCACATCAAGCGGCTGCTTGACATGGACCATGTAGTTGCGCGTGAACGGGCTGATGATCTGGCTGCGGTCCCATTTGTAGCGGTAGGTCTTGCCAGTCGTATGGTAGCGCGCATGAAAAGATGCATCCACTTCTTCAATCGAGTTGACCCGGATATCTTCCGGCAACAGGACATTCAGCGCCCTCAGCCAGCCGCTCATCGGAATGGAAAATTCCGTATCAAAATGAATGACCTGGCCGGTCGCATGGACTTTGGCATCTGTCCGTCCGCTCGCCACCACTTGGGTGACTTTGCCTTTGTGGATGGTTTTCAGCACCTTCATCAATTCCACCTGGACCGTACGTGAATCCGGCTGGATCTGATAGCCGGCAAAACCGGAGCCGTCATAGGCAATTGTCGCTTTTAATCGTTTCATAATTTCTCTCCTTATACCCGGAAATACCAAAGCATTCCCGCAAGCCCGGCCAGCACAAGCAAGCTCAGGCTGTCTTTAAAGCGCCAATCCAATTGGCGATAGCGCGTTCGGCCTTCGCCGCCTCGGTAACCCCGGACTTCCATCGCCGTAGCCAGGTCTTCCGCCCGTTTAAAGGCACTGACGAACAACGGAATCAACAAGGGCACAACCGCCTTGATGCGCTCTTTTACCGGCCCTGAGCCAATGTCTGAGCCTCTTGCCATCTGCGCCTTGAGGATCTTGCCCGTCTCATCCATCAAAGTCGGGATAAAGCGCAGGGAAATGGACATCATCAATGCCAGTTCATGAACCGGCAACTTGACGCGCTTGAATGGGCCAAGCAATACTTCAATGCCATCGGTGATGGAAATTGGTGAAGTCGTCAAGGTCAGGATGCTCGTAATGAACACCAAGACCAGGAAACGGATGGAAATGAATATCCCTTGCCGCAGCCCTTCTTCGTAAATCTCAATAAAACCGATATCCACTAACAAATCGCCTTCACGCGTAAAGAAAATATGCAGCAAAAAGGTAAAAATCAATAAAATAAAGACCGGTTTCAATCCGTTGATCAGGAAATAGAGACGAATTTTGGACAGGAACACCACCAGCAGCGTGAACCCGAGCAAAATACCGTACGTCACTGCGCTATTGGCAATAAAGACGATGGCGATGAACACGAAAACGAATAAAATCTTCGCTCGCGGATCCATCCGGTGGATAATTGAGTCCCCTGGAATAAAGCGGCCAAAAATCATTTTCTCCATCATTCGGAATCACGCCCTTCCGATAAAGCCAATGCGATGTTTTTCGCCAGCGCTTCTTCCGTCAGTGAAATGGTATCCAATGTGATGCCGGCTTTCTCTTCAAACTTCCTCTGCAGGCGGATGGTACGCGGCGGCTCCAGCCGGTAGTCCCGCAATTGCTCTTCATTCGAGAAGATCTCTGCAGGATCCCCTGTCACGACACAGCGGCCATCATGCATAATGGCTACAGTATCTGCGTAGCGCGCCGCATCTTCCATGCTGTGGGTCACCAGGACCGTTGTCAGTCCTTTTTGGATATGCAGCTGATGGAACAGGTCCATGATTTCACGGCGGCCACGCGGATCAAGTCCAGCCGTCGGTTCATCAAGCACCAATACATCCGGTTCCATCGCCAACACTCCGGCAATTGCCACACGGCGCATTTGCCCGCCCGACAAATCGAACGGAGATTTCGCCAATACTTCTGAAGGCAAGCCAAGCTGTTCAACCAGTTCATGTGCCCGTCGGCTTGCTTCTTCTTCCGGTACGCCATAGTTCATCGGCCCGAACATGATGTCTTTCAACACCGTTTCATCGAACAATTGCTGTTCCGGAAATTGAAAGACGATCCCGACCTGCCGGCGCACATCTCGCAAATTCTTCGCCTTCACGCCAGCTTCGATTTTCCGCTCGCCGATCACGACGGATCCTTCTGTCGGCTTCAACAAAGCATTAAGATGCTGAAGGACCGTCGATTTGCCGGATCCGGTATGGCCGATGATGGCTGTATAGGAGCCTGAAGGGATACGCAGTGAGACATTAGTCAACGCCCGTTTTTCAAAAGGCGTATCTTTTGCATAACTGTATCCTACTTCCTTGAGTAAAATGTCCATAACTCATCCACCAATTCATCTTCTGTCATATGTTCTCCTTGAAGTTGGACTCCAGCTTCTTGAAGCAGATGCGTCATGCGCATCGAAAACGGCAAATCCAGGCCCAGCGTCGTCAGTTCATTGCCGGATAGGAATACTTCATCCGGTGTGCCTTCCAATTGCTTTTGCCCTGCGTTCATGACGAGGATGCGGTCAGCAAGTGCCGCCTCTTCCAAGTCATGCGTAATCGAGATAACCGTAAGGCCCGTCGCTTCCCGCAGTTCACGGATGGTTTCAATGACTTCCATCCGCCCCTGAGGATCAAGCATCGATGTCGCCTCATCCAAAATCAACAGACGCGGGCGCAGTGCAAGTGCACCGGCAATTGCCACCCGCTGTTTTTGGCCACCCGACAAATGGTGGGGTTCGTGGTCAAGATAAGCTTCCATCTTTACTTGATGCAACGATTCTTTGACACGCAGCACCATTTCTTCATGCGGCACGCCATTGTTTTCCAAGGCAAATGCCACATCGTCCTGGACCGTGGCGCCAACAAACTGATTGTCCGGATTTTGAAAAACCATGCCCATCTGCGAACGGATATCCCACAGGCTTTCTTCGGCCATCAATTGCCCCATCGCCGAAACTTTCCCCGTCTGCGGAAACAATAAACCGTTCATCAATTTGGCGATTGTCGATTTCCCGGAACCGTTATGGCCCACCAAAGCGATCCATTCCCCGTCCTGTATCGAAAAAGATAAATCCTGCACGGCCGGTTTTACCGACGCGTCTTCTTGCGTATATGTAAATGTCACATTTTCGAATGACAATATAATCGAATTCATCTCAGCTGGCCTCCTCTGAAACTTGCTTAGCTCTTCTCTACTCTACTGGTTTTCAACAGCATTTGTAAAACGGTAAATAAATAAAAAAAGCGCGCACCTCATTCAGAGAAATGCGCTTTTCTGTCTCTATGGCTTCCCCGGTTGCTTAAGCCAGGGTTGAATGAGGTGCGTAGAGCTAGACGAGACGCCGCCTTTCGGCTCGCTCATCATAACACTCAGCTTTTCATATTGTCGTATAAATCATAATGCTAAAAGAAGAGGGCTATGAAACCCCCTTCGATTGATTAAACCAATTCGATAATAACGATAGGTGCGCCATCTCCGCGACGAGGCCCCATTTTCATAATGCGAGTGTAACCGCCTTGACGGTCAGCGTAACGTGGTGCAACATCATCAAACAATTTCTGCAATGCATAAGTTGTTGTTTCGTTGCCTTCAGCGTCTGCAGTTGTTACCAACTCACGGCGCATCCATTCTGCTGCTTTACGGCGAGCGTGAAGATCTCCACGTTTACCAAGCGTAATCATTTTTTCTACAGTCGAACGCACTTCTTTCGCACGAGCTTCAGTCGTTTGAATGCGTTCATGTACGATTAAGTCTGTTGTAAGGTCACGTAATAGTGCTTTACGTTGAGAACTTGTACGTTGAAGCTTTCTCATTGAAGTTTCCCTCCTTTGTTGAATAGTTCGGATCCGATTCTAACTCTCAGTCTTCTTTACGAAGGCCAAGCCCTAAATCTTCCAACTTCACTTTAACTTCTTCAAGTGATTTGCGTCCGAGGTTGCGTACTTTCATCATGTCGTCTTCCGACTTGCTTGCCAGTTCGTGTACCGTGTTGATACCCGCACGTTTTAAGCAGTTGTAAGATCGAACCGAAAGATCAAGTTCTTCGATAGTCATCTCTAATACTTTCTCTTTTTGGTCTTCTTCTTTTTCAACCATGATTTCAGCCGTTTGAGCCTCGTCTGTCAATCCTACGAAGATGTTTAAATGCTCAGTAAAAATCTTTGCGCCAAGCGCAATTGCCTCTTTTGGACCAATGCTGCCATCTGTCCATACATCAAGAGATAATTTATCGAAATGAGCCAGTTGACCCACACGAGTATTTTCCACTTGGAAATTAACGCGTGAAACTGGAGTGTAAATAGAGTCAACCGGGATAACGCCGATCGGAAGATCTTCACGTTTGTTCTGATCTGCACGGGCATATCCACGGCCCCTGTTTGCATACATACGCATGCGCAAGTGGCCATTTTTAGCGATTGTTGCAATATATAGATCCGGATTCAGAATTTCTACGTCACTGTCGTGCGTAATATCTGCAGCCGTAACCGTTCCATCACCTTTTACGTCGATTTCAATGACTTTTTCTTCGTCAGAGTAAATCTTCAAAGCCAGCTTCTTAATATTCAAGATGATAGTAGCCACATCTTCTTCTACACCTTCAACAGTGGAGAATTCATGCAGAACGCCATCAATTTGAATTGAAGTAACAGCTGCGCCAGGTAAAGATGAAAGTAAGATTCGACGTAAGGAGTTTCCTAAAGTGGTTCCATATCCACGCTCAAGAGGTTCAACAACAAATTTTCCGAACTTGGAACTGCTGTCGATCTCAACCGTTTCAATCTTTGGTTTTTCTATTTCGAGCATTCATTTTACCCTCCTTCAAAACGTCGGTTTTTTTCGTTTCATCAAAGAATTCGATAGTCACAGACTTTCGCTACGATTCAGAACCCATCCAGTAAGTCGTGATGTTCAAAAATCCTATTCAGATTAACGATTATACGCGACGGCGTTTTGGTGGGCGGCAACCGTTGTGAGGTACTGGAGTTACATCTTTGATAGCTGTAACTTCTAGTCCGGCAGCTTGAAGTGCACGGATTGCAGCTTCACGACCTGAACCAGGACCTTTAACTGTAACTTCTAGAGTTTTAAGACCGTGTTCGATTGATGTTTTAGCAGCAGTTTCAGCAGCCATTTGAGCAGCGAAAGGAGTAGATTTACGTGAACCTCTAAATCCTAGAGCCCCTGCACTTGACCATGAAACAGCGTTACCCTGCATGTCAGTGATAGTAACGATTGTGTTATTGAATGTTGAGCGGATGTGAGCAATACCAGATTCGATATTCTTTTTCACACGACGCTTACGAGTTTGTTGTTTACGTGCCATGTTAAGAAGAAACCTCCTTTACTGATTATTTTTTCTTGTTAGCTACAGTTTTACGAGGACCTTTACGCGTACGCGCATTGTTCTTCGTATTTTGACCGCGGACCGGTAGTCCACGACGATGACGGATTCCTCGGAAGCTAGCAATTTCCATCAAACGTTTGATGTTCATTGAAACTTCACGGCGAAGGTCACCTTCGATTTTGTATTGATCTAATTGTTCACGGATATTGTTCAACTCGTCTTCTGTAAGATCACGAACGCGTGTCTCTTCAGAGATACCAGCAGCAGAAAGAACTTTCTGTGCAGTTGTTTTACCAACACCGAAAATGTATGTTAATGAAATAACAACGCGTTTGTCGCGCGGAATGTCAACACCAGCAATACGTGCCATGTGTGCGATGCACCTCCTTCAAATTAGCCTTGTCTTTGTTTGTGTTTCGGATTTTCACAGATTACCATTACTTTACCGTTTCTGCGAATAACTTTACATTTTTCACAGATCGGTTTTACAGATGGTCTCACTTTCATCTAACCCAACCTCCTTAGTAGTCCGGAGTGCAAAAGATTATTTAAAACGGTATGTGATACGACCGCGTGTTAAATCGTAAGGAGAAAGTTCCACTGTCACTTTATCTCCTGGCAGAATGCGGATGAAATGCATGCGAATCTTGCCTGATACGTGCGCAAGAATCGTATGGCCGTTTTCCAATTCCACTTTAAACATCGCGTTAGGCAAAGTCTCAACGACAGTTCCTTCGATTTCAATTACATCGTCTTTCGCCATCGACCCAGTCTCCCTTCTGTATACAAATCAGGTTCTCATCTTCAAACAGTATTTGCTGATTGAATAGTAGTAGTACATTCATTCACAAGAAATGCATGAGTGACATTCGAAAGACATTCTCCGAGTCCCGCAGATTAGCGGGCCGGGGGTAATCCGGCAAAGCCAGTCTGTCTCATGTATCCTCGACTGCCCGGACTGCTTTGGATGAGTTCCAAACCCGTTACACAGATGCTTCCACGAAACCCATTATACTAGTTTCAATGCACGATTGCACGAATGCGCACCTTGCATCAACGTTCATACTCTGAGCCTTGTTTGCTTTTGCAGCTCTCGAAAATTCATATCTCCGGTGCTCCTTAAAGCCACATGGAGGCAACTAACTGCGCCCGGCGCCGGGGATTAGCCTCGGTCGCCCTTTAGAAGAGCATCAATGTCAGCAAATACTTTTTGGATGTCCTGCTGTCCATCTATATTCTGCAGCACGTTTTTGCTTTCATAGAAATCAAGAAGCGGCTGCGTTTGTTGCATATTTACTTCTAAACGTTTAGTGACGGTTTCAGGCTTATCATCTTCACGCTGGTAGAGTTCTCCACCATCTTTGTCGCACACACCAGCAGTTGCCGGCGGGTTGAACACAGTATGGTAAGCAGTTCCACAAACTTTACAGATCCATCGGCCTGTCAAACGTGCAATTAATTCATCTTGTTCGACTTGAATATTTACGACATGCTCGATTCGCTTATCAAGATCGGCCAAAAGAGATTCCAACGCTTCAGCTTGAGGAACAGTACGCGGAAAGCCATCCAATAAGAAGCCATCCTCGCAGTCCTTTTCGCTAAGTCGTTCTCGGACAATGCCGATAGTCACTTCATCAGGCACTAGAGCACCTTGATCCATGAATGATTTTGCTTTCAAGCCCAGTTCCGTTCCGCCTTTTATAGCAGCTCGAAACATGTCACCTGTAGAAATATGAGGGATGTCGTACTTCTTAACAATTTCGTCTGCTTGAGTACCTTTTCCGGCACCCGGTAGACCCATTAATACGATATTCATACGTTTGTCCCCCTCAGACAATTGGACAAGAGACGCTTTCACGTCCCTCTAGATCCATTGATTATTTCATAAAGCCTTTGTAATGACGTTTCACAAGTTGAGATTCCAATTGTTTCATCGTCTCCAGTGCTACCCCTACAACAATCAGAAGGCTTGTTCCGCCGATTTGCGCCGATTGCGGTAAATTCGCAATGTTAATGAAGAAAATCGGTAGAATAGCGATGACTGCCAGGAAGATGGCACCGACGAATGTCAGTCGGTATAACACACTTGTTAAATAATCCTGCGTATTTTTACCCGGACGGATTCCCGGAATATATGCGCCTTGCTTTTTCAAGTTGTCTGACACGTTCTCAGGATTAACCTGAATAAATGCGTAGAAATACGTAAATGCTACGATCAAAGCGACATAAATGATCATGCCGACAGGGCGCGTATAATCGAACGTACTCTGAACCGCTTCCGTAAACGCGTTAGCACCAAAGAAAGAAGCAATGGTTTGTGGCGTAATGATAAACGCTACTGCAAAGATTACCGGGATAACTCCGGCCGCGTTCACTTTCAAAGGTAAATGCGTTTGCTGCCCGCTTGTCGTCTGACCACGGCCAGCAACTCGCTTCGCATACTGAATCGGTATTTTACGCAACGCTTGTTGAACGTAAATGACCAAAACCGTAATGGCAACAACAGCTAATGCAAGCAATGCCATGATGGCAATATTGATCGGAAGCTGATCTCCAGCTCCTTGGATCTGCTGTGCATACAATTGGTTAATAGCGCCTGGTACTGCAGCGACAATCCCTGCGAAGATGATAATCGAAATACCGTTCCCCACACCTTTTGCCGTAATCTGCTCACCAAGCCACAATAGGAACGCCGTACCAGCAGTCAAGACAATGGCGATGACAACATAAGTTGAAATCGTGTCGTTCTGGATTAAAGAACCGCCGTACATTTGGTTAAACCCATAAGACATACCGATTGCTTGAATAAAGGCAAGAACAATTGTGAAGTAGCGAGTGAATTGAGCAAGTTTCCGTCTTCCGACTTCTCCTTGTTTCGCCCACTCTGCAAATTTCGGTACAACATCCATCTGCAATAATTGCACAATGATTGACGCTGTAATGTATGGCATAATTCCCATCGCTAAAATCGAAAAGTTAGCTAGGGCACCTCCACCGAAAGTATTTAAGAATCCAACCAGACCCATCTGGTCAGTAGCTTGCAAAACCGAAGCGTCAACATTCGGTACTGGAACAAAAGTTCCAATACGGAAAATGATGAGCATCAATAATGTAAAGAATATTTTATTTCGAATATCAGTCACGCGCATAAAATTAGAGATTGTCTGAAACATTAAACCACCTCGGTTTGTCCGCCGGCAGCTTCAATCGCTTCTTTAGCTGATCCAGAGAATTTGTGAGCTTTTACTGTCAATTTCTTTTCTAAGCTACCGTTGCCCAGAATTTTGATTCCAGAACGTTCATTGCTCACAACACCTGTTTCGATCAACAATGCTGGTGTTACTTCTGTGCCTTCGTCGAAACGGTTAAGCACTTCGATGTTTACAACTGCATAGTCTTTACGGTTGATGTTGGTAAATCCACGTTTTGGCAAACGACGGAACAAAGGGTTTTGTCCACCTTCAAATCCAGGACGAACACCGCCGCCTGAACGAGCGTTTTGACCTTTATGACCTTTACCTGCTGTTTTACCAGTACCTGAACCGATACCGCGTCCGATACGCTTTCTCGAGCTGCGTGAACCTTCTGCTGGTTTTAATTCATGAAGTTTCATTTGGTTGGCACCTCCTTCTATAGAAATCCGTAATTAAACTTCTTTGATAGTTACTAAGTGAGCGACTTTATCAAGCATACCGCGAACGGCTGCATTGTCTTGGTGCTCAACAGTTTGGTGCATTTTGCGCAATCCCAAAGACTGAACAGTTTTGCGTTGTGCCGGTTTAGAACCGATCACGCTTTTTGTGAGGGTAATTTCCAATTTAGTTGCCATGTGATTTTCCCTCCTTATCCTAACAGTTCTGCAACTGATTTGCCGCGAAGTTTTGCAACTTCATCAGCACTCTTCAATTGAGTTAAACCGTTAATAGTTGCACGTACCATGTTGATTGGTGTGCTTGAACCTAGAGATTTAGACAAGATATCCTGTACTCCAGCTAATTCAAGTACCGCACGAACAGGTCCGCCAGCAATTACACCGGTACCTGGAGAAGCAGGTTTGATAAGAATTTGGCCTGCGCCAAAACGACCGATTACTAAGTGTGGAGTTGTACCCTTAACCATTGGTACTTCAATAAGGTTTTTCTTCGCATCTTCGATAGCTTTGCGGATTGCATCTGGAACTTCTTGAGCTTTACCAGTACCAAAACCAACATTACCATTTTTGTCGCCTACAACAACTAATGCGGAGAAACGGAAACGACGTCCACCTTTTACAACTTTAGCTACGCGATTGATTGTAACTACGCGTTCTTCAAGTTCAAGTTTGTTTGGATCAATACGACTCATGAAATGTGTCCCTCCTTTTTTTAGAATTCTAAACCATTTTCACGGGCAGCTTCTGCTAATGCTTTTACACGTCCATGATATAAATAACCACCGCGGTCGAAAACAACCGATTTTAAGCCGTTTTCAGTAGCGCGTTTTGCAATTGTTTCGCCGACTTTAGCTGCCGCTTCCACGTTGCCAGTAGATTCTACTGAGAAATCCTTCTCCATAGATGATGCACTTGCAAGTGTAACGCCATTCATATCGTCGATCAATTGAGCGTAGATGTATTTATTCGAACGGAATACGTTTAAACGTGGGCGTTGTGCTGTGCCTGTAATTTTAGAACGTACGCGTGCATGACGTTTTTTACGAGATGCGTTTTTATCGAGTTTCGTAATCACTGAGGTCACTCCTTTCAGCCTGCCTAAGCAGCATTATTTACCTGTTTTACCTTCTTTGCGGCGAACAACTTCACCTTCGTAACGGATACCTTTGCCTTTATATGGCTCTGGCGGACGTACTTGGCGGATGTTCGAAGCAAGAGCTCCAACACGTTCTTTATCGATGCCTTTGACGATGACTTTTGTGTTTGCTGGAACTTCAACTGTTACGCCGTCTTCCGGAGTGAATTCAACCGGATGAGAGTAACCTACGTTAAGAACCAATTTTGAGCCTTGTAATTGAGCACGGTAACCAACACCTACTAATTCAAGTGTGCGTTGGAATCCTTCTGAAACTCCAGTAACCATGTTTGCAAGCAAAGCACGGGATGTACCGTGGTTTGTGCGGTGATCTTTAGAATCTGAAGGACGTGACAATGTTAGGACGTTATCTTCTTGTGTGATTGTAATATCTTTGTTGAATACGCGAGTCAACTCGCCTTTAGGGCCTTTAACAGTTACGGCATTCTTGTCTCCAAGAGTTACGGTAACGTTAGCAGGAACCTCGATTGGTTTTTTACCTACACGTGACATTCTGTTGCACCTCCATTCGTTTGTTGCTTATTACCAAACGTATGCTATGATTTCTCCGCCGATTTGTTTCGCGCGGGCTTCTTTATCAGTTACCAAACCTTGTGATGTTGAGACTAAAGCGATTCCAAGACCGTTTAGTACACGTGGCACCTCGTTAGTTTTAGCGTAAACACGTAGTCCTGGTTTTGAAATGCGTTTCAATCCAGTAATAACGCGTTCGTTGTTAGCTCCGTATTTAAGGAAAATCCGGATCATGCCTTGTTTATCATCTTCAACATATTCTACGTCACGAACGAAACCTTCACGCTTAAGGATTTCAGCGATGTCTTTTTTCACATTAGAAGCCGGAAGCTCTAATTTCTCGTGACGAACCATGTTTGCGTTACGAATGCGTGTCAGCATATCTGCAATCGGATCTGTCATTGTCATTACTTTTACCTCCTTCCCAAATTAGGGGATTACCAGCTGGCTTTTTTGACGCCAGGAATTTGTCCCACATATGCAAGTTCACGGAAACAAATACGGCAAAGTTTAAATTTGCGTAATACTGAATGCGGACGTCCGCAACGTTCACAGCGTGTGTACTCTTGTACTTTAAACTTTGGCGTGCGTTTTTGTTTTGCGATCATAGATTTTTTAGCCACGTTTACGCCTCCCTCATGTTTACTTTTGGAACGGCATTCCGAATTGTGTTAATAACTCACGAGCTTCTTCATCAGAGTTCGCAGTTGTTACAATTACGATATCCATACCGCGTACTTTGTTAACTTTATCGTAGTCGATTTCAGGGAAGATCAATTGTTCTTTTACGCCAAGTGTGTAGTTACCGCGTCCGTCGAACGATTTGTTCGAGACGCCACGGAAGTCACGTACACGTGGAAGTGAGATAGCAATCAATTTATCCAGGAAGTCGTACATACGCTCTCCGCGTAGTGTAACTTTACATCCGATTGGCATACCTTCACGAAGACGGAAGCCAGCGATAGATTTTTTAGCTTTAGTAATAACTGGTTTTTGACCAGTGATTGTTTGTAATTCTTCAACAGCAGAGTCAAGTGACTTAGTGTTTTGAACAGCTTCGCCTACACCCATGTTGATAACAATTTTGTTTACTTGGGGTGCCTGCATTACAGATTTATATTCAAACTTGCTCACTAGAGCAGGAGTGATTTCATTCACATATTTTTCTTTTAGGCGGTTCATGTGTGTACCTCCCTTCATTCAGGAATTTTATTTATCTAATTTTTCGCCGGATTTTTTTGCAACACGAACTTTTTTACCATCTTCAACCTTGTATCCTACACGAGTCGGCTCGCCGGATTTAGGGTCAAGTAACATAACGTTAGAAACATGAATTGCTGCTTCTTGGCTGACAATTCCACCTTGCGGATTTGCCTGGTTCGGTTTTGTATGCTTTTTGATGATGTTGACACCTTCAACAAGCACACGGTCTTTCTTAGGTAAAGCAGTCAAAACAACGCCTGTTTTGCCTTTGTCTTTGCCTGAGATTACCTTAACTGTATCGCCTTTTTTAACATGCATTCTGTCGCACCTCCTTGGTATGGCACATTGATTTATTAAAGAACTTCAGGAGCAAGTGATACGATTTTCATGAAGCTGTTATCGCGAAGTTCGCGGGCAACAGGTCCGAAAATACGAGTTCCGCGTGGACCTTTGTCGTCACGGATAATGACACATGCATTTTCATCAAATTTGATATAAGTACCGTCTTTACGGCGAGCTCCGCTTTTCGTGCGAACGATGACAGCCTTAACGACTTCACCCTTCTTAACAACGCCACCTGGTGTTGCTTTTTTCACGGTACAAACGATTACGTCTCCGATGTTTGCAGTCTTGCGACCAGAACCACCAAGTACTTTAATCGTTAGTACTTCACGAGCACCCGAGTTGTCTGCAACTTTTAAACGACTTTCCTGTTGGATCACTTAGGTAACCTCCCTCCGGAATTTCTTAGGTTCCGAAATTATTTAAATTAGATGATAACCGCTTTTTCTACAATTTCCAATACGCGGAAACGTTTTGTAGCTGATAACGGACGAGTTTCCATGATGCGAACTACGTCGCCCATTTTCGCTTCGTTTAGCTCATCATGAGCTTTATATTTCTTAGAGTATTTTACACGTTTGCCATAGAATGCGTGCTTCTTTTGAGTTTCAACCATTACTGTAACGGTTTTGTCCATTTTGTCAGACACAACACGGCCTGTGTATACTTTGCGTTGGTTACGCTCAGTCATACTTGCAAACCTCCTCTCGATTTATCAGTTATTGCCACTGAGTACTCTTTCGTGAATCACAGTTTTCATACGGGCAATCGCTTTACGTACTTCGCGGATGCGAGCAGTGTTTTCTAATTGACCAGTAGCCAATTGGAAGCGAAGGTTGAAAAGCTCTTCTTTCAGTGATTTCACTTTTTGTTCAATCTCAGCAGTGGTTAGGTCACGGATTTCATTAGCTTTCATTCGATTCACCACCAATTTCTTCGCGTTTTACGAACTTCGTTTTGATTGGAAGTTTGTGAGATGCAAGGCGCAATGCTTCGCGTGCCACTTCTTCAGATACTCCACCAAGTTCGAACATGATTTTACCAGTTTTGACAACGGCTACCCAGCCTTCAGGTGAACCTTTACCAGATCCCATACGAACCTCTAGAGGCTTTTTCGTATATGGTTTATGCGGGAAAATTTTGATCCAGACTTTACCGCCACGTTTCATGTAACGAGTCATGGAAATACGTGCAGCTTCGATTTGACGGTTAGTGATCCAAGATGATTCTAATGCTTGGAGACCAAATTCGCCGAATGCGATTTCTTTACCGCCTTTAGCTTCGCCGCGCATCTTGCCTCGGTGCTCTCTACGATATTTAACGCGTTTAGGCATTAACATATTATTTGCCTCCTTCCTCAGATTTCTTCTTAGTTGGAAGGACTTCACCGCGGTAGATCCATACTTTTACGCCGAGCTTACCATAAGTTGTGTCTGCTTCAGCATGCGCATAATCAATATCAGCGCGGAGCGTATGGAGCGGAACAGTACCTTCACTGTAGTGTTCAGCACGCGCAATGTCAGCGCCGCCTAGACGTCCAGATACTTGAGTTTTGATTCCTTTAGCGCCAGAACGCATAGTGCGTTGGATCGCTTGTTTTTGTGCACGGCGGAAAGACACACGGTTTTCCAGTTGACGTGCAACACTTTCAGCAACCAATCTTGCATCAAGGTCAGCTCTTTTAATTTCAATGATGTTGATGTGTACACGCTTGCCAGTCATAGAGTTAAGCTGTTTGCGAAGTACTTCTACTTCAGATCCACCTTTACCGATTACCATACCTGGTTTCGCAGTGTGAATAGTTACGTTGACACGGTTTGCAGCGCGTTCAATTTCAATTTTAGAAACTGAAGCTTCTTTCAAACGTGCTTCAACATATTCACGGATTTTAATATCTTCGTGAAGAAGTGTCGCATAATCTTTCTCAGCGTACCATTTAGACTCCCAATCACGAATGATTCCGATACGCATCCCAATTGGATGTATTTTTTGTCCCACGAATTATCCCTCCTTCTGGTCAGATACCACTAGTGTAATGTGGCTTGTGCGTTTATTAATTGCGCTTGCGCGTCCCATTGCACGTGGACGGAAACGTTTAAGTGTTGGTCCTTCGTCAACGAATACTTCACTGATGACCAAGTCATTCAGATCCATTTCGTAGTTGTGTTCAGCGTTAGCAGCTGCAGATTTCAATAACTTCTCAACAACAACAGATGCTGCTTTCGGAGTGTGGTTCAAAATCGCAACAGCTTCGCCAATTTGCTTGCCTCGAATTAAATCTACAACTAAACGGACTTTACGAGGAGCAATACGTACTGTTCTAGCGACAGCTTTTGCTTGCATAGGGAAATCCTCCTCTCAATTAACGTCTTGTTTTCTTATCGTCTGCACCATGACTAGCGTATTTGCGTGTTGGAGCGAATTCGCCTAGTTTATGGCCCACCATGTCTTCAGTCACATATACTGGAATGTGTTTATGACCATCGTATACTGCGATTGTTTGTCCGATGAATGTCGGGAAAATTGTAGAACGGCGAGACCAAGTTTTGATCACTTGTTTTTTCTCAGAGTCCTTTTGTGCTTCAACTTTTTTCATAAGATGATCATCAACAAAAGGTCCTTTTTTCAAGCTGCGGCCCATGTGGGATCCTCCCTTCGTGATTGCACCACGGTTCTTTCGGCGAACCGTAGCGGAATCAAATTATTTTTTACGACGACGCACGATGAATTTATCGGATTTGTTCGTTTTCTTACGTGTCTTGTATCCAAGAGTAGGTTTGCCCCATGGAGACATAGGTGATTTACGTCCGATTGGCGAACGTCCTTCACCACCACCGTGTGGGTGATCGTTAGGGTTCATTACAGATCCGCGGACTGTTGGGCGGTTGCCTTTCCAGCGGTTACGTCCTGCTTTACCAATGTTGATCAATTCGTGCTGCTCATTTCCTACTGCACCGATAGTAGCGCGGCAAGTAGCAAGGATCATGCGAACTTCGCCTGATTGCAAACGAACTGTTACGTATTTACCTTCTTTACCCAATACTTGAGCTGAAGTTCCTGCAGAACGAACTAGTTGTCCGCCGCCGCCTGGCTTCAATTCGATGTTATGGATTGTAGAACCCATTGGGATGTTTGACAACGGCAAAGCGTTACCTGCCTTGATGTCTGCTTCAACACCTGACATGATTTGAGTTCCAACTTCGACTCCTTTAGGAGCTAGGATGTAACGTTTCTCACCATCAGCGTAATGAATCAAAGCGATGTTTGCAGAACGGTTTGGATCGTACTCGATTGTAGCAACGCGTCCTGGAATGCCATCTTTGTTACGTTTGAAATCAATCACACGGTATTGGCGTTTATGTCCACCACCGTGGTGGCGTACAGTAATTTTACCTTGGTTGTTACGGCCGCCTTTACGCTTTACAGGTCGTAAAAGCGATTTTTCAGGTTTGTTCGTAGTGATTTCAGCGAAATCTGAAGTTGTCATGTTACGACGACCGTTAGTGGTAGGTTTATATTTTCTTATGCCCACGTTGTTTCCCTCCTTCTTTAGTAGTTCTTTAAGAACTTATCGAAATTAAATTTCGAACAACTCGATATCTTTAGATTCAGCAGTCAATTTAACAATCGCTTTACGGCGTTTGTTTGTGTATCCTGCGTGTTTGCCCATACGCTTGAATTTGCCTTTGTAGTTCATGATGTTGACTTTCTCAACTTTCACGCCAAAGATCTCCTGCACGGCTTGTTTAACTTGTGTTTTGTTTGCGCGAGTGTCCACTTCAAAAGTGTACTTTTTCTCTGCCATTACTTCAGATGATTGCTCAGTAATGACCGGACGCTTTATTACATCACGTGCTTCCATTAACTAAGCACCTCCTCAATTTTTTCAATCGCTGCTTTTGTCATAACAATCTTGTCATGTCCAAGCAAGTCTAAGACGTTAATGCCATCTGCTGCTACCACTGTCATTCCTTTAAGGTTACGTGCAGATTTTGCAACGTTCTCATCAAGGTCAGCAGTTACGAACAAAGCTTTTTTGCCAATTGAAAGATCTTGGATCAACTGGTTGAATGCTTTTGTTTTTGGTGCATCAAATGTCAACCCTTCAAGTACCATCAGGTTTTCTCCAGCTACTGTAGATGAAAGCGCAGAGCGTAGAGCCAAACGACGGACTTTCTTAGGAAGTTTGTAGCTATAGCTACGTGGAGTTGGACCGAATACGATACCGCCTCCGCGCCATTGTGGTGAACGGATCGACCCTTGACGAGCACGGCCAGTTCCTTTTTGACGCCATGGTTTTTTACCACCACCAGCTACTTCAGAACGATTTTTTACTTTATGGTTACCTTGACGAAGTGAAGCGCGTTGAGACACTACTGCGTCAAATAACACTGATTCATTTGGTTCGATACCGAATACATAGTCGTTCAATTCGATGTCGCCAACTTGTGAACCTGTTTGATTTAATAAAGCTACTTTAGGCATTCTTGTTTCCTCCTTTCTCTAAAAAATTATTATTTCGCTTTAATTGCCGATTTAACACGGATCAATGCTTTGCGAGAACCAGGAACATTACCTTTAACAAGAAGCAGGTTACGTTCAAGATCAACTTTCACGATTGAAAGGTTTTGAATCGTAATTGTCGTGCCACCCATTTGACCAGGTAATTTCTTCTGTTTGAATACGCGGTTAGGAGCAACCGGACCCATTGAACCAGGACGACGGTGGTAACGTGAACCGTGTGTCATTGGTCCGCGAGATTGTCCGTGGCGTTTAATAACACCTTGGAAACCTTTACCTTTTGTTGTTCCTGTGACATCTACTACATCGCCTTCTGCGAATACATCTACTTTGACTTCTTGACCAATCTCGTAATCAGCTAAGTTTACATTGCGAAGTTCGCGAATGAAGCGCTTAGGAGCAGTGTTCGCTTTTGCTACGTGTCCTTTAGAAGGTTTGTTGGAAAGCTTTTCGCGCTTGTCTTCAAAACCTAATTGGATTGCTTCGTAGCCGTCAACCTCAACTGTTTTCTTTTGAAGTACTACGTTTGGAGCAGCTTCAATAACAGTTACAGGGATTAAATCACCGTTCTCAGCAAAAACTTGCGTCATACCGATTTTTCTACCTAAGATTCCTTTGGTCATGTTGTCACACCTCCTGTGATTATTTATGTTTTCTATTTTCGTTTACCGATTAAAGTTTAATTTCAATGTCAACGCCTGACGGTAAATCAAGTTTCATCAACGCATCGACAGTTTGTGGTGTCGGGTTAACGATATCGATTAGACGTTTGTGTGTGCGCATTTCAAATTGCTCACGAGAATCTTTGTACTTATGGACAGCACGCAAGATTGTGTAGACCGATCTTTCAGTCGGCAACGGTATCGGACCCGATACACTTGCACCTGAACGTTTAGCGGTTTCTACAATTTTCTCAGCAGACTGATCTAGAATTCTATGATCATATGCTTTTAAACGGATACGAATTTTTTGTTTTGCCATTATTTTCCCTCCTTTTCGCCTATTTTTGATAGACATTCTCCACGAAAATTTTCCAATCACTCGCCATGGCAAAGCGGCCGGGTGTATCGGTAACCTCTCGCTTCATCGCAGTCAAAGACCAACATTAACCATTATACAAAAGAAAAAAGAATTCCGCAAGTGTTTCCACGAAATTCTTTCTTATTCGCTTTTTTTATTATAACAGGATATTTTAGAACTTCAAGCATGACGATAATAGTCCGAACATTTCGAGCTTAACCCAGCACCATGACAGCAATCCAACCGAAAATCACCAGCGGTATATTGTAGTGGAGGAAGGTCGGCACGCATGTATCCCAGATATGGTTGTGCTGTCCGTCGACGTTCAATCCGGCTGTCGGGCCCAAAGTTGAGTCAGAAGCTGGTGACCCAGCATCTCCTAGCGCCCCTGCTGTACCAATCAGTGCAATGATCGCCATTGTGGAGAATTCGAACTCCAGGCTCAAAGGTACAAAGATGGCAGCAATAATCGGGATCGTTGCAAACGATGAGCCGATGCCCATCGTCACGAACAGGCCAACGATCAGCATTGCCAGCGCCGCAACACCCTTGTTGCCGGCAAACAGTTCAGATACGCTGGCAACCAATGGGGCAACGGCTCCTGTTGCCTGGATGACCGAGGCAAATCCATTTGCACTAATCATAACAAAACCGATAAAAGCCATCATGCGCATGCCTTCTGTAAGCACATCGTCCGCTTCACGCCATTTCATGGCACCGAAGACATACAGCACAAGAATTCCGGCAAGTGCACCGATGATCATCGAATCCGTCTGGATCTGAGCAATCAAAGCCGCAACTAATGCTGCGATCGTCACGATGACATCTTTTGTGGAAGCTGTCTTTTTCAGAGTTTCTTCTATAGAAGTAGAGGCTTTATGATAATCACGTGGTTTGCGGTAAGAGATGAACACTGCAATGATTAATCCGACCAATAGACCTGCGACTGGAATGGCCATGGCTTTTGGAATATCGGCCATATCAATCGCCAAACCTGCAAGTTCCATCTGCGTAAAAACAATCTTATGAAAAATCAGCCCAAAGCCATAAGGCAATAAAATATAAGGAGCTGTCAGACCGAACGTCAAGACAGCCGCGATCAAGCGGCGGTCGATCCGCAACTCATTCAAGATGTGCAAAATCGGCGGAACCAGTAACGGAATAAAAGCGATGTGAATCGGAATCAGGTTTTGCGAAAAGATGGCCATTGCCAGCAGCGCCAGAATGATAAGAGCTTTCGCTAAATTCGCCCGTGTCGCTTCACCGTCTTTATTGACCAATTTCAAGACGCCGGACACCAGCAGCTCCGGTATGCCGGTCCGTGAAATTGCTACGGCGAATCCACCAAGCATCGCATAGCTGAGTGCTATAGTCGCCCCTGCTCCCAATCCATCTGTAAATGATGTTAATGTATCCATAAATGATAATCCGCCGCTCAATCCGCCTGCAAGCGCCCCAATCAATAAAGCAAAGACGACGTTCACACGCAACAAGCTCAATACGAGCATGACTAAGACAGCGATGACAACTGCATTCATAAGTAACTCTCCTTTAGTTTGCTAAAGCGTTAAAGTACACACTTTAAATTACCAAAACCCGAATAGCTTGTCAATATCCTATAGCCGGATTATTGAAATACAAAAAAGTCCAAAAATAAAAACCCTTTACGGTTAGATGAACTGCCCCTCCATCATTAGGCATAACTAACAATGGAGGGGCAGTTCATTAGGCAAAGGGTTTATTGATGAGACAAGTTATTCGAACAGCAGCCGTCTGGATGCTTGTTCTTTAGTTAGCCTGCCGCTGCTTTTCTTCATAAGCTGCAATATAGGAGTCGTATTGGAAAGTCAACGCGATTTCATCCCAGCCCTTCAACAGCATTTCCTTCCAGTATGGATCGATATCAAATTCATAACGCGTACCATCCTGGCCAGTGACAGTCTGGTCTTCCAAATTGATTTCCAACTTGAATTCCTGGCGCTGCCCTTTATCAATCAGATCGTTCACTTCCTGATCTTTCAAACGGATCGGAAGGATGCCGTTTTTCACGCAGTTATTATAGAAGATGTCTGCATAGCTGGGAGCGATGACTACGCGGAATCCGTAATCCAAAATCGCCCAGGGAGCATGTTCACGAGAAGAACCGCAGCCGAAATTTTCTTGTGCGACCAGAATTTCGGAGTCGTTGAATCGTGGGTCATTCAGCACAAACTCTTCTATGGGTGTACCATCGGCATGGAAGCGCCAATGATAAAAGAGATATTTGCCGAATCCTGTTCGTTCAATACGCTTTAGAAACTCTTTCGAAATGATTTGGTCAGTATCTACGTTTTTGCGTTCAAGCGGCGTCAAGACGCTTGAGATTTTATTGATCGGTTTCATCGATGGGCCTCCTCATTTATGCCTGTCATGCTGATGGTACGGGCTCTTCCATGTAATTGCGGACATCTGTCAAGTGGCCTTCAATGGCAGCCGCTGCCGCCATCACAGGGCTCACCAGATGCGTCATCGATCCCGCTCCTTGGCGTCCTTCAAAATTCCGGTTGGATGTAGACGCACAACGTTCACCCGCAGGAACCGAATCTTCATTCATCGCCAGGCACATACTGCATCCCGTTTCACGCCATTCAAAGCCAGCTTCAAGAAATACTCGATCCAAGCCTTCCTGTTCTGCTGCACGTTTGACCGTTTCAGACCCAGGTACGACAATTGCCGTTACGGATGGATGCACTTTCTTGCCTTTAATGATTTCACTGGCAGCGCGCAAATCACCAAGACGGGCGTTCGTGCAGGAGCCGATGAAAACATGCTGAATATCGATTGAAGAAAGGGGCGTCCCTTCTTCCAGGTGCATATAAGCCAAAGCTTGCTTTAACGCATCTTTATCCGACTGCTTATCGTAATCTGCAGCGGATGGAACTCGTTCGGCAATGCCTGAACCCATCGAAGGGTTGGTTCCCCATGTAACGAATGGAGAAATCTCATCTGCATGGATTGTGACAGACGTATCGTACTGTGCGCCTTCGTCTGTTGCAAGAGCCAGCCAACGGGCAGCTTCTTTTTCAAACGCTTCGCCTTCAGGCACATGTCTGCGCCCTCTCAAGTACTCTACTGTTGTCTCATCCGGACTGATCAACCCGGCGCGTGCCCCAGCTTCAATCGACATATTGCAGATGGTCATCCGCTCTTCCATGGATAGGCCCCGAATAGCCTCTCCTGTGTACTCCATAATATGGCCGGTTCCCATATCGATGCCGAATTTAGAAATGATGGCCAGAATGACGTCTTTTGAAGAAACGCCAAACCCGAGCTTGCCATCGATCCGCACTTCCATGGTTTTTGGTTTTGATTGCCATAGCGTCTGAGTAGAAAGTACATGCTCCACTTCGCTGGTGCCGATACCGAATGCCAGAGCGCCAAAGGCTCCGTGTGTCGAAGTATGGCTGTCGCCGCAGACAATGGTCTTTCCTGGCTGCGTCAAGCCCAGCTCCGGTCCGATCACATGGACAATTCCCTGATCCGGATGGTTGATGCCCGCAAGCGGAACGCCGAACTCATCACAATTGTCCTGCAAGGTTTTGATCTGTTTCCGTGAAATGGGATCGGTGATCGTTTCCCGGTTACGGGTCGGAACATTATGGTCCATCGTTGCGAAGCAAAGATCCGGCCGGCGGACTTTGCGTCCGTTCAACCGAAGCCCTTCAAACGCTTGCGGAGATGTCACCTCATGCAATAAATGAAGATCGATATATAGCAGGTCCGGCTTTCCTTGCTCTTCGAAGACGATATGCTGTTCCCAAATTTTCTCTATGATTGTTTTTGCCATGCGAACCGCTCCTTCCACTTACACATAAGAGTACATGATGTGTTCTGATACAAATTCTCTTTCCAGTTCTTCCACTACTTTGGTGACGAAGCGATCGGTCGAAACGGTGCGTTTCCCGTCGCCTGCCAAATCACCTGTGCAATATCCGTCTTCCAAGACATCCATGACCGCTTTTTCGATAGCAGCCGCTTCTGTATGAAGGCCGAATGAATGCTTCAGCATCATTGCTGCAGACAAGATGGCCGCTGCCGGATTCGCTTTGTTTTGTCCTGCGATATCCGGTGCTGAACCATGTACGGGTTCGTAAAGGCCAAAACCGTCTGAACGGATGCTCGCAGACGGCAGCATGCCAAGTGAACCTGTGATGACCGAAGCTTCGTCGCTCAAGATATCACCGAACATATTCTCAGTCACTACGACATCGAAAGTACGTGGATCGGTAATCAATTTCATCGCTGCTGAATCAACCAGCATATGTTCCACTTCGATATCGGGATAGGCTTTTCTGCGTTCTTCCACAACTTCGCGCCATAGTTTGCTGGTTTCCAGTACGTTGGCTTTATCGACTGAAGTCACTTTGCCTCTGCGTGTGCGGGCAATTTCAAACGCCTGGTTGACGATGCGTTCGATTTCTTCTCTCGTATAAACCAATGTGTCCACCGCTGATTTTTCTGAACGGCGTTTCGGTTCTCCAAAATACAAACCGCTCGTCAATTCACGGACAATGACCATATCCACTTCTTTTGCCACCTCTTCTTTTAATGGCGAAGAAGCAAGTAAAGCCGGCACTGCTTTAACCGGACGGATATTGGCGAACAAATCGAAGTGCTTACGGATGTTCAAAAGCCCTTTTTCAGGACGAAGGTGAGCAGGATTGCTGTCCCATTTCGTTCCTCCGACTGCACCGAGGAGAATCGCGTCACTTTCTTCACAAACATCAATGGTTTGCTGAGGCAGCGGGTTGTCGAATTGATCAACTGCTGTACCTCCGATTGCCGCGTGCTTTAAATGAAAAGTATGTCCATAACGCATTGCAATGGATTGCAGCACTTTTACCGCCGCATCTGTTACTTCTGGTCCAATTCCGTCTCCTGGCAATACCGCTATTGTTTTTTTCATTTTAAATTCCTCCTCTTTCGATCTGTTCTTTTTACACTGCCGACATCCTGACTTTCTTTCCTACCTGGACAATTTGACGATTGACTGCATTCAAGTATGCTTTTGCTGTTGCTTCCAGAACATCCTGTGCGACATCCCGGCCCGTTACGGTCTCTCCGTCATAGCTCATATTGATGACCGCTTCACCTAAGGCGTCGCGCCCTTTGCCGATGGAAGTGACACGGTAGTCCAAGATATGGACTTTGCCTTCTACAATTCGTTCGAGCGTATTGAAAATCGCTTCCACTGATCCGGCGCCAGTAGCTGCTTCGCTGATCAATTCACCATTCGGGTGATAGGCAGAAGCGGTCGCCGTCGGGATATTGGCTGTGCCATATTGAACCTGAACACTTTCCAATTTGTAAACCGGTGTTTCCGTATCATGAATTTGCTGATCAGTCAGCAATACATATAAATCATCTTCCAAAATTTCTTTCTTGCGATCAGCCAACTTCTTGAATTCAGCAAATGCATTGTTCAGCTTTTCGTCTGTTAAATCAAAGCCCATTTTAACGGCCCGGTCTTTAAAGGCATGGCGCCCTGAATGTTTGCCAAGCACCAATTCAGTCGCTGCATCACCGATTAGTTCCGGCGTGATGATTTCATACGTCAACGGATTCTTCAGCATGCCATCCTGGTGGATACCTGATTCATGGGCAAATGCATTTTTGCCGACAACCGCTTTATTCGGTTGAATCAAACTGCCTGTCAATTGGCTGACCAATTGGCTTGTGCGTTTGATTTCATGTAGGTTGATCCCTGTTTCAACATTGAAGATCTGCTTGCGGATATGCAAAGCAACTGCAATCTCTTCAAGCGCTACGTTGCCGGCACGTTCACCGATGCCATTAATGGTTCCCTCGATTTGAGTAGCGCCATTTTCGATAGCGGCCAAGGTATTGGCAGTAGCCATCCCCAAGTCGTTATGGCAATGGGCTGACAACTTCACTTTTTCGATTCCTGCCACATGATCGGTCATGTACTTGAACATTGCCCCGTATTCTTGAGGCGTTGCATAACCGACTGTATCTGGAAGGTTAATCGTCGTCGCTCCCGCTTCAATCACTTTGCGGATAATATGAGCCAAAAATTCAGGGTCTGAGCGGGAAGCATCTTCCGCTGACCATTGGACCAACGGGAAGAACTTACGCGCGTATTTTACCGACTCTACAGCAAGTTCAACGACTTGCTCCGGTGTTTTGAATAATTTCGTTTCCATGTGGATAGGTGAAGTAGCCAAAAAGATATGAATATGCGGCTGTTCCGCTCCTTTTAGCGCTTCCCACGTCCGATCAATATCACTTTGCATCGAGCGGGCAAGGCCCGTTACGATGGAATTCTTCACTGTACCTGCGATTCGCTGCACAGCGTCAAAATCTCCTGGAGATGAAGCAGGAAATCCTGATTCGATAATCGTCACTCCCAGACGTTCAAGCTGGCGGGCGATTTCGATTTTCTCTGCTGTATTCAAGTTGATCCCGGCCGACTGTTCCCCGTCTCGTAATGTCGTATCGAAAATATCAATTTGTGACATTGGCGACCACCTCTTTTTGTTTAGCTTTTTTGCCTTCATTAACGAAAGGCATCATTGCACGCAATTCGCGGCCCACTTGTTCGATTTGGTGAGATTCTTCCGCTTTTTCGATTGCTGTAAATTCTGGACGATTCAATTGGTTTTCAAGCAACCAGCCTTTTGCGAATTTCCCTGTTTGGATATCCGTAAGCACATCTTTCATGCGAGCTTTCGTATCTGCATCCACAATGCGCGGCCCTGAAACAAAATCTCCCCACTGCGCTGTATCGGAAATTGAGTAGCGCATTCCTGACAAGCCACCTTCGTACATAAGGTCAACGATCAGTTTCAATTCGTGCATACATTCGAAGTAGGCAAGTTCCGGTTGGTAGCCGGCTTCAACCAATGTTTCAAATCCAGCTTTTACAAGTGAAGTGACACCGCCGCAAAGAACAGCTTGTTCTCCAAATAGATCCGTTTCCGTTTCTTCTTTGAATGTCGTTTCCAAAACGCCTGCACGTGTAGCTCCGATTCCTTTTGCATAAGCAAGGGCAATTTCCTGAGCTTGTCCTGAAACGTCCTGATGGATCGCGATCAATCCAGGAACTCCAGCACCTGCTTCATACGTACGGCGAACAAGATGTCCAGGTCCTTTTGGAGCTACCAAGAATACATCCACATCTGCAGGCGGCACGATTTGGTTAAAGTGAACGTTGAAGCCGTGTGCAAAAACAAGGGATTTCCCAGCTGTTAATGCCGGTTTGATTTCTGCGTTGTAGATTTGCGTCTGTTTTTCATCAGGCACTAAGATCATGATCACGTCTGCCGCTTCTGCTGCTTCTTTTACTGTAGCCACTTTCATGCCGTCGTTTTTAGCTTGATCGAATGATTTACCCTGGCGCACTCCAACTACTACATCAAATCCGGATTCTTTCAAGTTTTGAGCATGTGCATGGCCCTGAGAACCATAGCCGATCACCGCGATTGTCTTTCCTTTAAGTACCTGTTCGTTTACGTCTTGGTTATAATACATTTTAGCCATTTTTAATTTCCTCCTCGGGTTTGGGTTTTATAGGATGTTCAATTGCGGTGTTTGCGCTTTTTGTGTTTCTCTTACAAACGCGGATACTCCGGTTCGTGTCAGTTCTTTCACACCATACGGTCTCATCAGATCAATAAATGCTTCAATTTTTTCCGGGTCGCCTGTTACTTGGAATGTTGTTACATTTTTGCTCATGTCGACGACTGTCGCCCGGAACGGTTCGACGATGCTCAATACTTCGTTTCTGACTGCTGGCGGCACTACCACTTTCACCAGTGCCAGTTCTCTCATCACCATCGCCTTATCGGTAATGTCATTTACTTTAATGACATCAATTTGTTTCTGCAGCTGTTTCAGCAATTGCTCCAGCTTGCCTTTATCTTCTACATTGACCACAAAAGTCATTTTCGACATGCCAGGCTGCTCTGTGTGACCGACCGAAATGCTTTCGATGTTGAACTGCCGTTTCATCAATAATCCTGTAACGCGGTTCAACACCCCGCTTTGGTTGATCACCGTTGTTGTAATGACTCGTTTCATTCGCCTTTCACTCCGATCATTTCATTCAAGCCTTTGCCTGGTGCAACCATCGGATAAACACATTCCATCTGCACCACCCGGCAATCGATCAACACGGGCTCGTTTGAATTAAATGCTTCTGCAAAAACCGCTTCCGCTTCTTCCATCGTTTCGACTTTATAGCCTTTGATGTCATAAGCCGCCGCCAACTTCACAAAATCCGGTTGAACGGGAATCAAAGATTGTGAATAACGTCCTTCATAAAATGTTTCCTGCCATTGTCTAACCATTCCCAAGCTTTGGTTGTTCAGGATAACAACCTTCACCGGCAGCCGCAGCTCTTGAAGTAGGGACAGTTCCTGCAAAGTCATTTGGAATCCGGCATCCCCTACTATAGAGATAACTTGCTCATCCGGTTTCGCCAACTGGGCACCGATGGCTGCAGGGAAACCAAAGCCCATTGTGCCGAGGCCGCCTGATGTCACCCAGTTGTGAGGGTTATTGAAGCGGTAGTATTGAGCCGCCCACATTTGATGCTGCCCCACATCTGTTGTGACAACTGCATTGCCTCCGGTCAGTCGATGGATCAACTCTACGGCTTGTTGAGGCATGATTCCTTTCCGATCTCTTGCATGGTATTGAAGCGGGTATTCCACTTGGTTCCCGGATAGCATTTCAAGCCATTCTGCAGTGTCGGGGCTTCTAAATGATTGATTAAGCAATTGAAGCAGCGCCTCTTTGGCATCCGCAACAATCGGGACGGCTGTCGGAACATTTTTTCCGATTTCTGCCGGGTCGATATCAATATGGATTACTTGTGCATTTGGCGCAAAGCTTGCAAGATTTCCGGTCAACCGGTCATCGAATCGTGCACCAATATTCAACAAGACATCACAATCACATATTGCTGTATTCGCTGTATAAGTGCCGTGCATGCCGGCCATTCCGAGGAATAGTTCATGTTCGCCAGCAATGCTGCCTAAGCCCAACAATGTGTTGGTAACCGGAATTTGATGGCGCTCAGAGAAGACTTTCAACTCTTCTGTTGCCTTTGCCGCCAAGATACCGGCTCCAGCTAAAATCAACGGTCTTTTCGCCTGTGACAATAATTGAGCCGCTTTTTGGATTTGCAGGTAGTTCGGGTTCGTCGTTGGTTGATACCCTGGAAGATATACTGCCTCTTCTTCTTTATTGGATAAGAACAACTCAGTTGCTATATTTTTCGGTATATCGACCAAGACCGGTCCTGGACGTCCAGTAGAAGCAATATAGAAAGCTTCTTTAATGATTCTTGGAAGATCCGATACTTTTTTCACTTGGTAATTATGCTTTGTAATCGGTTGTGTGATGCCGATAATGTCTGCTTCCTGGAAAGCATCAGTCCCTATTACTGAAGTTGCGACCTGGCCTGTGAAAATGACCAGCGGCAAGGAGTCCAACATGGCATCCGCTATGCCTGTCACTAAGTTTGTTGCGCCTGGTCCTGATGTGGCAAGAACAACTCCGGCTTTTCCAGATACTCTTGCGTAGCCTTCTGCGGCGTGTATGGCACCTTGTTCATGTCTAGCCAATACATGGCGTATTGGATTTTTGTGCAAGGCATCGTAAATTGGCAGTACCGCGCCTCCTGGATAGCCGAAAATCATTTCAACACCCTGACCTTTTAAAGATTGAATCAGTACATCTGCACCATTGCCTGTCAGCTTCTGTTTAACTTCTTCTCTAACTTGTACGTTTACTCCCAATCCTTCCGCCTCCTTTTCTAAGTTTCCGGTGGCATGAAAACAAAAAAGCTTTTTCATCCCTACACAAAGAAACATGTTCTTCGCATAGGGATGAAAAAGCTTCATGGTACCACCCTATTTCACTGCGCAACCGCAGCCTCATGGATAAGCATTGCTTATCCGCTGATAACGATGATTTCTAACTTGCAAACCACCGGGACTACCTAAACAGCCGAAGCTTTTCAGCAATCCACTCAGAGGGGATGTCGCAAATGGTTGTATTACCGGCTTCCACCTGTACCGGCTCTCTGTGAATACAGTATCCATCTACTTTAACCTCGTCATTGAGTTGAACTTCTATTTTTTTATACTGCGTTTAAATGATCGCTATACACTTTTACTCCATCGTTCTGAACTAGTTCTCTGAATGATTCAAGCAAGTCGTTTGTAACCGGTCCGGGCTTCCCTTCGCCAATTACTCGGCCATCCACTTTCACTACCGCGATCACTTCTGCAGCTGTTCCTGTCAGGAACACCTCATCCGCTACATACACATCGTGTCTTGTGAAAACACCTTCTTGGATGTCGTAGCCTTTTTCTGCAGCTACATCCATGATTGCATTGCGCGTAATTCCTTCGAGTGCTCCTACATAACCAGGAGGAGTCAATAATTTGTTTTTACGGACAATGAAGATGTTATCTGCTGAGCCTTCAGCTACATACCCTTGATCATTCAGCATCAATGCTTCTGAGACACCTGCCAGATGAGCTTCCAGCTTAACCAGGATATTGTTCATGTAGTTCAAAGATTTCACTTTCGGACTCAATACATCCGAACGGCTTCTGCGTGTCGCAACCGATACAATCTCGATTCCTGTTTCGTACATTGATTTAGGGAACAGAGACAAAGGTTCGGCGATTACAATTACACTGGGATGCGAGCAACTGTAAGGATCCAATCCTAAGTTTCCTACGCCTCTTGAAACGATGAGGCGGATATAAGCATCTTTGAATTTATTTTCTCGTAATGTGTTAACAACAATTTGCGTCATTTCTTCAAAAGTGTGGGGAATCTCGAGCATTACCGATTTTGCTGAATCGTAAAGCCGCTCTAAATGTTCTTCCAGCCGAAAGACATTTCCGTTGTAAGAACGGATTCCTTCAAACACTCCATCACCGTATAAAAACCCGTGATCGTAGACTGAAATTTTAGCGTCTTCCTTTTTAACAAATTCGCCGTTTAGATAAATTACTTGTTCGCTCATGATGTCCACTTCTTTCTCGAAAGTTTTATAATATGCAATATATCGAATTCTGTTTGCGTCTAGTAAATTGTTGCTATCATATCGCCTATTTCAAAGCGTGTCAATCAACTATTGGTTATTTTTTTATGAATTTTGAATATTCATAAACTATGTATCCGTTTTCATTGTTGCTAACGCTGGCTTTTAAAGATTTTTTAAAAAGTTTGAATATTTTATGAACAGCTTGTATTTTCAGTGAATTTCCCCTAAGCCAGTTGGGAAAACGCAAAAAAAGACCCTGTCTCATAATAATGAGACAGGGTCTTAAATCAACACTCAGCAGTTATTACTTAGTGATTTTAGCAACAACGCCAGCGCCTACAGTACGTCCACCCTCACGGATAGAGAATTTAGTACCTTCTTCGATAGCGATTGGAGAGATCAAAGAAACAGTCATTTCAATGTTATCTCCAGGCATAACCATTTCTACGCCTTCAGGAAGGTTACAAACACCAGTTACATCAGTTGTACGGAAGTAGAACTGCGGACGGTAGTTTGAGAAGAATGGAGTGTGACGTCCACCCTCTTCTTTTGAAAGAACGTAAACTTCAGCATTGAACTCAGTGTGTGGAGTAATTGTGCCTGGTTTAGCCAATACTTGTCCACGTTGTACGTCGTCGCGAGAAACCCCGCGAAGAAGTGCACCGATGTTGTCGCCAGCTTCAGCATAGTCAAGCAATTTACGGAACATCTCTACACCAGTTACAGTTGTAGATTTTGGTTCTTCAGTAAGACCGATGATATCAACGTTATCACCGATTTTGATTTGTCCGCGTTCAACGCGTCCAGTAGCAACCGTACCACGGCCAGTGATTGAGAATACATCCTCAACAGGCATCATGAATGGCTTGTCAGTGTCACGTGGTGGAGTAGGGATGTACTCATCAACCGCGTTCATCAATTCAACGATTTTTTCTTCCCATTCTGCTTCTCCTTCAAGAGCTTTAAGAGCAGAACCTTTGATGACAGGAATGTCATCGCCAGGGAAGTCATATTCAGAAAGAAGGTCGCGGACTTCCATTTCAACTAGTTCAAGAAGTTCTTCGTCATCTACCATATCACATTTGTTCATGAATACTACTAGGTAAGGAACACCTACTTGTTTAGACAAAAGAATGTGCTCACGAGTTTGCGGCATTGGGCCATCAGCAGCAGATACTACTAGGATCCCGCCGTCCATTTGAGCAGCACCAGTGATCATGTTTTTAACATAATCGGCGTGTCCAGGGCAGTCAACGTGTGCGTAGTGGCGAGTTTCAGTTTCATACTCAACGTGTGAAGTATTGATTGTGATACCGCGCTCTTTTTCTTCAGGAGCGTTGTCGATTTGAGCGTAAGAACGAGCTTCCCCGCCTGATTTTTTAGCTAAAACTGTAGCGATTGCTGCAGTCAAAGTTGTTTTACCATGGTCAACGTGACCAATTGTACCAATATTCGCGTGTGTTTTAGAGCGATCAAATTTAGCTTTTCCCATTAGAAAAATCCTCCTCAAAATGTAAGTGAATGTTTTCATTTGAAGCGCCGGAATAATAGGGCCCTATTATTCCAGGCATACAAATTATTTATACTTGATTAAAGATCAAAATTCAATTATTGACCTTTATTTTTTTTGATGATTTCTTCAGAAATTGATTTCGGTACTTCTTCATAGTGATCGAAGTGCATTGAGAACACACCACGGCCTTGCGTGTTTGAACGCAATGAAGTTGCATAACCGAACATTTCTGCAAGAGGTACCATAGCACGAACTACCTGCGCGTTTCCGCGAGCGTCCATACCTTCTACACGGCCGCGGCGTGACGTGATGTCACCCATGATATCCCCAAGGTATTCCTCAGGAATAACAACCTCAACGCGCATAATTGGCTCAAGAAGAACCGGATTAACTTTCGAAATTGCATTTTTAAGTGCCATAGAAGCAGCAACTTTAAATGCCATCTCATTCGAGTCAACATCATGGTAAGATCCGTCGAACAAACGAGCTTTGATGTCGATCAATGGATATCCGGCGATAACACCGTTGTCTAGTGAGTCACGAAGACCCGCTTCAACTGCTGGGATGTATTCACGTGGAACAACACCACCAACGATACCATTTTCAAATTCAAAACCTGCTCCTTCTTCGTTTGGAGAGAATTCAATCCAAACGTGTCCGAATTGTCCACGTCCACCAGATTGGCGTACGAATTTACCTTCAACTTTAGCAGACTGACGGAATGTCTCACGGTAAGATACCTGAGGCGCACCCACGTTAGCTTCTACGTTGAACTCACGGCGCATACGGTCAACGAGGATATCAAGGTGAAGTTCACCCATACCCGCGATGATTGTTTGGCCAGTTTCCTGGTCAGTGTGCGCACGGAAAGTTGGATCTTCTTCTTGCAATTTCGCAAGGGCTTGACCCATTTTATCTTGATCGGCTTTAGACTTAGGTTCCACAGAAAGAGAAATAACAGGTTCTGGGAAGACCATGCGCTCAAGAATTACTTGTTGTTTCTCGTCACTTAAAGTATCACCTGTTGATGTATCTTTAAGGCCGATAGCAGCAGCGATATCTCCGCAGTATACTTCAGAAATTTCTTCACGGGAGTTTGCATGCATTTGAAGGATACGTCCTACGCGCTCACGCTTGCCTTTAGAAGAGTTCTGAACATATGAACCAGATTTAAGAGATCCAGAATACACACGGAAGAAAGTCAATTTCCCAACGTATGGATCTGTCATTACTTTAAACGCCAACGCAGAGAATGGTTCGTCTTCGCTAGGTTTACGCAATACCTCTTCGTCTGAATCAGGAAGAACACCAGTCATCGGAGGTACATCCAATGGAGATGGCAGGTAATCAATTACTGCATCAAGCATTAATTGAACCCCTTTGTTTTTGAAAGCAGTTCCGCAAACTACTGGGTAAAACTCAACGTCCAGTGTCCCTTTACGGATACCAGCTTTAAGTTCTTCTACAGTGATTTCTTCCCCACCAAGATATTTTTCCATCAAGTCTTCGTCAAGCTCAGCAACAGCTTCCACTAATTTAGTGTGCCATTCCTCAGCAAGTTCTTTGTACTCTTCAGGAATTTCGCCATCGGTAATTTCAGTTCCCTGATCATTTGCGTAGAAGCGTGCATTCATTTCAACTAGATCAATGATTGCTGAAAAGTTGTCTTCTGCGCCGATTGGCAATTGGATCGGGTGAGCATTAGCTTGTAGACGTTCATGCAATGTGCCTACAGAGTAAAGGAAGTCAGCACCGATTTTATCCATTTTGTTGATAAATACGATACGAGGAACTCCGTATGTTGTAGCTTGACGCCAAACTGTTTCAGTTTGAGGCTCAACACCTGATTGAGCATCAAGAACTGTAACAGCGCCATCAAGTACGCGTAATGAACGTTCAACTTCAACAGTGAAATCTACGTGTCCTGGAGTATCGATGATGTTTACACGGTGGTTTTTCCATGAAGCAGTTGTTGCAGCAGACGTGATTGTAATTCCACGTTCCTGCTCTTGCTCCATCCAGTCCATTTGAGAAGCACCTTCGTGCGTTTCTCCAATTTTGTGGATTTTACCAGTGTAGTATAAAATACGTTCCGTAGTAGTCGTTTTACCGGCATCGATGTGTGCCATGATCCCGATATTACGTGTCTTGTCTAATGGGAACTCTCTAGTCATGTTTTTTTCACCTTCCGTTTCGGTTTAAGATGTAAACATCTCGAAAGAAATTACCAGCGATAGTGAGCAAATGCTTTGTTTGCTTCCGCCATTTTATGAATATCTTCACGTTTTTTAACAGCTGCACCAGTGTTGTTAGCAGCATCTAGAATTTCATTAGCCAAACGCTCTTCCATTGTTTTCTCTCCACGAAGACGTGAATAGTTTACAAGGTAGCGAAGACCTAGAGTTGTACGGCGTTCAGGACGAACTTCAACCGGCACTTGGTAGTTAGCTCCACCAACACGGCGAGCGCGTACTTCAAGAACTGGCATAACGTTAGTCAATGCTTGTTCGTATACTTCAATCGGATCTTTACCGCTGCGTTCTTTAACTAACTCAAACGCTCCGTATAGGATCTTTTGTGAAGTACCTCTTTTTCCGTCAACCATCATTTTATTAATTAAGCGTGTCACCAATTTCGAATTGTAAATTGGATCTGGCAACACATCACGTTTAGCTACAGGACCTTTACGAGGCATGTATGTTCCTCCTTTCAACGAATTCTCTTCGTTAAATTAACTTATTATTTTTTTACTTTAGGACGTTTAGTTCCGTATTTAGAACGGCTTTGCATACGGCCGTTTACTCCAGCTGTATCAAGTGCTCCACGTACGATATGGTAACGCACACCCGGTAAATCTTTTACGCGTCCGCCGCGAAGAAGAACTACACTGTGCTCTTGAAGGTTGTGGCCTTCTCCAGGGATGTAAGCATTAACCTCGAGTTGGTTAGTCAAACGTACACGCGCATATTTACGCAATGCGGAGTTTGGTTTTTTCGGTGTCATCGTACCAACACGAGTACATACTCCACGTTTCTGTGGTGATGTCACGTTAGTCTGAGACTTTTTAAAGCTGTTATACCCTTTGTTTAACGCTGGTGAATCTGATTTCGTGCTCTTTGGTTTACGAGGCTTGTTAACTAATTGGTTAATTGTAGGCATCGATTTTTTCCTCCTCTCAAAAGGTGTTCTAATACCACATATCCAGGTGGTTCATTTTTGGGTAAAAAACAAAGTCTTTGTGATTTACACAAAAACTGTTATCCAGTAATAGCCACAGCAGCTGCACCGACATTAATGCCATATGCTTTGCCAAGCTTCAATCGTGAATCTGCAAATTCGATCCGAATACCTTTTTCTAAGGCTAGTAGGATAATCTGTTCGGTCATTCGATCGTCCGCGTCTCTTGCCACTATTACTTCTTGGACAATACCGCTCTTTAATGCTTTTACTGTCTGCTTTGTACCGATGATTATTTGACTTGCCTGTTTTACTTTTTCATTAGACATTTTCATATCCTCCAAAGCGTCAGACCGTTAACCATCAACCCTCAACATATTATCATTCTATGACAATGCTGTCAACAGGATTCTTAAAAAATCCCGGGGAGATTATTCAGGAACTCCCCGGAATCCATTATTTCATTTTTATGACTCTGTGCCGACAATTTCCTGCTTCTCCGCTTTTTCGCTTTGAGCAATCTTAATCTGGCGGTAACGCTGCATTCCTGTTCCAGCCGGAACAAGTTTACCGATAATGACGTTCTCTTTCAATCCGAGAAGTTCATCACGTTTTCCTTTTATCGCTGCATCTGTTAGGACACGAGTCGTTTCCTGGAAGGATGCGGCAGATAGGAAGGATTCTGTTTCAAGGGAAGCTTTTGTGATCCCCAGGATAACAGGACGGCTTGTCGCTGGCAGATTGCCTTCTAGAACCGCTTTGACGTTGGCTTCAGTGAATTGGTGAATATCCAATAGTGAACCTGGCAGCAATTCAGTGTCACCGGCTTCAATAACGCGGACTTTACGGAACATTTGACGAACCATAACTTCTACGTGCTTATCGCCGATTTCTACCCCTTGCATACGGTATACTTTTTGAACTTCTTTCAATAGATACACTTGAACAGCCTGAACGTCTTTTACTTGAAGCAATTGCTTCGGATCAATTGAACCGTCAGTCAATACTTCGCCTCGAACAATAGCATCATCCACTTGAACTTTAATGCGTGCATTATAAGGAGCTAGATATTTACGGGTTTCAACATCCCCTTGAATCGTTACTTCTTTCTGGCCTTCGCGAATTTCGTCAATTTCAGTAACGGTACCTGTAATTTCAGAAATAACTGCCTGGCCTTTCGGATTACGCGATTCGAAGATTTCCTGGATACGCGGAAGACCTTGTGTAATATCGTCTCCTGCTACCCCGCCTGTATGGAATGTACGCATCGTCAACTGAGTTCCTGGCTCACCGATTGATTGAGCTGCAATAATACCTACTGCTTCGCCCACTTCAACTTCGTCTCCAGTTGCCAAGTTAGTGCCGTAACACTTCTTACAAACGCCGTGTTTTGTATTACATGTAAACGCAGAGCGAATTGTTACTTCTTTAATGCCTGCTTCGATAATAAGGCGAGTCAGGTCTTGTGTAATCAATTCATCTTTCGCTACAATAACTTCTTTTGTTTCCGGATGGCGGATTGTTTTCTTAGCATGGCGGCCAACGATACGCTCATCAAGCTCTTCAATCACTTCTGTGCCTTCCATCAACGCCCCTACCAGCAAGCCTCTGTCCGTGCCACAATCATTTTCGCGGACAATTGCATCTTGTGCAACGTCTACCAAACGACGAGTCAAGTAACCAGAATCGGCTGTTTTCAGTGCTGTATCGGCAAGACCTTTACGAGCACCGTGAGTAGAGATGAAATATTCAAGTACTGTTAATCCTTCACGGAAGGAAGATTTAATCGGAAGTTCAATAATGCGTCCAGCCGGGTTGGCCATCAATCCACGCATACCCGCAAGCTGCGTAAAGTTAGATGCGTTACCACGAGCTCCGGAATCACTCATCATAAAGATTGGATTCAAGTTATCAAGAGATGCCATCAGTTTGTTCTGGATGATATCTTTTGCGTTGCTCCAATAAGAAATGACACGTGCATATCGCTCTTCTTCTGTAATCAATCCGCGACGGAATTGTTTCATTACTTTATCGACATTTTCTTGTGCATCAACCAAAATTTCTCCTTTGTCAGGAAGAACTACGATATCCGCTACACCAACAGTGATGCCGGCTTGTGTCGAATATTTGAATCCAAGGCTCTTCATACGGTCAAGCATCTTCGAAGTTTCCGTAATGTGGAAACGTTTGAAGACTTCCGCGATGATTTCCCCAAGAATTTTCTTCTTGAATGGAGTTACAAGTTCCGCTTCTTCAATATGCTTGCGAATATCTGTCGTTGTAGGGACAAAATATTTCGCTGGTGTTTCCACCTGCAGATTGTAATCAGTCGGTTCGTTGATGTACGGGAATGACTTCGGCAGAATTTCGTTGAAAATGATTTTACCAACAGTAGTCAATAACAGCATTTTGTTCTGTTCTTCTGTGAATGTCGGGTTGTTGACGGATCCAGCCTGAATTGCAATACGTGTATGCAAGTGGACATGGCCTGTTTGGTAAGCGATCATCACTTCTTCAGGTCCTGAGAAAGTAGCGCCTTCGCCTGTAGCACCTTTACGCTCCAGAGTTAAGTAATAGTTTCCTAGAACCATATCCTGAGATGGTGTTACAACAGGTTTTCCGTCTTTCGGGTTCAAGATGTTCTGAGCTGCAAGCATCAACAGACGTGCTTCTGCCTGAGCTTCGGATGATAGAGGTACGTGGACAGCCATTTGGTCACCATCGAAATCGGCGTTGTATGCAGTACATACAAGCGGATGCAGACGGATCGCTTTACCTTCAACCAATGTCGGTTCAAATGCCTGAATACCCAGTCTGTGAAGAGTCGGTGCGCGGTTCAATAGAACCGGATGCTCCTTGATGACATCTTCCAATACATCCCAAACTTCAGAGTGAAGACGTTCGATTTTGCGTTTCGCACTCTTGATGTTATGGGCCAATCCGCGTTCAACCAATTCTTTCATAACGAAAGGCTTGAACAACTCGATTGCCATTCCTTTCGGCAAACCACATTGATACATCTTCAGGTTAGGTCCAACTACGATAACGGAACGGCCTGAGTAATCAACTCGTTTACCAAGAAGGTTTTGGCGGAAACGCCCTTGTTTCCCTTTCAGCATATGAGAAAGAGATTTCAATGGACGGTTACCAGGTCCTGTGACCGGACGGCCGCGGCGGCCGTTGTCGATCAACGCATCAACAGCTTCTTGCAACATACGTTTTTCGTTTTGAACGATGATGCTTGGTGCACCAAGGTCCAAAAGACGTTTCAGACGGTTATTCCGGTTGATTACGCGGCGATAAAGGTCGTTTAAATCGGAAGTCGCAAAGCGGCCGCCGTCTAATTGAACCATCGGACGAAGTTCAGGTGGAATAACAGGAAGTACGTCTAGAATCATCCAGTCAGGGTTGTTGCCTGAGTTACGGAATGATTCAACCACTTCAAGACGTTTGATCGCACGGGTGCGGCGCTGGCCTTGAGCCGTTTTCAACTCTTCTTTCAAAGAATCCGTTTCGCGTTCAAGGTCAATTTCCTGCAATAGACGTTTGATTGCTTCCGCTCCCATGGCAGCTTGGAATTTCTTGCCAAACTTATCACGGTAAGCGCGGTATTCTTTTTCAGAAAGAAGCTGTTTCTTTTCAAGCGGTGTATCCGCAGGATCGATTACCACATAAGAAGCAAAGTAAATGACTTCTTCAAGTGAACGTGGAGACATATCCAAGATAAGTCCCATGCGGCTTGGAATTCCTTTGAAATACCAGATATGCGAAACAGGAGCTGCTAATTCAATATGTCCCATGCGTTCGCGGCGAACTTTTGAACGTGTTACTTCAACGCCGCAGCGATCGCAGACAACGCCTTTATAACGGACACGCTTGTATTTACCACAATGGCATTCCCAGTCTTTTGTAGGACCGAAAATACGTTCACAGAACAAACCATCTTTTTCAGGTTTCAGTGTACGGTAATTGATTGTTTCTGGCTTTTTGACTTCTCCATAAGACCATGAGCGAATTTTATCGGGTGACGCTAATCCGATTTTCATATACTCAAAATTATTAACATCTATCAAGGAGCCTACCTCCCTTTTGTCTCGAGTTTCTGTACGGCTCTTCCTCGGTAATGGCTAAACGAATAAATGGAGAACGGCCGTTTAAAGCCGTTCGATTCCAATGGGCATTAATCAATCGTTCCAACCGGTGCTTCTGTATCTGCAATCGGAAGGATGTTCAATGAATCCGCAGGCTGAAGATCTTCTTCTTCATCCAGGTCGCGCAATTCGATTTCTTCATCATCAATCGTCAGCATCTTGACATCCATACCTAAACTTTGAAGCTCTTTAATCAAAACTTTGAATGATTCCGGCACACTTGGTTCCGGTACACTTTCACCTTTGACGATCGCTTCATACGTTTTCACGCGGCCTACGACGTCATCCGACTTCACGGTTAAGATTTCCTGCAATGTATGTGCAGCACCATATGCTTCAAGTGCCCATACTTCCATTTCACCAAAACGCTGTCCGCCGAATTGTGCTTTACCACCCAATGGCTGTTGTGTAACCAATGAGTAAGGTCCAGTTGAACGGGCGTGCAATTTATCATCGACCATGTGGGCAAGTTTGATCATATACATGATCCCTACAGACACACGGTTATCGAATGCTTCACCAGAACGGCCATCATAGAGAATTGTTTTGCCATCGCGCGGCATACCTGATTCTTCCATTGTTTCCAGTACATCTTCTTCATTCGCTCCATCAAATACAGATGAAGCCATATGAATTCCAAGTGAACGGGAAGCCATTCCAAGATGCAGTTCAAGTACCTGACCGATATTCATACGCGATGGTACACCAAGTGGGTTCAACATGATGTCGACCGGTGTGCCGTCTGGCATGAATGGCATATCTTCTTCAGGAAGAATTCTTGAAATAACACCTTTGTTTCCGTGGCGTCCAGCCATTTTATCGCCGACGGAGATTTTACGTTTTTGAACGATATATGCACGAACCAACTGGTTTACACCCGGTGGCAATTCGTCTCCATCTTCACGGTTGAAGATTTTAACATCCAGTACAATACCGCCAGCGCCGTGAGGCACCCGCAATGAAGTATCGCGCACTTCACGTGCTTTTTCACCGAAGATCGCATGAAGAAGACGTTCTTCAGCAGTCAATTCCGTAACGCCCTTAGGTGTTACTTTACCGACTAGAATATCTCCATCTTTCACTTCAGCTCCGACACGGATAATTCCTCGGTCATCCAAGTTACGCAATGCGTCTTCCCCAACGTTCGGGATATCACGCGTAATTTCTTCCGGCCCCAATTTCGTATCACGTGAATCGGATTCGTACTCTTCGATATGGACAGATGTATAAACATCGTCTTTCACTAAGCGCTCACTCATGATGATCGCATCTTCGTAGTTAAAGCCATCCCATGTCATGAAGGCAACCAGTACGTTTCTTCCTAATGCCATCTCCCCACGTTCCATTGAAGGTCCGTCAGCAAGAATGTCGCGTTTGGAAATACGGTCTCCGACTTTAACGATCGGGCGTTGGTTATAACTTGTCCCTTGGTTAGAACGGACGAATTTCTGCAATTTGTAGGTATCCAGGTCGCCTCGGACTTCATTGCCATCCACAACTTCGATGCGGCGGACTGAAATTTCCTTGGCTTCCACGTATTCTACAATGCCATCATGTTTTGCAACGACAGCTGCACCAGAATCACGAGCTGCCAGGTGTTCCATACCGGTTCCAACAAAAGGAGCTTCCGGATTCAATAACGGAACTGCCTGACGCTGCATGTTCGCTCCCATCAATGCTCGGTTGGAGTCATCGTTTTCAAGGAACGGGATACAAGCTGTCGCTACAGAAACGACCTGTTTTGGAGAAACATCCATGTAATCGATGCTGCCGCGTTTATAAACGGTGTTTTCACCGCGGAAACGTGCCACAACACCATCGTCGGCAAATGAACCATCGTCATTCAGCTTCGAGTTGGCCTGAGCCACTACATAGTTATCTTCTTCATCCGCAGTCAGGTAATCAATCTGCGAGGTAACAAGCCCTGTCTCAGGGTCTACACGGCGATAAGGGGTTTCAATGAAACCGAACTTATTCACTTTCGCGAATGTTGACAGAGTATTGATCAATCCAATGTTCGGACCCTCAGGTGTTTCAATTGGACACATGCGGCCATAATGCGAATAGTGAACGTCACGCACTTCAAATCCAGCACGTTCACGCGTTAAACCACCGGGCCCAAGCGCCGACAGACGGCGTTTGTGTGTCAATTCAGCCAATGGATTGGTTTGATCCATAAACTGTGAAAGCTGCGAGCTGCCGAAGAACTCTTTAATTGATGCAATAACCGGACGGATATTGATCAATTGCTGAGGGACGATTGCCTGTGTATCGTTAATGGACATCCGTTCGCGCACAACGCGCTCCATACGGGACAATCCAATACGGAATTGGTTCTGAAGCAATTCCCCTACTGAACGAAGACGGCGGTTACCAAGATGATCGATATCATCCGTGTTTCCGACACCGTAAAGTAGGTTAAAGAAGTAACTGATAGAAGAAATAATATCAGCCGGCGTTACATGTTTGATCTTATCTTCTATATAAGCATTACTGATGACAGTGATTTCTTTCTGGTCTTCACTGTTTGGCGCGTAGATTTTGACCGACTGCAAGGTAACTTCGCCTTCCAGAACTCCGCCTACTTGAGAAACAGTATGGAAACCAACTCCATTTTCCAAGTTCGGGATCAAACGATCAAGTACACGACGGTCAATCAATGTGCCAGCTTCAACTAAAATTTCGCCAGTTTCAGGGTCCACCAATGTTTCAGCAATGGTTTGGTTGAAAAGACGGTTTTTAATATGAAGTTTTTTGTTCATTTTATAACGGCCGACATTTGCTAAGTCATAGCGTTTTGGGTCGAAAAAGCGTGAATACAATAAGCTCTTCGCACTTTCAACCGTCGGTGGCTCACCAGGGCGCAGGCGTTCGTAAATTTCAAGAAGCGCTTTTTCTGTGCTCTCTGTGTTATCTTTTTCAAGCGTATTTTGAAGGAATTCGTTATCGCCAAGTAAATCAATGATTTCTTGGTCAGATCCGAAGCCAAGAGCTCTCAAAAGAACCGTTACCGGCAATTTACGTGTGCGGTCAATTCTGACGTACACGACATCTTTCGCATCTGTCTCATATTCCAACCATGCTCCACGGTTCGGAATAACAGTTGCTCCAAAGCCTTTTTTACCGTTTTTGTCTGTCTTGTCGTGGAAATAAACACTTGGCGAACGAACCAATTGGGAAACGATGACGCGCTCTGCGCCGTTAATGACGAAAGTACCCGTTTCTGTCATTAATGGGAAATCCCCCATAAAGACATCCTGTTCTTTCACTTCATCTGTTTCTTTGTTGTGTAGACGCACTTTGACACGCAGCGGCGCTGCGTAAGTAACGTCACGTTCTTTCGATTCATCGACTGGATACTTCGGTTCCGCGAGACTGTAATCAACAAACTCGAGTGATAGATTTCCTGTGAAATCTTCAATCGGCGAGATATCCCGGAACATTTCGCGAAGTCCTTCTTCAAGGAACCATTCGTAAGATGACGATTGAATTTCGATCAAGTTCGGAAGATCCAGCACTTCACTGATTCTCGAAAAACTTCTGCGTTGACGATGTTGACCGTACTGAACTAGTTGACCTACCAACTTATTCACCCCTCAATAAAACGATTATAGGTCTTTGCGATTTCCACAAAATAGTGTATGATATCGAAAAGACAAAAAGAAAACGAGACTAAATTAGCTCATTTTCGGTTTACACGTGACTAGCTCTGTCGCCATGCCATGCCCGAAAAAGGGCAAACGACCTCAAAATAATAAATTTTGCATTTCATTATAATAACACAGGCGTTTTGTCAAGTCAAACTTTTCTCGCTTCGAAAATAAAGTAACCTTTCTTCTTATCGGCCACTTTTACTTCTCCGAAAAGCTCTTCCAGTTTCACCTGCGTAGAAGGCGCACCCTGCTTTTTCTGGATAACTACCCACAACGATCCACCATCCGCTAACTTTTCAGCAGCTTCTTCATAAAACCGGAAAATGGTGTCTTTCCCTGCCCGAATTGGCGGGTTTGTGAGAATAGCAGAAAACCCGGAAACCTCCACAGCACTCAACCCATCACTTTCGTAAATCTCGGCATTGGAAATATCATTTTTTTCAACATTTGTTTTTGCCAGTTCAATAGCCCGCGTATTCACGTCCACCATATGAACCTGTTTTTGGGGAAATGCTTTGGCGACCGCCATTCCGATCGGCCCGTAACCGCAGCCCACATCCAGCACCGGTCCATCTATTTCAGATCCCTGAAACGTTTCAATCAATAAACGCGAACCAAAATCAACTTCACTTTTGCTGAAAACGCCTGCGTCAGTTTGGAACCGGAATTTCTCGCCGCGCAATACGTCTGTCCATTCTCGAGGATTGCTTTTTGTTTGAGGATTTTTGGAATAATAATGTTGGGACATCTAAAGTCCTCCTTACATTCACCATATTACGGACGAATGCCCGCGATGCAAATAAATTGAAAAAGAAGAAAAGCCCGTCGGTATAACCTGACGAACTTTCCCTCCTTTTTTTTCATAATTTTATAAAATTACTTAACTTCTACTGATGCGCCAACTTCTTCAAGTTTGCCTTTGATTTCTTCAGCGTCTTCTTTAGAAACGCCTTCTTTGATTGCTTTAGGAGCTTCGTCTACAAGAGCTTTCGCTTCTTTAAGACCAAGACCAGTTACTTCGCGTACTGCTTTGATTACTTTGATTTTTGAATCGCCAGCAGAAGCTAGGATTACGTCGAATTCAGTTTGTTCTTCAGCAGCAGCACCGCCAGTAGCTGCAGCAGCAACTGGAGCAGCAGCAGTTACGCCGAACTCTTCTTCGATTGCTTTTACTAGGTCGTTTAATTGAAGAACTGTCATTTCTTTGATTGCGTCTAAGATTTGTTCTTGTGTCATTATAGTTTCCTCCTATTGATAGGTAATATTTTTTTCGTGCTTAGCCGGCTAACTTATTAAGCGCCTTGTTCTTCTTTTTGATCTGCAACTGCTTTTGTAGTAGCTGCAAAGTTGCGGACTGGAGCTTGTAGTACGCTGAGTAGCATAGATAGCAAGCCTTCGCGTGATGGAAGTTCTGCCAATGCTTTCACATCTTCAGCAGATGCTACCGCACCCTCGATGATACCTGCTTTAATTTCAAGCGCTTCGTTCGCTTTAGCGAAGTTGTTGATGATTCTTGCTGGCGCTACTACATCTTCGTTAGAAAATGCAATTGCGTTTGGTCCTGTAAAGTGTTCGTTGATCGCTTCAAGACCGTGCATTTCTGTTGCACGACGAGTCATTGAGTTTTTGTAAACTTTAAACTCAATGCCTTCTTCACGAAGCTGTTTACGAAGTTCTGTTAATTGCGCAACGTTCAATCCACGGTAATCAACAACTACAACCGAAGCTGCAGCGCCGAATTTATCAGCGATTGTTTGCACGACAACTTTTTTCGTTTCAACTGCTTTGCTCATTTTGGCACCTCCTATAGATTTTTCATTTATACCGTCCATAAGAAAAGCCTCTGGTCCATTACAGACACAGAGGCATAAAATCAGCATCCAAAAGATGTTATCTGAATTCATCATGTCCTCGGCAGGGATAAATTAAGCGACTGGCGCCCCTACTGTCTGCGGTACAAATGGGTATTTCACAACTCCGCTAGTATAGCAGAGCGGAAATGTAATGTCAATATCTTATTTAGCAACTACTTTAGTTGGGTCAACTTTAACAGCAGGCCCCATTGTAGTAGTAACATTCAATGATTTGATGTAAGTGCCTTTAGCAGAAGATGGCTTCGCTTTTAGGACTACGTCATAGATTGCTTCCAAGTTTTCAGCAAGTTTGCTGTCATCAAAAGAAACTTTCCCGATTGGCGCGTGGATGATACCTGTTTTGTCTGCACGGTATTCCACTTTACCAGCTTTGATTTCCTGAACAGCTTTGGTTACATCAAATGTAACTGTGCCTGTTTTCGGGTTTGGCATTAAGCCTTTTGGCCCTAAAACGCGTCCAAGTTTACCAACTTCACCCATCATGTCAGGAGTTGCAACGATCACGTCGAAGTCAAACCATCCTTGTTGGATTTTTTGGATATATTCAGCATCGCCTACGAAATCTGCGCCAGCTGCTTCAGCTTCTTTCAGTTTTTCGCCTTTAGCGAAAACCAATACGCTTTGAGTTTTACCAGTTCCGTTTGGAAGTACTACTGCCCCACGGATTTGCTGGTCGTTCTTGCGCGTGTCGATTCCAAGACGGAAAGCCACTTCTACTGTAGCGTCAAAGTTCACTGTGCTTGCTTTTTTCGCAAGTTCGATTGCTTCTTTAGCTTCGTATTGTTTTGAACGGTCGATCAATTTTGCTGCTTCTTGCAGCTTTTTGCCTGTTTTAGCCATTTTAAACGTCCTCCTTGTTGTGGTATAACGGAATGAACCTCCCACGATTAAAGGCTGCGCGGCTCATGATGAACTGCGCAACCCATCCAAAAACAACTGCTAGAATTAGTCTTCGATTGTAATGCCCATACTGCGAGCAGTACCTTCAACCATCAACATTGCAGCTTCTACTGAAGCAGCATTTAGATCTGGCATTTTAGTTTCTGCGATTTCGCGAACTTTGTCGCGTTTCACAGTCGCTACTTTATTGCGGTTCGGTTCGCCTGAACCTGATTCAATACCGGCTGCTACTTTTAATAGAACAGCTGCGGGTGGAGTTTTCGTAATGAATGTAAATGAACGATCTTCAAATACTGAAATCTCAACTGGAATGATCAGTCCTGCTTGGTCTGCCGTACGCGCGTTGAACTCTTTACAGAAGCCCATGATGTTAACACCTGCTTGACCCAATGCTGGACCAACTGGTGGCGCTGGATTAGCTTTTGCTGCAGGAATCTGCAATTTTACAACTTTAACAACTTTTTTAGCCACGAAACACACCTCCTTAAGTCCGTGATGTGGTAATAGGGTTTCCCCTCCCACTCAATATCTGTCTGTCAACGATGTTGATAGAATTAGCTAAATTGTACAGATTGTCCTAGGACAGTCTGACCTCTGAAATAATACCATTAATACTTGAGAATAGCAAGGGGCTTTTATACTTTTTGAACTTGCTCGAAATCCAGTTCCATTTTGGTTTCGCGGCCGAAGATATCAATCGACACTTTAACTTTGCCTTTTGTATCATCGATTTCTTCCACTTTCCCTTGGAAGTTGGCGAATGGCCCTTCCATTACTTCAACTGTATCGGCAACTGCAAAGTCAATATCCACTTTGCGTTCAGTCATTCCCATTTGTTTCAGAATGAAATCAACTTCTTCGTCTAATAATGGCGTTGGTTTTGCTCCCCCGCCTGATGACCCGATAAACCCTGTAACTCCCGGGGTGTTTCTGACGACATACCAAGATTCATCTGTCATGATCAATTCCACAAGGACATACCCAGGGAATGTTTTGCGCATGACTGTGCGTTTCTTGCCGTCTTTAAAATCTGTTTCCTGTTCTTCCGGAATGATGACGCGGAAAATCAGATCTTCCATACCCATTGTTTCTACACGTTTTTCCAGGTTAGCTTTAACTTTGTTTTCGTACCCGGAATACGTATGGACTACATACCAATTTTTCTCCATAATCGAGCGGACTGAACGTCCATCCCTCCTTTTTTACCAAATGAAAAAACCCGTTCTCATAGAATGACGGGCTATTTTTTATGCGTTATTCTTGTCGGATGACTTAAAGTGCTAAGAACCAACGGAATATTTCCGAGATGCCTGCATCAATTACTGCAAAGAAGAGGGCCATGAAAATACAAGTAGAAAGAACAACGATCGTATAACGAGTTAGTTCTTTTCGCTTCGGCCAGCTAACTTTCCGCATTTCCGAAACGACATTTTTAAAGAAACCGCCAATGTTACCCATTGTTTAAAAAACCTCCGAATTTCAAAATCACTCTATATCGTCCGGCATTCAGTTAAAATTCATATCGTTTGTTTATGCACGGTATGCCCATTGCAATGAGCACAGAATTTTTTGAGTTCCAAACGTGTGCTGGATTCCGCTTTCGCAGGAACCGTGTAATTGCGGGATGCACATTTCGAGCAGCTTAAAACAATTTTTTTAGCCATGTTATCACCTTATTCAAGTTTACAGCTTTTTCAAGGTTATCACCTTCAAACAGACCTGTCAACCGCGCGTCAAGAGCTCGGCATCTCGTTGATCTGCAAGTGGCGTTCGAGTTTTCGCTTGACCCGCTGCAGCGCGTTGTCAATTGATTTTACGTGGCGCTCAAGCTTTTCCGAAATTTCCTGGTAGGATTGGCCATCCAGATAAAGGGCCAGCACTTCACGCTCAAGTTCACTCAGTACTTCTCCCATCTTCTCTTCCATATACTGAAATTCCTCGTTATGGATGATCAAATCTTCCGGGTCGTCCACACCGTTTCCAGTCAGTACGTCCATCAAGGTACGGTCAGATTCTTCATCATAAATCGGCTTATCCAAAGATACATAAGAATTCAACGGGATGTGCTTCTGGCGTGTGGCCGTTTTAATGGCCGTGATGATTTGCCGGATGATGCAAAGTTCTGCAAACGCACGGAACGAAGATAATTTATCACTTCGGAAATCACGGATAGCCTTATACAGGCCGATCATGCCTTCCTGGATGATGTCTTCCTTATCGGCACCGATCAAAAAATACGAGCGGGCTTTCATTCGAACAAAAGGCCGGAACTTTGTAATCAAAAAATCCAATGCTTCCGTGTTTCCACTGTGGACTGAACTGACAAGTTCCTCATCTGTCATGTCGGTGAATCGTTGGGGCTGAACTTGATCATTAATCTCCACGGGTGATCCCTCCGATTGCGTGAGCCTCGATATCTTCAGTATACAGGAAGAAAAAAATGAGCGTCAACCGTTCATTTCAAGCCTCTTCGCCATTTTTCGAAAATTTCCGCTACTTCGCCGGACAGCGGTATTTTGGAAATCCCGCGCTGCTCCTGGATTTCTTTTACTTTTTTAGTGATGTTCTCCTGAATTTCAATCATTTCGATTTCCAACTCACGGGCTGAAATTCGCAAGGCGCCTTTGCCGAAAATGACCCATTGCTCGGTCAGATCCGACGTGGCTACATAAATCTGGTCGCGGCGGTTGTTTAAACTGGTCGCCAGTTTCTCGATCCGTTCATCTGCCGTTTCGCTTTCTTTTGTGAAAATGACTTCAACATCGTGGTGCAGATTCTTGGCTTCAATGCCTGGAACCAGGTGGGCATCAAAAATGATGATGACACGCCATCCTTTGTAACTCCGGTATTCAGCCATGCGCTCTATGAGCCGGTCTCTGGCATTGGCCAATTTGTCTTTCTTCAGTTCTTGCAGTTCCACCCAGTCTCCAATGATATTGTACCCATCAACCAGCAGAATATTCATGGCATTAAACCAGTGGATTGCGCTTTCTGTAAACTTCGTACATCAATAAGCTTGCTGCTACTGAAGCATTCAATGAAGTTACATGGCCGACCATAGGCAATTGGTAAAGGAAATCGCATTTTTCGCGTAAAATCCGGCTCATTCCTTTTCCTTCACTGCCGATGATGACGGCCAACGGAAGAGCTGCATCCATTCTCCGGTAATCCACCGATTCTTTGGCATCTGTACCAGCAATCCAAACTCCACGCTTTTTCAACTCATCCACGGTCTGCGACAAATTATTGATGCGTACAACGGGCACATGTTCAATCGCTCCTGTTGAAGCTTTTGCTACCACACCCGTCAAGCCGACAGCGCGGCGCTTCGGAATAATCAAACCATGCACGCCGATCGCATCAGCCGTTCTCATAATGGAACCCAAATTATGCGGATCTTCCAACTCATCTAGAATCAGGAAAAACGGATCTTCATTTTTTGAAGCAGCTGCCTCGAACAAATCATCCAGGCTCGCGTAATTATAGGCAGCCACTGCTGCTGCAATGCCTTGGTGGTTGGTGTCCGTCAAACCGTCGATTTTCTTCTTCGGCACGGACTGGACGATAACGCCTTTGTCTTTTGCCAGTTGCAGCAATTCGGTGATGCCTTTTTTCTGGACGCCTTCTGCAATCCAGATTTTATTGATATCCCGGTCTGCACGCAGCGCTTCCAAAACCGGATTCTTGCCGCCGATTATCTCTGGTGCCAATTCTTCTTCCGTCATTTCAACACGCCTCCCAGCTCTTCGACAATCTCAATCGCATAGGAAATGATTTCGTCCACACGCGCTTGTTCTTCTTTTAAGTATAGCCAGCCCAGCACCGCTTCAAAAGCCGTACTGAAATTATAAGTCTGAACGTCGGTGTTTTTCGGAACCGATCCCGACTTGGCATTGCGCCCCCGTCTCATGACCGCCAATTCCGCTTCTGTCAGAAATCCTTCTTCCGTCAGCCGCTTCAGGACCATCGCCTGCGCTTTGGCAGAAACGAAAGTGGTCGACTGGCGGTGCAGGATATTTGGTTTAACGCGTCCCGAACGCAATAAATGTTCGCGGATGGACTGCTCATAAACGGCATCCCCCATGTAGGCAAGAGCCAACGCGTTCAGTTGGTCTACATCATTTTTTCGTAAAACATTCAACTTTATTACCCTCTCTTCCAGCGTGTACCTTGTGCCGTATCTTCCAAAATGATATTTTTCTCTTTAAATAAATCACGGATTTCATCAGCCCGGGCAAAATCGCGGTTTTTGCGCGCTTCGATGCGCTCTGCCATCAAAGCCTCGACTTCTTCATCCAGCAATTCTTCCTCTTGGCTGAATGGAACCCCCAACACGCCGGCTAATTCATCAAAGACGGCAATAAAGGTTTCCAGAACCGTTGTTGATGTCTGCTTCTCCAGCAAATACGTATTCGACAAACGGGACAAATCAAATAAACTTGAAATGGCATTTGCCGTATTGAAATCGTCATCCATCGTTTCAACGAAAGCTGTTTTAATGGTTTCGATTTTATCGATCCAAATATCGGAATGGTCACCAAGATCAGCTGATGTGCTTAAGCGATGCTTTAAATTGGCATATGCCGTACGCAGCCGCTCCAACCCGGCAATGGCATCTTCCACCAATTGCTGCGAGTAGTTGATCGGGTGGCGGTAATGAACCGACAGCATGAAGAAACGCAACACTTGTGGATCAAGTTCCTTCAATATATCGTTCACCAGCACAAAATTGTTCAGTGACTTCGACATTTTTTCGTTATCAATATTAATATACCCATTATGCATCCAATAACGCGCAAAAGGTTTACCGGTTAAAGCTTCCGATTGGGCAATTTCATTTTCATGATGCGGGAAAGTCAAATCTTGTCCGCCTGCATGGATATCGATGGTATCACCCAAATGTTCACGCGCCATGACCGAGCACTCAATATGCCAGCCCGGACGCCCTTTGCCCCATGGGCTGTCCCATGAAATCTCTTTCGGCTTCGCTGTTTTCCACAAAACAAAATCCAATTCGTCTTCTTTTTTGTCGCCGGTTTCAATGCGCGCACCGACTTTCAGTTCGTCGACTGACTGGTGGGACAGTTTGCCGTAGCCTTCAAATTTCCGGGTACGGTAATAGACGTCTCCTTGCGACTCATAGGCATATCCCTTTTCAATCAACGCTGCAATAAAATCGATGATCTGCACCATATGGTCGGTTACACGTGGGTGGACGTCCGCTTCTGCGCAGCCCAACGCTTTCGTATCTTCAAAATAAGCAGCGATAAACCGCTCTGCAATTTCCGGTACTTCCTGGCCGAGTTCGTTGGCCGCTTTGATCAATTTATCATCAACGTCAGTAAAGTTTGATACATATTTCACATCATAGCCGCGGTATTCCAGATGGCGGCGCACTGTATCATAGACGATTACCGGACGCGCGTTGCCGATGTGGATGTAATTATAAACAGTCGGTCCGCAGACATACATTTTTACTTTTCCTTCTTCTAAAGGAACGAACTCTTCTTTTTGCCGTGACAATGAATTAAAAATCTGGATAGTCATAAACGTTGCCCTTCTTCCTGCCTAGCTTTTTTTAACTCTTCAACTTCTTGCTGTAATCTGGCAATCTTCATTTCCATGCTTTCGCATTTATCCATAACGGGATCCGGCATATTCTGATGGTTCAAATCCGGCTTAATTCTGACGCCGTTTTGAATCACCACTTTCCCCGGAATCCCGACTACTGTCGAATTCATCGGTACGTTCTTCAACACCACTGATCCTGCTCCAACTTTGGAATTGGCACCGACAACGATCGATCCAAGTACTTTGGCGCCAGTGGCAACCAGCACATTGTCTTCCAATGTCGGATGGCGTTTCCCGCGTTCTTTCCCGGTACCGCCTAACGTAACGCCCTGGTACAAGGTGACATTGTCACCGATTTCACAAGTTTCTCCAATGACCACGCCCATCCCGTGGTCAATAAAGAAGCGGCGGCCAATGACCGCACCTGGATGGATTTCGATTCCTGTGAAAAAGCGGCTGATCTGTGAAATGACACGGGCAATGAAAAATAGTTTATTCTTGAAGAAAAAATGTGCCAGCCGATGCGCCCAGATGGCGTGCAAACCGGAATACGTCAAAATGACTTCCAAATAATTGCGGGCTGCCGGATCCTGCTCGAAAATAACATCAACGTCATCTTTCAATAATTTAAACATCTCTATCGCTCCCTTTCGTATCCAAAATAAAAAGCGCCCCTGTCACATTACATGACAGAGACGCATAGCTGCGCGGTTCCACTCTGATTAAAAGGGCAACTGCACCCTTTTCTCTCGAAGGCCTATAACGCAGGCAAGACGTCTGGTCTACTTGATTCGACTCAGCACTCAGAGAGGCATTTCGATGCAGCAGCGGCCCAGATCCCTTTCAGCCGGTGGGGACCTTCTCTTGAGAGCTTTCTGCATGTACTTCTTCTCGTCAACGTTTTTATTAATGGTAAATTCATTTTACACCGTCAGCTCAATAAGTCAACGTTAGGCACTTGCGTATTGTGAAACACGGGCGATGGCTTTGTCTTTTCCTAACAAGGAAATGGCATCCGGCAATTCAGGCCCATGCATTTGTCCAGTGATTACGACACGGATTGGCATGAACAGGTTTTTGCCTTTATGGCCAGTTGTTTTTTGGACCGCCTTGATTGCGGCTTTGATCTCAGCCGGCTCAAAGTTTTCCAATGAAGCCAATTGCTCTTTGAATGCCGTCATCACTTCAGGCACTTGTTCAGCAGCCAAAATTTCTTTTTCGGCTTCCCCATAGGACAATTCTTCTGTAAAGAACTGCTCGGAAAGCTCAGTGATTTCTGCTCCATAACTCAACTGTTCATGGTACAAAGCCACCAGCTTGTTCGCCCATTCCGCTTGCTCCGGCGTCATTTCTTCCGGCAGCTTGCCTGCTTTCTGCAAATGCGGAAGAGACAATTTCACCACTTCTTCAAGCGGCAATTGCTTGATGTATTGGTTGTTCATCCACATTAATTTCTGCTTATCGAACATCGATGGCGATTTAGACAGACGCTCTACATCGAAGATGCGGATCAAGTCTTCTTTCGAGAAAATCTCTTCTTCGCCTTCTGGAGACCAGCCAAGAAGCGCAAAGAAATTAAACAAAGCTTCCGGAATATAGCCAAGGTCTTTGTACTGCGAAATGAACTGCAGAATCGACTCATCGCGTTTCGATAATTTTTTGCGGTCCTCGTTGATGATTAAGGTCATGTGGCCATAACTTGGATATTCCCAACCAAATGCATCATAGATCATCATCTGTCTTGGTGTATTCGATAAATGCTCTTCTCCTCGGAACACATGGGAAATTTTCATCAAATGATCATCAATGACCACAGCAAAGTTATATGTTGGGATGCCGTTGGTTTTCACCATGACCCAATCGCCGACATCTTTTGATTCGAATGAAATCGGACCGCGCACCAAATCGTTGAACTCATATGTTACTGAAGCAGGAACTTTCGCACGAATCGTAAACGACTTGCCTTCCGCTTCTTTTGCAGCCACTTCTTCAGCTGTCAAGTTGCGGCAAGTGCCGCTGTATTGAGGCGCTGCGATACCCGATGCTTTTTGCGCATCGCGTTCTGCTTCCAATTCTTCAGGTGTACAGAAGCATTTATAAGCCAAGCCTTTTTCAAGCATCTGGTCTGAATGCTCCTTATACGTATCCAACCGTTCCATCTGGCGATAAGGACCGTATTCTCCGCCGATATCAATCGACTCATCATGCTCGATGCCAAGCCATTTCAAGTTATCCAGCTGAGACATAATGCCGGTTTCGATATTGCGGGCTGTATCGGTATCTTCAATGCGTACAATGAATTTCCCGTTATTATGGCGTGCAAATAAGTAATTGAATAATGCTGTACGTGCGCCGCCGATGTGCAAATGGCCTGTCGGGCTTGGCGCATAACGTACGCGTACTTCTTGTGTCATGTAAGTTCCTCCTAAATTATCGTATCCTTCTGTTATTCTATCACTCTGGGACATCAAGCGAAACCGGACGTTTGTTCAATAAGATCACCGCTAATGCCGCAATTCCTTCTTCACGGCCAGTAAACCCAAGATGCTCAGAAGTCGTCGCTTTAACATTGACCTGCGAAATATCCGCTTCCAATAAGTTCGCAATCGATTCGCGCATTTGTTCGATATAAGGAGCCAGCTTCGGTTTTTGGGCGATGACTGTGCAATCGACATTGCCCAGCTCATAGCCTTGCTCTTTTACATATTCCCAAATATGCGTCAGCAATTTTCGGGAATCGGCGTCTTTAAATTCAGGATCGGTATCCGGGAAATGCTTGCCGATATCCCCTCCGCCAATTGCGCCAAGCGCTGCATCTGTAATGGTATGCAGCAAGACATCCGCATCTGAATGGCCAAGAAGCCCTCGATCATGTTCAATCTCCACGCCGCCTAAAATAAATGGGCGTCCTTCTGCCAGTTGATGCACGTCATAACCTTGTCCAATTCTAATCATTTCTGTTCCTCCTGTATGCGACTCTCCAAAATAGCTCGTCCATAAATCAAGTCATCTGGCGTCGTCATTTTAATATTTTCGTATGTACTTTCAATAATAGCTACCGGGTAGTCCATACGTTCAACAAGCATCGCCTCGTCGGTTCCCATGAATCCATCATTGTGCGCTGCCTGAGCCGCTTTTAAGATCAATGAATAGCGGAAAGCCTGCGGCGTCTGGATCATCCACAATTGATTGCGGTCGACCGTTTCAGAAATGACGCCATTTTCCACTTTTTTGATAGTGTCTTTGACCGGCACTCCAGCGACGGCAGCTCCGGATTCCTGCGCTGCCTCTACCAAGCGTGCAATGACTTCGTGATCGATGAAAGGTCGGGCAGCATCATGAACCAAAACAACGCCACAAGGCGGAATCGCTTCAAGACAGGCTCTAACACTATCCTGCCGCTCCGTTCCACCTGCAGCGTACCCTTTCACTTTCGTAATATCATAGCGTTTTACATACTCTTCGATCAGTTCCCGTTCGTGCTCTTTTACCGCCAGCCAAATAGCCTCGCAATTCGGATCCCGCTCAAACACTTCCAGCGTATAGAGAAAAATCGGTTTGCCGAAAAGTTCGAGCAATAATTTATTTTTATCTGCTTTCATTCGTTTCCCGCTGCCGGCAGCAGGCAGGACGACTGTATAGTTCATTGGATAACATCCTTTATCAATTTGTTGCAGTTTGTTTGCCGTCTCGCGGCTTCGCAAAAATCATCCGTCCTGCAGAAGTCTGTAAAACGCTGGTGACAGTGACATTGATCGCCTGGCCAATAAACCCTTTGCCATCTTCAATCACAATCATCGTGCCATCATCCAGATAAGCTACACCTTGATTTTGCTCTTTGCCGTCTTTGATGACCACTACATGCATATCTTCCCCCGGAATCACAACCGGTTTCACAGCGTTTGCCAAGTCATTGATATTCAAGACAGGTACATTATGAAGTTCACATACTTTATTGAGATTAAAATCATTGGTGACCACTTGGCCGCCCATTTTTTTTGCAGCGCGCATCAATTTTAAATCGACTTCACTGACTTCGTCAAAGCTTTCTTCTGTAATCATAATCGCATCCACGCGTTCACTTTGAAGCCGTTTCAAAATGTCCAAGCCTCTCCTGCCGCGCGTTCGTTTCAGCGTGTCCGAAGAATCGGCAATATGCTGAAGCTCAGATAACACAAATTGTGGAACGACAAAGGTGCCTTCCATAAAACCAGTTGCCGAGATGTCCGCAATCCGACCATCAATGATGACACTGGTATCAAGCAGCTTATAAGACACTTTCTCAACCGGTTCTTCCGGCTCCAGCTTTTTCACCGGGGCAAACTTCGCCGGCGTCAACATGGTCAGCATTTCTTCGCGTTTTTGGAAGCCTACCTGAAAACCTAAATAACCAAGCACGACAGATAATATTAATGGTGCCACAGTGGCCACCAATGGAATATCAACGGTACTCAGCGCAAAGCCAATCAGGAACGCCACCACAAGGCCAATAATCATTCCGACCGTACCGAACAATAAATCCGGCGTCGGTGCATGAAGCAGTTTCTCTTCCATCCACTTCATGAAATTTATCAAAGAATCTACAAATAATAAAGATAACAGGAAAAAGACCAGAGCACCAACAATTGCTGCTACGTAAGGGTTACTGATCCATGGATTGTCGAGAAGGGGAATAAGTTCAAATGCAGATGGCAATAATAAGATTCCGACTGTCGCACCAATAAGTAAAAACATAATTTTAATAATAGGTCTTAACACGCGCTCCACCTCCTTTTTTAATTATACACATTTTAAATCTGAAACGCTTTAATGACCCTTATTTAGAAATAAAAGGAGGCATATAGCCTCCTTACTGTGGAAAAATCTCTTTTAACGCATCATTAACACTTTCTACACCGACTACGCGAATCCCTTCCGGATAATCCCAACCGCCTAAATTTGACGCTGGAACAATTGCCCGTTTAAAGCCGAGCTTAGCTGCTTCCTGCACGCGCTGTTCAATACGCGACACACGCCTTACTTCACCGGTCAATCCTACTTCGCCGATGATGCAATCGTACACATTTGGAGCCTTGTCACGGAAACTGGAAACAATGCTTGCGAGGACAGCTAAATCGATAGCGGGTTCATCCAGCTTCACGCCGCCTGCCACTTTGATGTACGCATCCTGTGACTGCAGCAGCATGCCCACCCGTTTTTCCAGCACAGCCATCAGCAGCGACACACGGTTGACATCGATGCCTGTTGCCATGCGTTTCGGATAGTTGAAACTCGATGGCGTCACCAACGCCTGAATTTCAACCAATATCGGACGTGTGCCTTCCATTGAAGCGACGACTGTCGAACCGGCTGAACCACTCGTCCGCTCCTGCAGGAACAGTTCAGATGGGTTCAACACTTCTTTCAAGCCGCTCTGGAGCATCTCGAAAATAGCGATTTCATTGGTCGAGCCAAAACGGTTTTTGACGCTGCGCAAAATCCGGTACGTATGATGGCGTTCACCTTCGAAATACAGAACAGTATCCACCATATGCTCCAAGATACGCGGCCCTGCAATCTGGCCTTCTTTTGTTACGTGGCCCACGAGGAAAATGGCAATATTCTTCGTTTTTGCAATCCGCATCAATTCGGCCGTACTTTCCCTAACCTGTGTCACGCTGCCTGGCGCAGAAGTCACTTCAGGGTGGTGAACCGTCTGAATCGAATCGACAATGACAAAATCAGGAGCTACATCTTCAATGGTATGATGAATCAATTCAAGATTCGTTTCTGCATAAATGAACAGCTCTGAAGACGAAGCATCGAGACGTTCTGCCCGCAACTTGGTCTGGCGGATCGATTCTTCTCCGGAAATGTATAATACCCGGCTTCCGCTATTGGCAAGCATCGCCGATACCTGTAACAGCAAAGTCGATTTACCGATACCCGGATCTCCACCAATCAGCACCAGCGAGCCCGGCACAATTCCCCCGCCGAGGACACGGTTCAATTCACTCAATTCTGTTTCTACTCTTGGTTCATCCTGCGTTTCAATGGCATTGATCGGCGTCGCTTTCTGAGGAACCGATGCACTGTGCTGAAAAGCGCCGCGTGTCCCTTTCGGTGCAGCCACTTCCACTTCCTCAGTCATCGTATTCCATGCCGCACAACCCGGACATTTCCCCATCCATCTGGCTGATTCATAGCCACAAGACTGACAGATGAATTTCGTCTTTTTCTTAGCCATGTGTACCTCCTAAAATAGAAAAACCGCTCGCCGGAGAGCGTCTCCGGCGAGCGGAATGTTCTTATTGTTTTTCCACTACCGCTTCTTTCACTTCTTCTGTTGCTTTTGTGCGAACGATGAAGTCATCGTCCTCCACATCGAAGATAATGCGTTGGCCTGAGAGGGCTGTACCTTTTAACAACTCTTCTGACAAGCGGTCTTCCACGTGTTTTTGAAGAGAACGACGAAGTGGACGCGCCCCGTATTCCGGGTCATATCCTTCTTTAGCGACTTTTTCAAGCGCAGCATCGGTCAGCTCCAAATCGATATCCTGCTCTTTCAAGCGTTCCACCAATTGCTTGGTCATCAAATTCACGATCTCTCTCAAGTTCTCTTTTTCAAGAGAGTGGAAGACGATCATGTCATCAATACGGTTCAAGAACTCTGGGCGGAATGCTTTCTTCAATTCAGCAAGCATTTTGCCTTTCATGTCTTTATAATCTGTTTTCGAATCCTCTAAATTGAATCCGACGTATTTATTGTATTTCAGCTCTTCTGCACCAACGTTTGACGTCATGATGATGACAGTGTTGCGGAAATCGACTCTGCGGCCTTTAGAATCCGTCAAACGGCCATCTTCAAGGACTTGCAGTAAGATATTGAAGACATCAGGGTGAGCTTTTTCAATTTCATCAAGCAAGACCACTGAATATGGTTTTCTGCGAACTTTTTCAGTCAACTGTCCGCCTTCTTCATAGCCGACATATCCTGGAGGTGAACCGACCAGACGTGATGTCGAATGTCTTTCCATATACTCGGACATATCAATGCGGATCATTGCATCTTCATCCCCGAACATAGATTCAGCGAGCGCACGTGCCAATTCCGTTTTACCGACACCTGTTGGTCCAAGGAAAATAAATGAGCCGATTGGACGTTTAGGATCTTTCAATCCAGCACGAGCACGACGGATCGCTTTCGAAATCGATGTAACAGCTTCTTCCTGCCCGATGATGCGGTTGTGAAGAATCGATTCCAGGTTGAGCAATTTATCAGATTCTGTTTGAGCCAGTTTTGAAACCGGAATGCCGGTCCACATGGACACGACTTTCGCAATGTCCTCCACTGTTACTTCAGACTCTTCTTTGCCTTGCTTTTCTTTCCATTCTTTCTTCGTTTTATCTAATTGGTTCTGCAATTTCTGTTCTGCATCACGGAGCGAAGCCGCTTTCTCAAATTCCTGGCTTTGCACTGCTTCATTTTTCTCAGAACGTGCAGCTTCCAAGCGTGCTTCCAACTCCTTCAAATCTGGTGGAGTTGTATAAGAGCGAAGTCTTACTTTAGAGCCTGCCTCATCAATCAGGTCAATCGCTTTATCCGGAAGGAAACGATCCGAAATGTAGCGGTCTGACATTTTAGCTGCCGCTTCAATTGCTTCATCCGTGATTTTCACACGGTGATGCGCTTCATAGCGATCACGCAATCCGCGGATAATCTGAATCGACTCTTCAACAGTAGGCTCATCCACTTGAATCGGTTGGAAACGGCGTTCAAGAGCCGCATCTTTTTCAATGTACTTGCGGTACTCATCCAAAGTTGTAGCACCGATACATTGAAGTTCTCCACGCGATAGGGAAGGTTTCAGGATATTGGATGCATCAATCGCACCTTCTGCCCCACCTGCTCCGATTAACGTGTGAAGCTCATCAATGAAGAGAATGACATTGCCCGCTTGGCGAATTTCATCCATTACTTTTTTCAAGCGATCTTCAAACTCGCCACGGTATTTGGTTCCAGCAACCACTGTACCCATATCCAAGACCATAACGCGCTTGTCGCGCAAAGTTTCCGGGATTTCATTGTTGACGATTTGTTGAGCCAAACCTTCTGCAATCGCTGTTTTACCGACACCTGGTTCCCCGATCAATACAGGATTGTTTTTCGTTCTGCGGCTCAATACTTCAATAACGCGTGTGATTTCATCACTGCGGCCGATGACCGGATCCAAGCCGCCATCACGGGCCACCTGAGTCAAATCACGTGCCAAGCCATCCAGCGTCGGGGTATTTGCCGAAGCATTCGGGCTTGTGCCTGTAGACGCCTGTTCATTGTTGCCCAGAAGCTGCAACACCTGCTGGCGTGCTTTGTTCAAGCTGACGCCTGCATTACCTAATACACGCGCTGCAACGCCTTCACCTTCGCGAATCAACGCCAACAGCAAGTGTTCTGTACCAATATAAGAATGGCCCAATTTACGGGACTCATCTACTGACAATTCAATGACTTTTTTCGCTCTCGGCGTATAATGCACAATCGGGCCCACATCTTTTTCGCCGACACCGACAAGTTCCTTAACGCCTTCTTCAATCAATTGTGTATTCACTTCAATCGCTTCCAGAGCTTTAGCAGCAATGCCGCCGCCTTCGCGAATTAAACCGAGAAGAATGTGCTCTGTACCGATTGATTCATGTTTCATGCGAATGGCCTCTTCTTGAGCTAACTGAAGAACTTTTTGTGCGCGTTGTGTAAATCGATTAAACATCATGCAAGATCCTCTCCTTCACTATTTATACCTTCTTTATTCAATCGCTCCCGGAACAGCTTCGCCCGGGCAAAATCGCGTTCTTTCGGCTGCAGCGGCTTATCTGCATATTGCTGCAGGAAGGCCGGCTGCATAAAAATCATCAATTCATTTAAAATCGACATGTCTACATCTTGGATCATCTTTAAATCAATACCCAATCGAACATCTGACAAACAAGTGGCAGCTTCTTCCGTCGTCAGCAGTCTCGAATGGGTAAGAGTTCCAAGTGACCGATAGACACGATCTTCCAACACCAGCGGCGAATTCAACAAAATTGCTTCCCGCGCTTTGCGTTCCTGTTGGATAATCTGTTCCGTCATATTCTCCAAATCCTGAAGAATTTCGTACTCAGACTTACCTAGCGTCAATTGATTGGATATTTGATAAACATTTCCTAATGCTTCACTGCCTTCACCATAAATGCCACGAACTACCATGCCAAGCCTTGAAATCGCTGGAATGATCCGTTGAATTTGATGGGACATCGTCAATGCCGGCAAATGTAGCATGACCGAAGCCCTCATTCCAGTACCCACATTCGTAGGGCAACTAGTTAAGTAGCCGTATTTTTCATGAAAGGCATAAGATAAGTTCTTTTCCAATAAGGAATCTAACTCATTCGCTATCTTATACGCTTTCTGAAGATGGAATCCTGACTGCAGACTTTGTATCCGCAAATGATCCTCTTCATTTACCATAATACTCAGCTCTTCGTTATCAGACAATAAAACAGAACCGGAATGTTGGCTATTGGCCAGATAAGGACTGATTAGGTGTTTTTCCACCAGTACTTCCTTTTGGAGTTTAGCAAGTTCTTCAATACTGATATGGCTGAAAGTATAGTCCAACTCGCCACCTTTATCCAGTAATACAGATGAAATCTCTTTATCTACTTTAAGTGCCTCATCTTCAGTAAAAGAATACGGAAACTTGAAATTCTCTAAATTTCTAGCCAACCGGATTCTTGTACTCATTGCAATATCAACATTCTCTCCATCATTCGCCATCCAGCTGCTTGCTCGAGGTTGGAGAAACCGTTCAACTGCCATTGGAAGCACCTCCCTCAAGCTTGGAACTCAAAACTTTTACTTCATCTCTTAGCCGTGCAGCTTCCTCAAAATCCTCTTCACTCACAGAAACCTGCATTTGCTTGCGCAGTTCCTCTATTTCTTTTTTTATCTTTAAAGTTGTGCCATAAGAAGCCGGGATCTTCCCAGTGTGTTCTGTATTCCCATTATGAAACCTTTTAAATATTTCATCCAATTGGGAGGAAAATGCATCATAACAAGAAGCACAACCAAACTTGCCAAGCTGCAGGAACTTCGGAAAACTAAATCCACAGGATGGACAGGTCACCGCTTCTTTTCTGACAGGGTTAACGGATGCCTGCGAATTAGGGAACCAATTTGATAATAGCTGATGAATAGCTAATGGATCCTGTTCAAAAGCAATATTAATGCTATGGTTTTCAGCTGCACAGATATGGCATAAATGAAGCTCCGTTATCTGTCCTTGTTGCTGTTGTTTAACTATTACTGATGCAGAACGTTCTCCGCACTGATCGCAAATCATCTTTTCACCCCTTTATATCGTGGTTTGATACTTAATTGTAAAGAGCATCGCTATAAGAATACGAGCTCGGACTTCATCACGCGTCGGAAGAGGCAAAAGCAGCGTCGCGCGATCTACAGCACTGAGAATCAGCTTTGCTTCTCTTTTAGAAATAACCTCTTCATCCAGCAACCTAAAAACAATATCTTCTGCCATTACTTGAGTGGCACCATGTTCTAAGCGCTGAATCACATCTGCGATTACATCTGATTTTTGATGAAGCCTGATTCTTTTAATTCGAATATACCCGCCACCACCGCGCTTACTTTCTACCAAATATCCACGGTCAACTGTAAATCGAGTATTGATGACGTAGTTTATTTGAGAAGGAACACATTGAAACTTTTCAGCTACTTCACTGCGTTTAATTTCAATATGGTCTCTCTCGCTTAATTCGATAACCTGCTTCAAATAACCTTCTATTACATCCGAAATATTCCGCATCGCTTTCACCTCTTCGATACATAATATGCCAAAGTTGACTTTGACTATATTTGACTTAATTATACACCAAGCTTTTTGCGGATATCAAATAGTACGAATCAAAATTTACAATCAAAAAAGTCCCGAAGCAATTTCGCTTCAAGACTTCCTGTTTATTCCTGATCGAATATTCTCTTCACAAAATCTTTTGCATGGCTGGATACAGATTCTGTTTTTTCTTCCATGTACTTAGTCTTCCACTTAATGCCTTCCTGCCAGACCTCCACTACATCGCCAACTGAAACATTATGAGTAAAATCTGTTATTGGAAAAGTATACTGTTCTTCCCCATTTTCAATTGTTTTTAACAATGCTGTTCTTTTATCAATAGCTTCGACTCTATAAATACCGGGTTTCATAATTCTCACCTCACTCCTGCTTTTCCCATTTCACATCCTCTTCAATCCTTATTCTCAATTATTATAAATAACTTTTATAGAACAACGTTTTTTTCA
>NZ_JASDCT010000011.1:0-65876 GCF_030407735.1 Planococcus sp. APC 3900 | reverse complement strand
TATTCATGTAGGGGGATGGGATGTTCAGGTAGAGGGGGTGGAATGTGAGGTAGGGATGTGAGGTTCGTGTAGGGGAGCGAGATGTTCAGGTAAGCGAGTCGATCGTTCATGTAGGGGGTGAGATGTTCAGGTAGAGGGGGTGAAATGTGAGATAGGGGTGTGTGATTCGTGTAGGAGAGCGAGATGTTTAGGTAAGCGAGTGGATCGTTCATGTAAAAGGGGGGAGTTGTTTAGGTAGAGAGGGTGAGATGTGAGGTAGGGATGTGTGATTCGTGTAGGGGAGTGAGATGTTTAGGTAGGCGAGTCGATAGTTCATGTATGGGGATGAGATGTTCAGGTAGAGAGGGTGAAATGTGAGATAGGGATGTCTGATTCGTGTAGAAACGTGAAATGTTTAGGTAGGAGGATGAATAGCTCATTTAAAGGGACAAGAAGTTCATATAGAAAACGAAAATCCTTACTTTAATATCCCTTCAAATCTCATATTTGGGCACTATAGAAGGTTCAAAACTCAAATTTGGATATAAATGGTAATCTCTTCTTTTATCTGCTAGACTAATGAAAAAAAGGAGAGATGTTATGATCATTAAACACCGTGAAAAGCCAATGAAAATTGAAGGGTATGAAGCTTTATTGAAAAGGATTTCCCCGACGCACCCCAAACGGGCAACTGTTAAAAATAGCCTCAATAATGCCAAAGCGGGCTATGGTGGGGAAGAGCGGCTGGATGAGGCGCTGGAATTTTTTGATCCGCCTTATCCACACCGGATAATCCAAGATTTTTCATTAGGAGAGGGATTTAAAATCCAAGTGGACACAGTTGTGCTCACACAGAGTTGTGTATTTCTGTTGGAGATCAAAAACATCGCTGGCAAACTCGAGTTCAAGCAGAATCCGAGTGCGCTGCATTCGATTTCAGCAACCGGAGAAATTAAAAGCTACAAGAGCCCCATCACGCAAATGAACGAAACCGCATTGCGCATGAGCAAATTTTTAAAAACTCTTGGATGTCCGTTGCCGGTGGCCAACGTGATCATCATCGCGCACCCCTCTCAAATTGTTGAAGGCGCACCGCCGAATGTCCGAGTTTTGGCTGCTGGGGAAGTCAACGTTCACTTATCGGAAATGAAATTGCCAGCACCGGTTCTTTCTATAGAAGAACTTCATCAGCTCGGAAGCCGCTTAGTGGTTACGCATAAAGAGTACCAGCCTTTCCCGCTCGCCCCGAAATTTCAAATCGATCCTTCGGAAATCGAGACCGGCGTCTTTTGCCCCCGCTGCATACTTGGCAAGATGGAAAGAACGCAGCGTGCCTGGGAATGTGAAACATGCCGGCTCGTCAGCCAAGATGCTCATGCAGCTGCATTGCAGGATTGGTTCATGCTAATCAAATCCACTATCAATACAGCCGAATGCCGCGATTTCATCGGCTTGAAAAGTTTGGATGCAGCGAAGCGGTTCCTTATCCGAAGTGGTTGCCAACCCGTGGGCGGCCGGCGCTATCGCCAATATATCCGTCAACCTCAGGAAAAATGAAGTATGATCATTGAAGTTGTAAAACTTCATGTAGAAAGTAGATTAGTTCATGTAAGGAATCGAATAGTTCATATAACCAAGCTGAAACGTCATGTAGAGGCTCACACTTCATGTAGAACTCAAGAAACTTCATGTAGAAAATGGATTAGTTCATGTAAGGAATCGAATAGTTCATGTAGCCAAGCGGATACGTCTTGTAGAGACTCGCACTTCATGTAAAACTCAAGAAACTTCATGTAGAAAATGGGTTACTTCATGTAAGGAATCGAATAGTTCATGTAGAAAAGCTAAAACTTCACATAAACCCCTAAAACATCATCGCCACAAACAAAATCTTCACCCAACGTATCTCCTCGTGTACAATCAAATTATCAACATGAACTTCTCAACCCAAAGGAGATAATTACATGGACATCGAACAGCAAATACTGGAATATTTTCAGCATTTCCATACGCATCCGGAAGTGAGTTGGAAAGAAGTCGAGACGACGAAGAAACTGGCAGCGATTATGTCAGAGCTTGGCATTCAACACCATACGTTTCCGGATGTCACCGGTTTGATTGCTGAAATCGGCGAAGGACCTGAAGTGGTGGCAGTACGTGCGGATATCGATGCGCTTTGGCAGGAAGTGGACGGCAAGCTGCAGGCCAATCATTCTTGCGGACATGATGCCAATATGGCCATGGTGCTTGGCGCGCTGTTGCATTTGAAAGATGAAACACTGACGAAACGTATACGTTTTATTTTTCAGCCGGCAGAAGAGCTGGGCAACGGTTCGTTATCGATGATCGAGCGGGGAGCAATCGATGGGGTATCGCATTTATATGGGGTGCACTTGCGTCCGATTGAGGAGTTGCCGTTTGGCCAAGTGACGCCTGCGCTTCATCACGGATCGGGGATTTTCCTGAGAGGAAAAATCACGGGAGTGGATGCCCATGGAGCCCGTCCGCATCAGGGCAAAAATGCAATTGACGTCATTGCGGCGATTCACCAGTTCGTGAAATCAATTTATTTTTCGCCATTCGAGTCGTATTCAGCGAAGCTGACGCATATTGAAACGGGTGGAGACAGCTTAAATATTATTCCGGGAAGCGCTAAGTTTTCGATGGATGTCCGCTCCCAATCAAACGAATTAATGGCGGAACTTCAGCGCAAAATAGGTGAAGGTTTAACAGCAATCGCCAATCTGCATGATGTCGATATCTCTTTTGAGTGGACGGACTATACGCCTGCGGCAGAAGTATCGGAAGTCGCCATGCAAATCGCCGATGCCGCTATCCGGGAAACTTTGGGTGATGAGGCAACAGCGCCGCCGGTCCATACAACAGGAGCAGACGATTTTCATTTTTATACAATCAAAAAACCGCAACTGCATGCGGCGATGATTGGAATCGGAGCAGATCTCGCGCCGGGTCTCCACCATCCGGATATGAATTTTAACCACGGGGCCCTTGCCATCGGTGCACGTGTATTGGCTCATACATTGAAAACAACTTAAGCCACTATTTCCCGGGAAATAACTTAAAATACAAACAACTCCTATGTAAGAAAGTCGCATGGTATGATGAAGCGAGCCGATATCCGAGACCCTCTCAACAGAGGGTCTCATTTTTCTATCCGCCAGGAAAAGGAAGTTTCTTTCCAGTGGAAACAGGGTATTGTTAATAAGTTTACTAATAAAGGAGGAGAACAGAGATGGATGCTTTTTTAGAAGGAATCACGTGGTTCGTCGATAACGTCAATACTTTGCTCTGGACATACATATTAATTGCACTTCTATTGGGTCTTGGCCTTTATTTTACAATTCGTACCAAATTCGTCCAGGTTCGTCTATTCGGCGAAATGTTCCGCGTCATTACTGAGAAAAAAGATGGAGACAGCGGGGTATCTGCGTTCCAGGCTTTTACAATCTCTACAGCCTCACGAGTAGGAACAGGAAACATCACCGGTGTTGCATTAGCGATCGCTATTGGAGGACCAGGTGCTGTTTTCTGGATGTGGATGGTCGCCATCATCGGAATGGCCACTGCATTTATTGAAAGTACACTAGCGCAAGTTTATAAAGTGCGCGATGGTGAACAATTCCGTGGTGGGCCAGCCTACTATATGGAAAAGGCGTTGGGAACCCGCAAACTGGGAATCGTCTTTGCCATACTATTGACTTTGGCATTCGGTTTTATTTTTAACTCGGTCCAATCAAATACGATTGCCCAATCATTTGGAGATGTTTTCAATATCCCAGATTGGTCAGTAGGAGCCGCTCTTGTCCTATTGACGGCCGTCATCATTTTCGGTGGCGTTAAACGGATTGCGCGTGTTACTCAAGTCGTTGTTCCAATCATGGCTGTTGCCTATATTTTGGTAGCACTTTATATTGTGATCATGAACTTTACTGAAATTCCAGCGGTCTTCAGTTTAATTGTGAAGAGTGCATTTGGCTTAGAAGAAGCAGTAGGCGGCGGAATTGGTGCAGCCATCATGCAAGGCGTTCGCCGGGGCTTGTTCTCCAACGAAGCCGGTATGGGTTCTGTACCGAATGCAGCGGCATCTGCTAACGTCTCTCATCCAGCCAAACAAGGTCTTGTACAAAGTTTAGGTGTTTTCTTTGATACCATCATCATTTGTTCTGCGACAGCGTTCATTATTATCTTGGCAGACCTTTACTCGAACGGCGAACAAGAAGGCATCCTTTTGACACAAGCTTCATTGAACGTCCACTTGGGCGATTGGGCTCCTTATTTCTTAGCGGTAGCAATCCTTTTCTTCGCTTACAGCTCAATTATCGGGAACTATTATTATGGGGAAACGAATATCGAGTTCATCAATGCCCACAGTGCTTGGTTGCTGGCTTATCGTATCGGGGTATTGGGTATGGTAATGTTCGGTGCGTTGGCACAAGTTCAACTGGTTTGGAACATGGCTGATCTGTTCATGGGCTTCATGGCCATACTCAACTTGGTCGTTATCGCTCTCCTCGGAAAAATTGCTTTCAAAGTTTTGGAGGATTACACAAGCCAGCGCAAAGCGGGAAAAAATCCGGAATTCTTTGCTAAAAATATTCCAGGCTTGAAAAACACTGAGTGCTGGGGCGACAAAGAAAATCGCCACGAATAAATAAATAGCTTGAAAAAGACCTTTTTGCCATCAGGCAAAAAGGTCTTTTTTCGTCTATGGCGGTTCTTTTAAACTAGTTAAAATCTAGACATTTATATACCTGTAATGTCCTAAAATTAAACATACAAATAGGCAATGTTACGCAACTGTAATATAACTGTAACATGATATGGGAGTTTTTACTGATACAATCAAAAATATACTAAATAAGTAACTAACGGTAGATGCTTGATCACCATCCCGAAATCCCACACAAGAGGTGCTATGTGAAGAAACGTCTAATGCTTATGATAATTGCTGTTCTTTTATTATCAGCCAACCCATTCAATGCCACCGAAGCCAATGCAGCAACACCCAATGAAATTACAACATATGCCAATAAATTTAAAGGAACACCTTACAAATTCGGAGGAACAACACCATCAGGATTCGATTGTTCCGGTTATCTACGCTACGTTTTCAACAACTTCGGCATTTCAATTCCAAGAACTGCCGCTGAACAATACAAAATTGGAACAGGCGTCAGCAAAAGCAATCTTAAAGAAGGCGATATGGTATTCTTTTCGGGTACATACAAAGCTGGAATCTCTCATGCCGGTATCTATGTCGGCAATGGCAACTTCATTTCTGCAACGAGCAGCGGTGTAACGGTTGCCAACTTAAACACCAATTCATACTGGGCTCCAAAATACACGGGTGCCCGCCGTTTGAGCGAAGTCAAAAATGTGGCGACACCGGTATCGAAACCTGTCGCAAAACCTGTAGCCAAAAAAGCTCTTCCAGTCGGCCAGTATTATGATGTAGCGACAGGCCACTGGGCAGTTAAAGAAATCAAAAGCTTGAGCACGCAAAGCATCATCACAGGATACGATGTCAGCTTGTTCAAACCGAACAATGACGTATCAAGAGCGGAAGCGGCAACGATCATCGCACGCGCATTAAAACTGAAGCCAGTCAAAAGCTCGGCTTTCAAAGATGTCCCTTCATCGCATTGGGCAGCCGGCAACATTAACGCAGTCATGAAAGCGGGAATCGTCCAAGGGCGTTCGCCTGGCCATTACGCGCCAAACGCCAAAATCACCCGTGCAGAAATCAGTAAAATTTTGACTAATGCTTTTGCGCTAAAAGCTTCGAACTCTTCAACCTCTTTCAAAGATGTCAAAGGACATTGGGCTGAAGGATCAATCAACAGCGTAACCGCAAGCAATTTGGCGACTGGCTACAAAGACGGCACATTCAAGCCGAATGCCAACGCAACAAGAGCTGAATACGCAACATTTGTTCACAGAGCTATTAATAAATAATAGATGGTTTTAGTCGCAGACCCCCTCGTTTTTATCGAGGGGGTCTGCTTTTTTTGGTAGATAAGGTTTTTGGTTAGGGGGAAGGTTTGTGTGGGAGAGGGTGATTTGGAGGTGGGTGGATGAGGGGCTGGTAAGGAAGTAAGATGTTGATGTACGGGGAGCGATAGTTCATGTAGCGCTCACAATAGGTCGTGTAGGATCCATGAACATGCAGGTAAACTGTTGGCATCCCTGTAGAGAAGCGAGTAGTTCATGTAAGGGCGTCTCTAGTTCATGTAGCGCCAACAAAGCGTCATGTAGAATCCACAAACATGCAGGTAAGCCACTGTTATCCCTGTAGAAAAGCGAGGTGTTCATGTAAGAGCCACGCTAGTTCATGTAGCCTCAACAAAACATCATGTAGAACTCACAAACATGCAGGTAAGCCACCGTCATCCCTGTAGAGAAGCGAGTAGTTCATGTAAGAGCGTCACTAGTTCATGTAGCCCCCGCAAAACATCCTGTAGGCCCCCGAACCCCCAAATCAAAAAGCCGAACCGGCAAACCGGTTCGGCTTTACAATCAATCACTTCAAAGCGTTGCTCATAATCTCCGCGTTTTCGGCGCGGGTGATGGGATTTTTCGGGCGGAAGGTGTTGTCTTTGTAGCCTTTGACGACATTGTTTGAATAGGCTGCTTGGATGGCGTCGTAGTAGTACATGGATTTGGGTACGTCTTTAAAGCCGGTTTGCTGAGTGCCGGATAGTTTGAAAGCAGCCTGGATGATGAGTGCCATGTCGCCACGTTTGATCGGATCGTTCGGGCGGAATGATTTGGTGCTGACCCCTTTGATGTAGCCGCGTTCATAAGCGCTGTTGATATAGCCGGCAGCATAAGAATCTTTTGGGACATCAGTGAAGCGGTGGTTTTTATTCGACTTATCGAGCTTTAACGCACGGCCAAGCATGGTTACGGCTTCAGCGCGGGTAATTGTGTCGTTCGGGCGGTATGTGCCGTCCGGGAACCCGTTGGTGAGGCCACGGTCGAAAATGCTCTTGATGGGTGCTGTGTACCAGGCGTTGAGCTTCATGTCCGGATAGAGAGCAGCTTTGGTCTGGAGCGATTGGACCAGTCCGTTGCCGAACGTATTGTCGCGGCCTTTTACTCCCAGGTCCGTCGCTGAACGTTTCACGGTTTCGCGCAATTGTTTATTTGTCAGATGCGGATAGGCTTCCATGTATTGCGCAAAGGTGCCGGCTGCGAAAGGCGCAGCGACCGACGTTCCTTCAGAAACTGCATAATCTTCCTGAGTGGTGGTTTTGGCATCGACGAAGCTGCTCAAAATGTCTTCACCTGGCGCCACTAATTCCTGTGAAGCGCCGTAATTCGAGAAGTAAGACAGCTGGTTGAGTTTGGATACCGAACCGACAGCGATGACGGATGGAAAGCGTGCAGGGAACAGGACGTCATTGAAAACGCCGGTGCGCCGCTCGTTGCCCGAAGCCGCGACTACGACAATTCCAGCATCGTATGCTTTTTTTGTAATGTCGCGCAAGACTTTGTCGTCATTGATGGTGGTCAAACTCATATTGATGATGTCGACTTTCTGGTCGATGGCCCATTGGATGCCGGCTACGACGCCTTCAAGTGTGCCGACTCCGTTGGCTGACAGGACTTTGACGGAATAAAGCTTAGCGTCGGGCGCAACGCCGACTGTGCCGATAGAATTATTCAGCGCTCCGATGACTCCGGCCACATGGGTGCCGTGTCCGTTGCTGTCTGTGTCATGGCGGGAGTTTTCAACTTTGGAGATGCCTCCAGCCACTTTCAAGTCAGGATGTTTGGCGTTGATTCCTGAGTCGATGATGGCGATTTTCACGCCTTTACCGGTGTATCCGAGCTTTGAAGCGGTATTGGCTTTGATGGCGCGGTAACCCCAGGTAGTGGTCTGTGCAGCGGCTCTGACTTCTGAATTCTCCTCTATGTATTCAATGGAAGATTCGTTGCTGGCTGACTGGATCATGCCTTCTTCGGGCAACGTGACTGACACTGCAGAAATGGAATCAAACTCCTCGTGGATTTCGGCTCCCATTTCTTCAAGCAATTTATAATCGATTTCTTCATTAAAAGAGATGATAACACGCTCTGATTCGTTTGATGTTTCGGCTGCAGCGGCGTGGGTGGCAGATAATCCGCTGAGAAGTATAGCGGATATTGCGATAGCGCTTAATTTGTTCAATAGATTTCCTCCTCTGGGCAATGTGCTTTCCATGTAGTATACAACAAAAAAACGGACTAAAAAGTCCGTTTGGGAAAATTAATTTTTTGCTTTCCAATTGTAATAATCTTCGATTCCTAAAGCAATTGCCGTAGCGGCACGATCTTTGTAAGTAGCAGTAGCTAATTTAGAAGCGTCGGATTTGTTGGTGATAAATCCTAATTCCACTAAAGCAGCTGGCAGCGGGTTCGTGCGGATGACCTGGAAGCCGTAGTTTTTAACGCCGCGGTTCTGGTGGTCCATCGCTTTATACAAGCGGTTTTGAACAAATGTCGCTAATTGCTTGCTGTCGTTGCCGACTGAAGCAGAATAGAAAGTTTCAGATCCGCTTGCTGCTGGAGTGGCTGCATTGGTATGGATGCTGAGGAAAGCATTCGATCCGCTGACAACCCCTTTATCAACACGAGCACTCAATGAATGGAACACATCGGTAGTGCGGGTCATATAGACCTTGATGCCTTTTGCTTTCAATTTCGCTTCTATGCGTTTGGAAACATCCAAGTTGATATCGGATTCGCGTAAGCCGTTGCCAACTGCGCCCGGATCGTTGCCCCCATGGCCGGGATCAAGTGTGATAAAGCGGTTGTTCGCTGAGACTGGAACTGCTTTTCCGAGATAGGCGGTGCTGACGTAACCTGTCATGTTGCCGCTGATGCCGTATGCCCATGAACCGTTGTAGCCATAGACACGGAACGGTGCACCGGTATTCAATTTTCCGATGGATGCAAACCCGGTGCCAGCTCCTTTGCGGACGTTCAAGTTGTTGACAGTGACGTTCAAATCAGCGAACGCTACGTTTTTATATGTAACTCTAAAGCTTGAATTCAATGCACGAGCCAGGAAAATAGCGAACTCTTCACGGATCAATTTGCTGCTCGGTGAATAGGTGCCTTTTCCAGTACCATTCGAAACACCTGCCGTAGCGATTTTATTGACTGCCGTGTACAGGCTGCCACTATTGTTGTTAGTTTTAATATCGGTAAAGTAAACATGGCCGGTCTTTTGGTAATTAAAAGCTCGGCTAAGTAAGAAGGCCATTTCGCCACGGGTCATCGTATCCTGGGGACGGAATTTCCCGTCTGAACCGCCAGTAATAATACCTTTTTCGTAAGCTGTTTGAATATAACCTGAGCTATAACGATCTGAATTGACATCTGGAAAAAAAGTTTTCCGTTTGTCGGCATCCAAATTCAAGGCACGGCCAATCAATGTAGCAGCTTGCTCGCGTGTTACAGCTTGTTTTGGACCAAACATGGTATCAGAGATGCCTTTAATGGTACCTCTATTGTATAAATACAGTATTTCCTCGTCTGAAGACGACACATCTTTAAACGGATTGCCTGCAGCGGATGCAGTATTTATACCTAGACTGGAAATCACAAGAACGGCAGCAATAAGAAACAGGGTAACTTTCGATAAAACAGTTTTCATTTAATTTTCATTTCCTCCTATTAATTTCTTTCTCTATGTTAGATATATTAGCAGAAATTTATTCAAATTAATGGGTATTTTTGATAAATGAGAAAATAGTATGGTTTAAAAGTATTATTTCTGTTCGGTGATTTTCAACCTAATACTAAATACCTATAAAGTTGATAAAGATATGAGAAATTTTAGAATATTATTGCGCAATTAAAAAAATAATAAAAATATGTCTTTCGTGAAGAATAAAGTTGATGATACAATTGAACCTGTTCATTGAATATTTATCCATAAATAAATGGTTAAATATAGATAATTAGCATTATAGTTTACCCGGTCAAAATGCTTTAAGGTAAGAGCTGATTTATAAGGAGCACATGAGTTGCCTTATAAATAGTAAAATATTGCCGTAATTTACAAGAGGGGGATTTATCAAAATGAGAAAATTGCTGATGTGCTTCTTGGCTATGCTTATCGTACTTTCGGCTCTATCATCAGAGACTGCAAAAGCAGCAGGTGATTTGTCGGGACATGCATACGAAGCCGAAATGAAGGAATTAATGAAATTAGGGATTATCCAAGGCTATGACGACGGCTCGATTCGCCCTAATAAAGAAGTAACACGAGCAGAGTTCGCTAAAATGGTTGTGCAATCGTTCGAACTTGGCACACCCGTAAACAGCGCTTCTGCTGAAAATGGAGGGTTTTCGGCAGCGGCTGTTGCAGCCACTGTCAACTTCAAAGATGTATTGCCTGGAGAATGGTATTACAACTCGATCGCTGAAGCGGTGGAGGCTGGAATCATTAAAGGCCATTCAAATAATACGTTCAAACCGAATGATTTGATCACTCGGGAACAGATGGCTTCCATGGTGGCACGTGCCTTGAAAGCGAAAGGCATCAATATCAATGTTTCAGAGACCAAGGCGATGGATTTTACGGATGTTTCATCAATCAGAGATGATCATAAAGATGATGTCCGCATTCTTACCCATTTGGGAATCATCACAGGGAATGAAAACAAGACCTTCAAACCGAAAGACAGTTCAAAAAGATGGATGGTGGCTTTGGTTATGCTGAGAGGCAGAGATGAAGTGTTCCCGCCGAAAAATCTGGAGTTTCAGGCATCAACAGTCACAGCAGACAAAACGACGGTCGTGAAGCACTTTGAGACATTTGACCAAGCAAAAGACTATGCACAAAAGAATTCAAAAGTTCAGGCCGTTGAACGCAGCAATCAAATCGTCTGGATGAAGCAGGGGATTGCTGCAACGAACGCTTTTACCGAGATTTATCCAACGGAAAAGCTAAGTGCGGATACGAAAAGCACATTCCGCCCGTACGTACCGGCAAATACCGAATTGAAATTCCTGGACGCTACAGCGACGACCGTCAAAGTGGAACTGGCCGGAAAAACCGGTTACGTCAGTTCGAAAGTGGTCCGTTTGATTCCGCAGCCGATGTTGAAAGGGCAATCTTATTATGAAGTGGACAAAGGCAACTTGGTCCATAAACTTTTCAATCATTCGACTGGAAGCTACGTATCGACGGGAATCATCGGCAAAGCGCCGAAAGAATTCGTCAGCGGCATGAAGTATTACAGCTGGGACGGCGCAACATTCACAACGTCGGCTGGAGCGAAAGTTGTGGAAAGCCATCAGTATTTCAACAAGCTTCCGCTTCATTCAGCAAGCAGCTATACAGCAGAGGAGTTGGATAAATTCCTCAAAGATAAATTCCCTTACTACAATAAAACCCAGCAAGGCAAAGTCTGGACAAGCAGTCCGCTTGTCGGTTCAGGCAAGTTCTTTAAAGAAATGGAACAGAAACACAAAATCAATGCACTTTACCTGTTGTCCCACGCTATCCATGAAAGCGGCTGGGGAACCAGCAAAATTGCACAGGACAAACGGAATCTTTTCGGCTATGGAGCAGTAGATGGAGACGCTTATAACAAGGCGTATTCTTACGCCACATTCAGAGAGTCGATTGAAGATGCAGCCAAACGGATCAATTCAGGCTATTTGTCACCGACTGGCGGCTATTACAATGGACCCGTCCTCGGCCATAAAGGCATCGGCATGAACGTACGTTATGCATCTGACGCATTCTGGGGAGAGAAAATCGCGGGGCATATGTACCGGATCGATTCGTATCTTGGCAATAAAGATTTGAATCACTACGAGCTCGGCTATACGACAACAAGCCCGTTGAATTTCCGGAAAGATGCAAGCACAAACTTTGCTTCTATTTATACGTTGAAAACAACAGGAGTTCCTGTTATTCTCAATCAGCAAGTGAAGGCTGCCAATGGTGCAATGTGGCATGAAGTCGCTTCTGAAAACAATTCCTATGCGAAGGCTTACGTACACGGCGATTACATCAAATTGCTGCCGCTCGCTCAGAAATAAAATTTACACAATCTTAACGGAAGAACCCTGTATTCAAGCGGACATAGCTTGAACACAGGGTTCTTCTTTATGTTATACTAGCCTAAGATATTTTGCCTTGAAGAGGAGATTACCGATGACTTCGAAATTTGTTCATATACTGGGAGTGCCATTTATCAACACAACCCAGACAGCTTTTATCAACACTTTGCAAAGCCATATTGAAAGACAGGAAAAAACGTTTGTAGTGACAGCCAATCCGGAAATCGTCATGCATTCCCTGGAAGACAATCAATACAAACAAACTTTAGCGAAAGCCCAATACATAACAGCAGACGGCATCGGCATCGTCAAAGCTGCCGCAATCGTCGGCGAACCGCTGCCGGAACGCGTCAGCGGCTATGATTTAATGCTTGATTTGCTCGAGGCGGCAGACAAAAACCACTCCAGTATCTTTTTCCTGGGAGCTGCAGAAGAAGTGCTGCAGGCAACGGTCAAAAAAGCGAAAGAGAATTATCCGGGCATCCGGATCGCCGGCAGCCATAACGGCTTTTTTGATTGGAACGATCATGTTTTGCCGCAGCAGATCAAGAACGCGGCGCCGGACATCGTCTTTGTAGCGCTCGGTTTCCCGAGGCAGGAACAATGGATCGGTGCGCATATCGATGAATTCGACAAAGGTGTTTTCATTGGCATCGGCGGCAGTTTTGATGTCTTTTCCGGAACCGTCAAACGTGCGCCGGAACTATGGCAGAAAATGAACCTGGAATGGTTCTACCGGTTGGTCAAACAGCCTTCCCGTTGGAAACGCATGCTGGTGCTGCCGAAATTCGCAGCGACGGTGATCGGGCGAAAGGCTTTACGTAAAGAATGAAGAATACTTTGCTGAAAAGTACCTTAATCTTATCTATCGCAGCTTTGCTGTCTAAAATACTGGGCAGTTTATTTCGGATTCCGCTCCAGAACATCGCCGGAGATGAAGTGCTCGGAATTTTCACTTTGGTGTATCCGGTCTATATGGTCGCTTTGACCTTGTCGGTCGCCGGAATTCCCATCGCCATCTCCAAACTGATTGCGGAAGCCCGTGCAAAAGACGATCAACAGCAAATCAAGAACGTCTTTTTCACTTCCGGCATTCTGGCCTTGCTGTTCGGAGTTACCAGTTTCCTGATCCTCTACGGATTTTCCCATCAAATCGCTGGTGTCCTTGGAGGCGAAACGACGCGTCTTGCGCTGATCACCGTTTCCTGTACCTTGCTTGTGGCGCCTTATATGGCGGTTTACCGCGGTTATTTCCAGGGGCATCAGGACATGACGCCGACTGCGGTATCGCAGGTCATCGAACAATTCATCCGCGTCGGCCTGATTTTGCTGGTCGCCATTTATATGGTGGACCGTCTTTACAGCGACGAGCAGATTGCGGGCGGCATCATGATCGGCTCCATCATCGGAGCGATCGGTTCGTTCATTTATCTCCGTATTCTGTACAACCGTTCATCTGTCAGAGTTGTAAAAGGGCTGCCTTATAAACTGGCGAACTTCCAATCCACCGCCAAAACGATCCTGAAGATTTCCATTCCGATCTGCATCGGTGCCATTACGATGGCTTTATTGAACCTGGTGGACTCCATCACCATTCCGACCGCATTGAAAATGCACGGAGAAGCTGCAGAAGACATCAATTCGCTGTACGGAATATACGGCAGGGGGCTGGCATTGGTCCAAATCGTTACGGTTTTTGCCAGTTCCGTCATCCTGCCATTGATTCCATCCATTTCAACCAAATTGGCGCAGAACGACAAAATCGGCTCAGCTAAGCTGATCGACAACACGTTTTTCCTGACTTATTTATTATCCGTTCCAGCCGCTGTCGGTTTGGTCGTCCTGACATTGCCGATCAACTTAGGCTTGTTCACGGACCTGCAAGGCAGCACCGTACTCGCAATCGTTTCATTCAGTTCCTTGTTCACTTCGCTGACTGTCCTCGGTACAGGCGTATTGCAGGGAATCAATAAAGCGCGGCTCGGCGCTTGGATCATCATCATCGGTGTCCTCATCAAATTGGTGCTGAATCTGGTGCTGGTCAATCGTTACGGATTGGAAGGAGCTGCGGTTTCCACAGCAGCGATTTACTTGATTTTATTCGTTTTAAACGCTCTAGCCATCCGCAAATACACGGGTTTCAGCTTTTTCCCGAAAAAAACAGGCCTCATCGTCTTTGTCTCACTTGTCATGGGAGCAGCCATTTGGCTGCCAAGTTACCTATTGGATTTTGAACAGCTGACTCGACTTTCAGCTTTATTGTATGTAGGAGCGGCAGTAGCAGCCGGCGGCGTCATCTACTTTGTCTTGCTGCTGGTGACAAAAGCAGTGGACCAAAGCGTATTGCAGCGCATTCCTGTCATAAATAAATTCATCGCCAAGAAATAACGCCTGTTATCCGGGCCAACCAAGAAAAGTTAAGGGTGTGTACTTACGTGAAGAAAGTTTTAATCGGAATCCTCCTTGCGGCATTGCTATTGACCATTCCTTCAGCATTTCAGCGCATTCAAATAGAAGAATCAAATAAAAAAATCGAGACCATCGTTCCTTTCAAGCTGACCACTAACTGGCTGATCGATGATCCGTCATTGACGTTGGACGGTATCCTGTCCGACTTCAAAAATACGGGCATCCAAAGCGTCAGCCTTGAACCGGATACGATCAGCTCCTTGGAAAGAAAAGGGCTGATCACTGCTGTCAGCACGTCCCGTATGCGGGAACATTTGCTGTTGACTCAGCAGGATCCACTCGAAGCGCCTTTCGATAAAACGGGATTGTTTATCCATTCGAATGGCTCGTTTGATTTTGAAGAAACCACAGCTGGTTTTTTTGAAGAGAAATTTACGTTCACTGTAAATGATGAAGCGTACACCTATATCCCGGGCGCTGCTGATAAGATCCTTTCCGTACCGGTCGGCTATGACCCGGAAGTGATTGCTTCGATACAAGAAGCAGGGCTTATGGTTGTGCCGCGTCTGGGCGACTATTCAGATGAGGAACAGACTGAGCGGATGATCGAAGAACTTCTGTCGATTAAAGAACCCGGCGTTGAAAAAATCCTGTTCAGTGGGAATTACGCTCCAGCATATTCAAATCCTGAGCGCCTGAAGGAATTCGGCGAGCAGTTGAAAGAGGCTGGTTACGGCTTGATGAGCATTGAATTCGCCGGCCAAAAAGGCTTGAACCAGCTCGCTTATATCAATGACTTGAACCTCGTGCGTCTTCACAGTCTGGCTTTAGAAGATGGCAATGTCGCGGAAAGCGCGGATAAAATTGTCCGCGCAGCAAAAGAACGCAATATGCGCGCTTTTTTCATCAACATGACTCAGCCGGAATACAATCTGGCATTGACGGCATTGCAAGAGCTGCAGGCGGATGTCAATAACAACATGCCGGACAGCTTTGTGCGCGGTGAATCGCGTTCATTCGAAACGTATAGCGTACCGCTTTGGCAAACCGCCATGGCTCTGCTTGGTGCCATTGCGTTCCTGACACTGGCAGCTCAGTCTGTCTTTAAAAACAACCGACTGACTTTATTGGCATTGATCGGCTCTGCACTGGCTGCTGTTATTTACTTGGTGACCGGCCAAAGCATGGTCTTGAAGGCATTCGCTTTAGCGGTTGCCGTGACGGCGCCGATCTGGGCAGTGCTGTTGAAAAAAGAACCACAGAAAAAATGGTACCTAATCCGCTCTTACGCACAGGCGCTGGGCATTGCGGCCATCGGCATCTGGCTGATTGTCGTGTTGCTGAACGGCAATCAATACTTGCTGGGCATTGATTTGTTCAGAGGGGTGTCGTTGATTTACATTATTCCGATTGCCTTTATTGCCATCTATGCCGTGTGGGGGAATATCAGAAAGCTCCTGACAATGAATGTGATTTACTGGCATATGGCGATCATTGCCATTGTAGCGGGGGTTATTTTGTATTACATGAGCCGTACAGGCAATGCCGGACAAGTTTCTGCAATTGAACTGCAGGTTCGCCTGATGCTGGAGCAGCTTCTTTACGTCAGACCACGTACAAAAGAATTCCTTATTGGCTTCCCGTTGTTCATCCTGGCACTCCATATGGTGAAGAGTTACCCGAAAGCCTATTATTTCCTGCTTATTCCAGGAGTCATCGGTTTCCTGTCCTTAGTGAATACATTTACTCATCTTCATATCCCGTTATTGATTTCTTTGCTCAGAAGTGGTTATAGTATAGTTTTCGGGTTTATAATAGGACTTGTCCTGATCTGGCTATATGAAACTGTGTGGAAGAAAATGATCACTATGATAAGAATGAGGTGGCAGGCGTGAGAATAGTGTTATCTGGATACTATGGTTTTGACAATGTGGGAGACGAAGCTATTCTCTATGCCATTATCCATTCATTGAAAGAGTACTATCCAAGAATTGAAATTATCGTACTATCCAATAAGCCGGAAAAAACGGCTGAAACCTATCGCGTCAAGGCCGTCAATAGATGGAGCCTGAAAGATGTGCGCGCAGCGATCAAATCTTCCGACGGGTTGATCAGCGGAGGCGGGAGCCTGTTGCAGGACGAAACCGGCCGCAAAAGCATCCCGTATTACGCGGGTGTCATGAAAATCGCACAACAGCTGAAAAAACCGGTATTCGTCTATGCACAAGGCATGGGCCCAATCAGCAGCCGGCTCAACCAGATGATCGTCAAGCATGTGTTGAATTCAGTGAAGCTGCTGACGGTCCGCGACGAGCAGTCCCGACAGCTGCTGGAAAAAATAGGCGTCACTACGGAAATCCATCTGGTGCCCGATCCGGTTATGGGGCTCGAGGCAGACAACTTCGAAAGCATCTGGCTGCGCCAACAGAACTTCGAAAATAAAGTCATCAGCGTCTCGGTCCGCGACTGGAACAATGAAGCGTATGCTTTCGGTGAAATCGCAAAAGGGCTCGACGAGTTGGCGGCTAAAGGATACGAAGTTGTGTTTGTTCCGATGCACGGCAAACACGATTTCAAGACTTCCCAGCAAGTCCAAGACCTAATGAAAAACAAGGCGCATATCGCACCTCATGACAGCACGATTCAAGAGAAGATGGCCATCATTAAAGAGTCAGATGTGCTGTTCGGCATGCGCCTTCATGCCTTGATTTTCGCGGCTGTCAGCTATACGCCGTTTGTCGCTTTATCGTACGATCCGAAAATCGACTCATTCGCCAACATCGTCAGCCAGCCGGTCCTCGGCCACGTAGAAGCCAAGGACTGGAACCACGCTGACCTTGTCCAGGCAATCGAGCGCATTTTCACAAACTACCCGGACGAGCTGCAGAAAATCACCCAAGCAGCCGCACCGCTCCAAAAAAGTGCCAACCAAACCGCACGCACAGTCCTCGACGCCATCGAGGCACCAATCGCGAGCGCCGCACCATTGGCATACACTGAAAAACAAAAGTAAAGAACCGGTAAATAATAAGTAGGCTGTCCTCGAGGTTGTGACCTTGAGGATGGCTTTTTTTTGAAAGAGAAAAGGAACTTGGAATAAGGTGAAGAAATCGCTCCAGGCGGACGCTTTCCAGGGGGCTTGTGCCGAACTAACTCGGGCTAGGCGCCCGAGTGGATTTCGGCACTTCGCTAATCCCCAAGGAGTCGCCGCCTTCCGCTATTTCTTTAGGTTTCTTTTTATTAATATGAAGTTAGAGCCCGGTATGGCTGTGAATTGTTTGCGTGCCTGGCACGCAAACAATTCAAAGCGATATCTCATTCACTAAACACATAATTTCATGACTTTCATGTAGAAACCAAGAAACTTCATGTAGAGAAACAACTGGTTAAGGTAGCAGCATCATATAACTCCGGTAGAACCCTGAATAGCTCATGTAGAACCCCAGTTCATCCTCTACAACCCCAAAACCACATGTAACCTCCTCACCTCCAAGCGAAGTCGCGTGCACCACCGCTGCCGAGTGTTTTCAAAACCTCACACCCTCAATCTACCTCAACAAAACACAGAGATTTAGCTATCAGCTCCCACCCAGCTGAGCCGCGCCCACGGAGTGGGTGGAGCAATAAGACTGGCAGCGTCCTTCAGCTGACTGGCTTATTGTGGGAACCCACTCCAGAGCGGCTGAAGCGACTTGTAGAACCACACAAAATTTCACTCAACAACATCAAAAAAAGACACCCCCTAAAAAGAGAATGCCTCCTTACTCCATTTACACTTTCCGCGGTTTATTCAACACGCGGTTGCCTTGTCCGAAAAAGACCCAGCAATATGGGACGAAATCATAGAACAGGCGGACAATCAGCCAGCTGCTGAAGAATGTGATCAGCAGGGAAATCAGCTGCCAAGAATGGAAGACCAGCGGTTCGCCGCCGGAAATATACATACGCAGCATCATCAGGATAAATGGATGAATCAAGTACATGCCGAACGACACGGCACCGATTTCCATCATGAACTTTTTGACGCGGGGCACATTCCAGGTTTCCAGGAAATGCACAAAAATGAAAATCACAGCTGCCGCCAAGAACGCGTGTGTGCTCCAGCCGAACTCAAGCCACTTGTTGTTGCCCACCCACTGATCGGTTCGCAGGTCGTAATAGGCGCCGACATAGAAATAAATCATGTAGCAGTAACCGCCCACAATCAAAGCGATACCTGGCCACACCTTGCGCCAATTGGCGATCCAAGCGGCCACTTTTTCATAATAAACGCCGAGGAACGCACCGAAAAAGTAGAACATAAAATACGATAACGCGATCGATCCTTTAGCAGGAACCTGGAAATATGCTGAATTTAACAGGACCCAAGTCCATTGGATAAGGATGCCGATGGGAATAGCGTATCTTCGGACAAACGCGAACTTCTTGAACAAGTAGAGAAGAACCGGAAACATCAAGTAGAACTGGACACTGACAAAGACGAAATACAGATGGTAATGGGCCTTGCCGGTTGCCAAATCCACCAGGAACTCCTCCAGAAGCAAAGGGATGTCCGCGAAATTCTGATTCAAGTAAACCTTGAACCAAAAGTAGAAAGCGGAAAAGACCACATAGGGAACCAGAATATACAATAAGCGCTTCTTGTAGAATTTCTGGAACAGCTGCACCGTCAATTCGCGATGATAATAGGTATAGAAAAGAATAAAGCTGCTTAGGAAAATAAAGACAGGCGTACCGATTTTCCCAGCCATATTAAAGAAATTATAAATCATAAAGGAAGAAGACTCCGGATTGCTTCCGGCGATCCCGCTGGAAGACGCATGCACTGCAAAGACCCCGAACAAGGCTAGAACCCGTGCATATTGGACTTCATTCAGGTGCTTTCTCGCAATTGGTTTCATAGTTCACCGTTCTTTCTGCATAACAATAGCTATATTTAATAACTCACCATGACCATGTTAACATGGTTAACTATGCCATGTACCAAAGAACAACGGACATTATTTTTCTGTAAAGATTGTAACGGCAATGTGATGAAATTGATTTAGTTATAATCTTGCTATTGTTGAAAAAATTCCATCATGCTACACTGAAAATGAATAAACTCGCTCGGTAAATGGATGTATTCCTAAATTTTTCATTCCATTTGGCTTAGGTCAGAATATCCATACAATTTGGGAGCGAACGGTTCAAAAAAATTAAAGGATGGTGTCAAATGAAGGGGAAAATGTTTAAATCAGCAATTGCAGTAGCGTTGACGGCAAGTGTAGTTGGGGTTCAGTCACCTGGAACAGCACAAGCGGCAGAAGGGGATTTTGAACTGACGATCATGCACACGAACGATACGCACGCGAACTTGGATAAAGTGGCGAACCGTGTCACGCTGGTGAACCAGATTCGTGCAGAAAAACCGAATAATCTATTGCTGGATGCAGGGGACGTTTTTTCTGGAACATTGTACTTTAATACCTTTGAAGGGCAGGCAGATTTGCCGTTCATGAATTTGATGAAATACGACGCCATGACTTTCGGTAACCATGAATTCGATTTAGGCTCAGGCGAAGAAGGCCATAAATCGCTTGGTGAGTTTGTAGGCGGCGCTGATTTCCCATTTGTTGCAGCGAACGTAGACTTTTCAGGTGATGACATCATGGCTGGATACCAAAATAAAGTATATACAGCTGAAGCTGAAAACGGCCAGATTTACAACGGCATCATCAAAGAAATTGACGGCGAAGAAGTCGGGATTTTTGGTTTGACGACTGCTGAAACCGCGTCCATTTCCAGCCCGGGAGAAATTACATTCTCCGATTACATCGAAGCAGCTCAAGGAGCGGTTGATGCATTTGAAGCAGAAGGCGTCAATAAAATCGTTGCTTTGACACATATCGGCTTTGACGATTCTGCTGAATTCGATAACGATCAATTGTTATCTGAAGCAGTTGAAGGCATCGATGTCATCGTCGGCGGCCACACACATGTTAAGTTGGATGCGCCCTTCGTCTTCGAAGGAAACACAGACCCGACAGTCATCGTACAAGCAAATGAATACAATAAATTCCTAGGCCAATTGGATGTAACCTTCAATGAAGAAGGCGTGATTACAGATCATGCCGGCCAATTACATGACGTCAACGCTGAAGGCATCACTCCAGATGCAGAAGCAGTTAAACTTCTTGCACCATATGCAGAAGAAGTGGAAGCAGTGAAAAATGAGTCGACAGGTGCTACTGCTGAAGTCTTCCTTAATGGTGGACGCAATGAAGGCGGTGTCCGCGCTTCTGAAACAAATCTGGGCAACTTGATTACAGACGGCATGCTCGCTACAGCGAAGAAAATTGATCCGGATACGGTTATCGCACTTCAAAATGGCGGTGGTATCCGTGCATCCATCAACGTGGGCGATATCACAGTTGGAGAAGTATTAACGACAATGCCATTCGGCAATGCTTTGGCGATCATGAACTTAAAAGGTTCAGAATTGAAAACAGCGCTTGAGCACAGTGTCCGTTCATTCCCGGCTGAAAATGGCGGATTCTTGCATGTAGCAGGAATGGAATTCTCATTCGATCCGTCAAAAGCTGCAGGATCACGTGTAACGAACGTCAATATTGTAAACGGCAATGTCCGCACACCACTTGATGTCAACAAATCGTACAAAGTGGCAACCAACACGTTCACAGCTAAAGGCGGCGACGGCTTTGAATCATTCGATGCAGCTTATAAAGATGGCCGCGTCAGCGAGCCAGGAAACGTCGACTATGAAATGTTTATTGAGTATATCGCTGGTTTGAAAACGGTTGAACCAAAACTTGAAAACCGCATCAACCCGACTGTTCCCTTCAAAGATATGTCCATGAACCAATGGTCGTATCCATATGTGAAAGATGTTTTCTACAGAAAATTGATCAATGGTACAGAATTGGATACATTCTCACCAAAACGTGAATTGACACGCTGGGAAGCGGCGACCATCATCTCTCGTATGATGAAGCTGGATCCTGCAAAAGCGCCAAAATCACCATTCACAGACATCACGGATCTGCCGAAAGAGCGTCAAGCTGAAATTAATGCTGTATTTGCTGAAGGTTATGTAACCGGAAAAACAGCAACGAAGTTCAACCCGAGAGATAAAATCTCTCGTGCGCATTTCGCTTTGATGCTGAACCGCGTCTATGAGAAAGTGAACGGCGACCAGAAGATCGACAAGTATGCTCCGTATTCCGATTACGGACAGCATACAGCTGAAACCAAAGAAGCAATCACGCTATTGGACAATTTAGGGATTGTTGAAGGCTACAACGGCAAATTCAATCCATCTAAATTCACATCACGTGAAGAAACAGCGAAAATGATTTCATTGGTTGCACCGCATTCAGTTAAATAAGTAGATGGACACTTCCTTCTCTAGCAGATTATTGCTGAGAGAAGGGGGTGTTTTATTGTGAAAACCAAAAAGAAGCGGGGCGCATAGGCGCTCCGCTTCTTCCTTTTACTGCTCAGGCAGGTTTTCAATGTAATCATCCGACAGTTTTTCAAGCTGCAGGACACGGTTGTAATCTTCACGGTATGCTTCGTAATCATCGACGATTTGGTCGGTTTCCAGATCATACGCCGTGCCGTCGTCAAAGTCTTTTTCAGGCATGAACAGGATGTCGTTGTTCCAGAACGAGCCGATTGGCAAGTAATAGCGCGCACCCAGCAAGTTGTCGTCGTTGTTCAACAGGTCCTGGCCGAAAACGATATGTTCGTCCAACGAGACGCCGAGCAAGTTAGCAAGTGTCGGCATCATATCCAGCTGTCCGCTGGTTTTCTCGAATGTCTGTCCGTCATCTGAAATGCCCGGTGCATGGACGATGAACGGAACGTTCAAGCGATCAAGCGTCCCATATTCGCGCCCCAGCAACTCACTGACCAAATCGACATCGTTTTCACTGATGGCGCTTTGCTGTAGGCCGAAATGGTCGCCGTAGATGGCAATGACTGAGTTTTCGTAGATGCCCTCTTCTTTCAGTTCTTCAATAAATTCATGGATGGCCGTGTCCATATAATTCATGGACACCAGGTAATTTCCGGTCAATGAATCATTAAAACGTTCAGGAAGCGTCAACTTTCGGTCCGCTTCCGGCAATGTGAATGGGTGGTGACTGGTTAATCCAATCAGCTGCGCGTAAAACGGTTTGTCTTTCATATGCTGTTCGCGCAGGATCGGCAACGCTTTTTCGAACATGACACGGTCGGAAGGGCCGATGCCGATGACGTCTTCTTCACCGAAAAACTCACCATAATAATACTGGTCGATTCCAAGCGCCGGATACAATTCATCACGGTTCCAAAAACTGATATCGTCCGCATGGAACGTCATGGTCCGGTAATTTTGGCCGGACAATAAACGCGGCAAACTCGGAAATTTTTTATTGCCATAAGTTTGTGAAGTTGGATTGAACGCTGTCGGGTAAAGGGATGTGTTCAAGATGAATTCGGCATCGGAAGTATTTCCTGGGCCGGTTTGCTGAGCTGTATTCGGGAAATAAAAGCTTTCCTCCAATAACTCGTTCAAATTCGGTGTAACTTCCGCACCATCCACTTCCAAACGGAGCGGGAAATTCTGCATTGATTCAACTTGAATGACGATCAAATTACGGCCTTCCGCTGCGCCGAAATACGCACGTTGTTCTTCCGGAATCGTCTCCAATCCTTTGACGCGATTGATTTCTTCTTTTAACTCAGTCAAATTCTCAACAGACACGCTGGCTTCGACGGCCATCAAGCTGCTGTCAGGACCATAATAAATTTCCAGCGCTTCGTAGTTCAGAATGCCTTTTTCCTGCGCGGCAATGACGTTGTTGGAAATTGCTTCGTCTTTATGCAAATTGAAATTCAGAGCGGATACGCCCAAGCCGAACAACAGCAACACAGCCACAAGGAATTTCTTATTGAGCTGAACTGTCGAAATCGGATATTTTTTAATGACTAAAAGGACAAGCAAGATCACCAGGTCTGCGAAAAACAGTCCGTAGATCGGCTGCAGCAAAGCAGTGACGCTCTCATTGATCGTGCCGACCTGGCCCAGCTGGAAAAGCGCAAAATACGTAACAATCCGGCCGAAGAATGAATAATAGAGAATAACGGCCAAAAACAGGTTTGAAAAAACCAGGTTCAAGATGAAATAAAGAACCGGTGTCCATTTGGATTTAACCAATCCAAGCAAGGAAGTGAAAATCAAAATATAGCTCAATTCCAGAATGAGGGTTCTTGAAAAATCGATTTCCTCAAACAGTAAATAACGTAAAAACAGCACCTTAATAAAGATGATGCCGGTAACAATAAAGAAATGACTTCTCAAAAAGTCCAATAAAAATGTATTTTTCATAAGAACCACCTAATAATTGTGTATTTGCTCGGGATTTCTTCATATAGAAGAGGAAATATATGAGTTGAACTAGTAATCATTCATAGTCGATGTTCCGCAAAACAGCTGCGCTTGCCATGGGTAGCAAGTTCTCTTCACTCCTTTTTAGTCCCGCTATTTCGAGTCTTTGCTGAAAATCGGATAGTACTAAAAGAGCAGTGAAATTTTCTATGCTGTTTAGATTCGCATCACTAAAGAATATAGACTTGCTTTGAATCCAATAAATTCTTAGCGCCGGCGCGTCCAAGGGCTAGGCGTAGTAAGAAGACAGGCGTTTGTGTGCCTGGCTTCTTGCGTGAGCCATGCCCAAAGCGACCGAAGCGATGTGGGAAAGCTAGATTCTTTAATTCAACCCGCATACAATGAAGCCGTATTTTTCATGAGCTATTACATATTCTTAGGGAAAATTTACAAGAAGTCAACAATCGTTGAAAAATTCATTGTATAGCAGTCAAGGGTTTGATAAAATAATGGGAATCTATGTAAAAAAAGAAAAGCGTGAGAGGGGAAAACATGAAGAAGTTATTTATTCCAATTGCCATCCTATTGATTGTCGGATTAGTGGCAGTTGTAGCCGTTATGGCATTTACAGGTGATCAAGATGAAACACAGAATGACTACGATGTCGCTGTCTTCAGCGGAGAGCCGGAAGGGATCGCGGCGGCGGTTTCTTCAGCGCGAAACGGCATGCGCACAGTATTGATTGTCGGCGAAGAAGACATCGGCGGGCTGATGACAACCGGGATGCTGAATTTCCTGGATGTCAGCAATGACCAGAAAGGCAATCCGGCCAACACGGGGATTTTCCTGGAATGGCATAAGCAAGTCGGCGGCCAAATCGGTTTTGATATCAATGAAGCCCGTGAAGTATTCTTGAAGATGATCAACGATGAAGAGAATTTAACCCTGCTTGAAGGGGCCGATCTGGTGGATGTGGTCAAAGACGGAAAAGCATTGACGGCGATTAACATCACCGATGCAGAAGGCGATAAGCGGACGATCAAAGCGGAGCGCTTTATCGACAGTTCGAAAGACGCCGACCTGGCTGTTGCAGCAGGCGCGCCTTACGATATCGGCGGGCGTGACATCGGCTTGGAAGATAAAAAGATGGCCGTCACGTTAATGTTTCATTTCAATAACGTGGATTGGGACAAAATCGTCCAGGCTGCGAAAGGTGGTGTGTTCGGAGGCGGAAGCGTCAACGGCAACACTGCCTGGGGCTTTAGTGAATTGCACGATGCTTATAAACCCCATTATCCTGAATTGACGCGCTTACGAGGGTTGAATATCGTGCGTGAAAACGACGGCAGCGTCATCATCAACGCGCTCCAGATTTTCGGGATCGACGGGCTGGATGACAAACAAAAACAAAAAGCCATTGAAATCGGCAAAACCGAAACGGAATATGTGCTGGCATACTTGAAAGAAAACTTCCCGGGCTTTGAAGAAGCGGAAATTGAACGCTTCCCAGACCAGTTATATGTCCGGGAAACCATTCATGTCCGGGCGGAATACCAATTGCCGTTAAGCGATGTGTGGGAAAACAAAGACCATTGGGATCGCATCGGATTCGGTGCTTATCCGGTGGATGTCCAGGCGACTTCAACCAATGACTACGGCTATGTCTACGGAAAACCGGTTCAGTACGCAATTCCGTTCCGTTCATTGGTGCCGTTGGAAGTCGATAATCTGCTGGTTGCCAGCAAAGCCTCTGGCTACACTTCACTTGCTGCAGCGAGTGCACGTGTCTTGCCGGTCGGAATGACAGCAGGGCAGGCAGCGGGTGTGGCTACATCAATTTCCATCAATGAAGAAACAAGCTACCGCGACATGACCACAAACGAAGAACTGATTCATCAAGTACAGGCAAAACTGAAGGCTCAAGGAGCGAATCTTTATGCTTTTGAAGCAGACTTCCCTTACCAAGGGGAATGGTTTTATCCGGGAATCCCGACTTTGCTGAACTATGGCTTGATTGTCGGCGGTTATGAAAACCTGTTGCCGGTTGAAAAGCCGATGAAGGAAATTTCATTCGCCAATATCCTCAGCAATGGTGTACAGCGCATCACCAGTCCAAAAGCTGATGAACTGGAAGCCAATATTGAAGTATTCCGTTCAATCATCAAGGAAGAACAGGAACTGACAAGAGACAAAGCGGCACAAATGGTTCTTGCCTTGCATGGCGTGGAAGAAGCCGAAGCGAGTTCGTGGGAACGTTTGGTGGCTGATGGATTGGCTGACGACGTCATAAGCGAAAGACTGGATGACAACCGCGTCTTAAACGGAGCGGAAGCCTATTACCTTTCAGGGAAACTCTTGGAAGGCTTGCAATAATAACCGACACCTATTTCTCGGATACTCGAGAAATGGGTGTTTTTCTATGAATTTTTCGGCCTTTATTAAAATCACATCTTTGAATCCAATAAAATACAGAAATTAATAGAAAATTTACAAAAAATATATAAAGCGCTTCCAAATATGGCGTATAATAAAACCGTATCAAAAATTAGGAATTGGGAGTGAAGAACTTGTCCAAGCATGCAGTCAGTAAGATTTTTCTAAGCCTTATTTTGGCTTTATCGGCAATGCTGCCCTATATGGCGGTTACAGCAGACGCGGCAGAGCCGATTACGGTTGCTGAAGCCATCGCAACAAATACAGGAACAGCCACAGTAAAAGGCTTTATCGTGGGAACGGCTACCAGTGGTACAAACTATGACCAGGAAGCACCGTTTACATCCGCTACTAATGTAGGTCTTGCAGATTCTCCGGATGAAACCGATCCGGCAAAAATCCTTCCGGTTCAATTGCCGACAGGAGCAGTCCGTGCAGGATTGAACTTGGTTGATAATCCGTCTAATTTTAAAGCTGAAATCACCATCACCGGAAAACTAGAGATGTATTTCCAAGTACCCGGCCTTAAATCTCCAACCGCTTTCACCATTCTCTCTGAAGGTGAAGCACCACCTGAAGCGGCTGTCGTCGGTTCATTGGCAGAAGCACGCACGATGCCAGGCGAATTGATCCAAGTTGAAGCAACTGTGACAACGGGGACAGGATTCTGGGGCGGCAATGCCTTTTACGTTCAAGATGCTACAGCTGGACTGTATGTCTACACATCAAGTGCAACCGTTGCACCGGGCGACACGGTCCGTTTGACGGGCACAGTTTCTGAATACAGCGGCGAGCTTCAATTGCAGCCGAACACAGTGGAAGTTCTTTCTTCGGGCAACGAATTGCCTGCAGTTCAAACCGTTACGCCAGCCGGTGTCAATGAAGAGACACAAGGCGAGCGCATCGAACTGCAGAACGTTACGATTACAGGCCTTAAATCAGTGAATGATTTCGGTACGTTTGAGTTTTCGGCTATTGCTGAAAACGGCGAAGCGGTCACGATCCGCAACGACAACCGCAATGGATTCACTTTCGAGCAATTTACGAAACAATTTAAAGAAGGCGATTTGATTCATGTAAACGGAATCGCTGCGAAATTCAACGACTCTTACCAAGTGAAAACGCTTGGCTTTGAAAGTTTTGAACTTGTCAATAAACCGGCTGTTTACGCCGATACATTCCCAGGTGTCGTTTCAGAAGGCACGAAAATCACATTAGCATCCGGATGGGAAGATGCAACAATCTATTACACGCTTGACGGCTCAACACCAACTGCTGCAAGCACTGAATACACAGCACCAATCGAACTGACTAAAGATACAGCAATCAAAGCAATCGCAATTGCTGACGAAACGTCAGAGATTTTCACGTTCGAATACACCGTCCTGAAAACAGGGGACTTGAAAATCCGTGATATCCAAGGCGAAGGCCATTACTCGAATTACCAAGGAGTCGCTGTCAATGAAATCGTTGGCGTCGTGACGCATCTCTACAACTCTGCAAACTTCGTCATCCAAGACACCAACCCGGATGAAGATTTGACGACTTCAGAAGCCATCATGGTCAACAAAGCTTCAAACGGCCTGAATGTCGGTGACGTGGTCACAATCAGCGGAACCGTGGAAGAACATTTCCAGGAAGGCTATTCCGACATGAAAGACAACGACCTGCCGATCACGCGCATCCGTGCAACGGACGCAGTAAAAACAGGAACTGCACCACTTCCTGAACCGATTCTTATCGGTAAAGACGTATTCCCGCCAACTAAGATTATCGACAATGACGGATTGACAGAATTCAATCCAGAAGAAGACGGCATTGATTTCTGGGAATCGCTTGAACTTATGCACGTTGGCGTAGCTGATGCACAAATCGTCGGACCGCAGAGCTACGGCGAAGTGATTGTCGTTTCCAAAAACGCGACCAACAACGACTTCCATAAACAAGGCGGCGTGTTGATTGCAGAAGACGATTACAACCCGGAACGCATTGCTTTCGACATCGATAATGAAAACTATATCGCGAAGTCCGGTGATTCATTTGCCGGAACTCCTGTAGGCGTCCTTGGTTTCGGCTTCGGCAACTACAAAATTTGGGCTGAAGAAAGCGATCTTACAGAACTTGTAGACGGCGGGACGAAGCCGGAACAAACATGGATCGTGAAAGAAGAAGACGAACTGACAGTAGCGGCTTATAACGTCGAGAACTTCTCTGCAGATCCAAGCCATACGTCAGACGCTAAAGCACAGCGCATCGCAGAGTCGTTCGTTAAAGACTTGAATTCACCGGACATCATCGTCATGGTGGAAGTACAGGATGGCGATGGCCCGACTGCCTCAGGAAACAGTGACGCAACGGCAAGCTACGAGCGTCTGATCAACGGCATCAAAGCTGCCGGCGGCCCGACATATGCTTGGACGGACATTGCGCCTGAATACGATAAAGATGGCGGACAGCCAGGCGGAAATATCCGAGTAGGCTATTTGTACAACCCTGAACGCGTAACTCTTTCAGAAGGAACAAAAGGCACGGCAACACAAGACAACTCATGGATCGACGGCGAATTATCCTTGAATCCGGGACGCGTTCAGCCGATCGCTATGCCGAACACACGCAAACCGATCGCTGCACAATTCGAATTCCAAGGTGAACAAGTTGTCGTGATCGGCGCCCACTTGAACTCAAAAGGTGGAGACCAACCGTTATTCGGCAAGAACCAACCGCCATTCCTGGGCTCGGTCGATGAGCGCATCGAATTGGCAACAGCCATCAACGGCTTTATTGAAGAAGGACTTGCACAAGATCCAGACTTGAACGTCATCGTTGCAGGCGACATGAACGATTTCGAATTCACACCGGCACTTGCGGCATTGAAAGGCGATATTCTAACGAATAAAGTCGAAGATGTGCCACTGGAAGACCGTTATTCGTATTACTACCAAGGGAATTCACAAGTGCTTGACCACCTCTTGGTAACAAACAATATGGCAGACCGCACGGAACTGGACATGGTCCACATCAACTCCATGTTCATGGAACAGCACGGCCGCGCATCGGATCACGATCCATTGCTTGCGCAAATTGCATTTGAAAAAGAAGAAGTTCCTGAAGAACCGGAAGTTCCAGAAATTCCGGAAAAAGATTTCCCATTCAAAGATGTCAGTGACAAAGCCTGGTCATATCCTTACATTAAAGACCTGTTTAACAGAGACTTGATCAAAGGGAAATCCGACACCATCTATGCACCGAAAGACAACTTGACGCGCCTGCAGGCAGTAACCATCCTGACGCGCATCATGGAACTGGAGATCAAAGGAAACGAGAAGTCGCCATTCAAAGACATCTCGGATATCCCGGCAGTCCACCGCAAAGAAATCAATGCAGCTTATCAAGCAGGCATCATCAACGGTGTGACAACGACTCAATTCAAACCGAGAGATTACATCACCCGTGCCCAGTTCGCTTTGATGCTGAATCGCGTATACGAGTTGAAGAATGACGAGTACAAAGTCAGCAAGTACGCACCATTCAAAGACTACGGCCGCTACAATAAGGAAACAAAAGAAGCCATCACGGTTCTATATGAACTCAAAATCGTAGAAGGCTATAACGGCAAATACATGCCAGCCAAGTTCACGACACGCGAAGAAACAGCGAAGATGTTCTCGCTGTTCCGCCCATTCGTGGCCAAGTAAATATCCACCAAACTCGACCAGGTTATTCTGGTCGAGTTTTTTTTTGGAGTGTTTGAATTGTGTGTGTGCCTGGCACACACACAATTCAATAAGTCAGGTAGTTCGGAGGAGTAGTAAGAGTTTGGTGAGGTTCTATAAGTCGCTTCGGCCGCTCTGGAGGGGACTCCCGCCATAAGCCGGACAGCTCCGCTTGCCAGTCTTATCGCTCCGTCCCCTCCCAGGGCGCGGCTCAGCTTGGTGTGGGTAAGATGCATATTTCTATTTTTGTTTGGAATAGATAGGGGATGTGGGGTTCTCGAAATGCTCGGCAGCGATAGTGCACGCGCCTTCGCTTGGAGTTAAAGAGGTTACATGTGGGTTTTGTGGTTGTACTGGACGAATTGGTGGTCCTATATGAGCTATTTGGGGTTCTACCGTACTAAGATGATGCCTTTACCTTAACTAGGTGCTTCTCTACATGATGTTTCTACTTTTCTACATGAATTCCGTAGAAATGAGATGTGACATGCTAAATGTGTAAGAAATCCATCGCTGTGTGTGAGTTATGCTTTTAAAAAAATGACATTCCTTATACGGGCTGTTCGTCGCGCGAACAGCTTCCATTCATTCACTTGAACTTTTTTGAAACAAGTGGCGCATGGGTAAAGATGCGAATTGTGCAGGTAAAGGAGCAATGAGATCATGTAGGGAGATGACATATTCAAGTAGCCGCTCCGAAAGTGAAGGTAGAAACACAATTTGTTTATATAGAAGAAATCCATCACTCATTACAAACCATAAACAACGATCGCTCCACTGAATTGTGTGCGTGCCAGGCACGCACACAATTCACCAGGCACGCAAACAATTCAAATTCCATCTCAAAAAAATATTTTTTTAATTCGAGAAACTAAATAATATCAAGCTATATCTAGCAAATTCCTCTTAAATCAGTCTCTTTAACATGAAATAAACCCCATTTAATATTTGCAACATTGAAAAATTATGGTAAATTTAAGTTGTTGTGCAATTGTAAAGATTCTCTACAATTGCGAATCAGAACAAAGGGGGAAACACATTGACGAAGCTCAAACCGTTTTTATTGCTGGCGATGGTCTTTATGATGACATTCAGCTCAGCTGTCTTTGGCCTGACCGGGGTCTCAGCTGCTGCGAATTCATCGAACGTACCTAGTACAGAGTCGAAAAAAGGGGAATTGAACATCCCTGAAAAATTCGTGAATCCGGAAGACCCGGATAAAAAAGTACGTGTGATCATCGAGCTTGATAAAGCACCGGCGATTGAAAGCGCTACTGAAAAGGGCGTTTTATACAAAAATCTTCCTGACAAACAAAAAGAGACATTGGAAGCAGCAGTTGTGACGGGCCAGGAATCCGTGCAAGTATCGATTGCTTCCGTATCTCCGCGCATTACATATCTTGAAAACTTCACTACGGTATTCAACGGATTCTCCGCAGAAGTTGAAGCGGGCGAAGTTGGAGACATCGCGAACTTGAGCGGCGTCAAATCAGTCTACGAAGCGACTGAATACCAGCGCCCTGAAGTTCAACCGGAAATGAAATACTCGAAAGAATTGGTCCAGGCTCAACAAGCATGGACAGATTATGGCTATAAAGGCGAAGGCCTGGTTGTGGGTGTCATTGACACAGGAATCGACCCAAGCCACAAAGACATGGTGTTGACGGACAACAAAACAGGCGACATCACAAAATCCGATGTAGCAGCGTTATTGGCTGACAAATCCATCGACAAAGGTAAATTTTTCACAGCTAAAGTGCCTTTTGGCTACAACTACATGGATGGCAACAACGAAATCCTTGACCTAGGACCGGAAGCTTCTATGCACGGCATGCACGTTGCCGGAACAGTAGGGGCAAACGGCAATGAAGAAAATGGCGGCATCAAAGGCGTTGCTCCGGAAGCGCAATTATTGGCGCTGAAAGTATTCGGCAACGACCCGCTTTACCCGTCGACTTATGGCGATATCTACATCAAAGCGATCGATGATTCGATCAAACTGGGTGCAGACGTCATCAATATGTCCCTTGGATCCACTGCAGGATTTGTGGATTCCTCAAACCCGGAACAAAAAGCAGTTGAAAGAGCGACAAACAATGGCATCCTGGTTTCCATTTCAGCAGGAAACTCCGATATGTTTGGTTCGGGCTATGCTGCCCCGCGCGCCGATAACCAGGATTACGGTTTGACGGGATCACCAAGCACGTCAATCGATTCATTTGGTGTGGCATCTTTCGAAAATGACAAAATCACTGCGAAAAGCTTTAATTACCAAGTAGACGGGACGCAAACCGGCCAAGCCATCTATACGCTAGCCAATGACGCTGACCCGGAAAACTTGCCGAATCCCAATTACGAAGTGGTGGATGTAGGACTTGGAAAACCAGCTGAATATGCAGGCAAGAACGTTGCCGGTAAGTTTGCATTGGTTTCACGCGGCGAAATCGGTTTTGTTGAAAAGGGCTTGGCTGCACAGGCAGCTGGCGCGATCGGCGTCATCGTCTATAACAACGCAACCGGCACCATCAGCATGGCATCAGATCCAGCTATCAAAATTCCGTACATGTCCGCTTTACAGGCAGACGGTCTGGCAATGAAAGCACAATTGGATGCAGGCAAAAAAGTGACTGTATCTTTTGAGGGCGACTATCTTGATATTCAAAACCCGAGTGCGGGTGAAATGAGTGACTTCACTTCTTGGGGCCCGACACCGAACCTTGATTTCAAACCTGAAATCACAGCTCCGGGCGGCAACATCTTCTCGACTTTGAACAACGATGAATACGGCTTGATGAGCGGAACGTCTATGGCGGCTCCTCACGTTTCAGGCGGTACAGCATTGATGTTCCAGCGCATTGAAGAGCTTGGCCTAAAAGGGCGTGAGCGCGTTCAATTCGCGAAAAACCTGATGATGAACACAGCAGATCCGGTTGAATTCGCAAAAGGCGAATTTGTCTCTCCACGCCGCCAAGGTGCTGGCTTGATGCAGTTGCATGACGCGCTTTCAACAGACGTGATGCTGACGAATAAAGCGACAGGCGACGCAAAAGTGGCGCTGAAAGAAATCGTCGGCGATAAATTCACCTTCACATTGCAAGCTGAAAACTTCTCTAAAGAAGCAGCGAACTACAACGTGGATGTAAACGTCCAAACGGATAAATCAGAAAAAGAAGTAGTAGCAGGAAAAGCAACAGACACGGATATCACCAATCCGAACGTCCGTGGTTCAGCGGTCGTAACAGACAAAGTGGCCATCACGGCTCCTGAAACAATCACGGTTCCGGCAAACGGAACAAAAGAAATCAAAGTAACAGTCGATGTTTCTGCACTTAAAGGAACACCTGAATACGCAGCGTTCAAAAACGGTTTCTTCGTGGACGGGTTTGTCACGTTGACCGACACCAATGAAGCTGTAACTGGCAACACGGAATTGGTCGTTCCTTACTATGGCTTTAACGGCGGATGGGACGATGCCAGCATCTTCGACGAATTTGCATGGGATGCCGATTCTTACTACGGCATTACACTATTGGCGGATGACGAAGGAAATGATATCACAGGCGGCACACATGCCGGCAAATACGTTCCTGAACGTTTCGCGTTTTCACCGAATGACGACGGTTTGCAGGACATGGCAGTACCCGTCTACTCATTGATCCGCAACGCCAAAGAATTTGAAGTAAACGTTCTGGATGCAGCGGGCAAGAAATTGCGCACGATCCGTACCGCTTCAAGTTTGACTAAGCATTACTCAGCAACGGAGCCTTACACATTCAACCCGCTTAACGGCTGGGACGGAATGATCGACGGCAAACCGGCGAAAGACGGAAAGTACCAGATCCAGCTTCGCGCAGTCATTGATTACCCGAATGCACAATGGCAGTCGATCAGTTTCCCGATTATCGTGGATACGGTAGCTCCGGAAGCGGCAGCCAAGTATGACGCACAAACGAAAACAGTGTCCGTGACGAAATTTGCGGATAACGCATCAGGCGCTGGCGCAGACCGTTGGGAAGTATTCGTCAACGGCAAAGAAGTCACGGAAAACGCGGCTACGCCAGCCAACGAATCATTAGCGCCAACAACCACTTCATACAAAGTGGAAGCACCTGTTAAAACAGGCGACAAAGTAACAGCGGTTTTCTATGACATCGCTGGCAATAAAAAAGAAGTGAACCTGACAGCAGGTTCAAAAAATGAAACAACAGCACCGGTCATCTTCTTTACTTCACCGGAAACACTGGAAACATACGATACGAAAGAAGTGGTTGTCGCTGGCCATGTAGAGGACGATTCGAAAATCGTTTCCTTGACAGTCAATGGCGTCAAAGCGAAAGAATTTGACGGCACCAACTTCAAACACACGGTTTCATTGAAAGACGGCTCTCAGTACGTAACGGTCAAAGCAGTGGATGAGTTCGGCAATGAAATGGAGCTTCGCCGCCAGATCCTGGTGGATACAACTCCGGCTGCCATTTCAATCGTCAACGCACCGAAAATGGTAGGTGCCAATGTAACTGAAGCGGAAGTAACCTTGAGAATCAAAGACAATATGGATGAAATCTACGCTTACGTAAACGGCAGCGAAGTCTTCAAAAAAGACATGTCCGAGCCATACGGCAAAGCAAGTTTCAACAAAGACATCAAAGTCAAAGTGCCGGTCAAGAAAATCGGTGCCAACCAATACGAAGTGACAGTTACAGATGCAGGTGGACACGTTACTGAAAAGACATTCACGATCACGAAAGCATCGAAAGTGACATTCACAGACATCAAATCGCATTGGGCGAAAACCCAAATCGAAGCACTCGCTTCACAAGGCATCATCAAAGGCAAGACCGATACCTTGTTTGCACCAAAAGCGGAACTGACACGTGCAGAATTCGCAGCGCTATTGGCACGTACACTTGAATTGCCGCTGAAAGACTACGAAGGCAAATTCAAAGACGCGGGCCCAGGCAAAACATGGGCATCCAAAGAAATCGAAGCCGCAGCTCGCGCGGGCATCGTTCAAGGATTGCCAGGCAACAAGTTCGACCCGAAAGCACCGATTTCCCGCCAGGACACAGCCGTCATGATCATGCGCGCTGTGAAATACCAGGAAGCCTCCCTGCTTGAAGGCTTGAACACGAAACACAAATTCGCAGACAACGCGAAAATCTCTAAATACGCAGCTGAAGCTGTATCACAAGCATATGCACTAGAACTTATCACAGGTCGCCAAGGCAACGTCTTCGATCCACAAGCAAAAATCACACGAGCAGAAACAGCAGTAGTCCTCTACCGCTCACTCGAAAAGATGGAGCTTCTGGATTAACAGAATCGCAACAAAAACAGGCAAGCAATCAGCGTTTTGATTGCTTGTTTTTTTGTATGCCGAATTGTTTGTGTTTTGTGTGCGTGCCTGGCACGCACACAAAACACAAACAATTCCTACATGAACAAGTTGTTCTCTTACCTGCATAACTCACTTCTTTACCTGCACTCCATCTGTACCTTAAAAGGTCAAACCCATGAATGGAAGCTGTTCGCATGGCGAACAGCCGGGCATAAAGAACAATGCATCCTATTGAAGCGTAGCTCACACCCAGCGATCGATCTTTCAACCACTATGAATGCTATTTTGTCTCTTATTTTTCCGGTATTCGTGTAGAAACGCAGAAACTGCATGTAGAGAAGCAACTAGTTAAGGTAGAAGCATCGCCTAACTCCGGTAGAAACCCAAATAGATCATGTACAACCACCAATTCATCCTGTACAACCACATAAACTACATTTAGCCTCGTACACGCTAAGGGAAGGCGCGTGCACCACCGCTGCCGAGCGTTTCCAGAACCCCACGCCACCTCTCTACTTCAACAAAACACAGTATTTATATATTCCCGAACCCCAAGCTGAGCCGCGTCCACGGAGGGGACGGAGCGATAAGACTGGCAAGCGGAGCGCTGCCCGGCTTATGGCGGGAGTCCCCTCCAGAGCGGCCGAAGCGACTTATAGAACCCTACAATAAATCCACTAATAAAAGGAAAAAAACAGAGCCTCCTAAAACCCAAACTACCTAAAAAAATCGAAGGGAATTAACAAATAAGATAGCTTTGGAACCATGGACTTTTGTTTGATTAACTGGAAAAATAAAGTTGACTTAATTATTTGATAATTTAGATAAGAAATCCAGTTAAAGGAGGAATAAATATGAAGAAAGTATTAATCAGACTGGCAATTTTGTTATTAATGGTCAGCAGCCTGGGCGGATTCAATAATGCGCAAGTTGCGGCAGCGCCGGAACCAGATCCGGAAGTCAAGCTTGCCCAGACGCTGCTGAAGCCGGAATCGCCGAAAGAAACAGTGAGGGTCATCATCGAACTGCAGGAAGAGCCGACCATTGAAACGGCAACTGCAAAAGGCGTGCTCTATAAGGAGCTGCCCGAAGACCAGAAACAGCAGATCGAAGCGGCAGCGATAGCCAAGCAGGAGACGGCGCAGGCGGCGATCACGGATGTGGCACCGAAAATTGATTTTCTCCAAACCTTCACAGCTGTCTTCAACGGTTTTTCTGCGGAAGTCGAGGCAGGGCAGGTAGCGAAAATCGCGGAACTGCCGAACGTCAAAGCTGTATACGAAGCGACCGAGTACAAGCGGCCGGAAATCAAACCGACCATGAAATATTCCAAAGAGCTCGTTCAGGCGCAGCAGGCTTGGCGTGATTACGGCTTTAAAGGAGAAGGCATGGTCGTCGGCGTCATCGATACGGGAATCGACCCAACGCATCAGGACATGGTGCTGACCAATAACACCACGGCTGCGTTGACGCAGGCGGAAGTGGAATCATTTGTCTCGAGCAGTGAAATCGAAGAAGGCAAATTCTTTACGCCGAAAGTGCCGTTCGGCTACAACTACATGGACGCCAACACGGAAATTCGCGACATCGCACCGAACGCATCGATGCACGGCATGCACGTAGCAGGTACGATCGGCGCCAATGGCAATGAAACGAACGGCGGGCTGAAAGGCGTCGCGCCGGAAACGCAATTGCTGGCTTTGAAAGTCTTCGGCAATGACGCCAATTCAGCTTCGACGTTCGGCGACATCTACATCAAAGCGATCGACGACTCCATCAAACTGGGAGCGGACGTCATCAATATGTCACTCGGGGCAACGGCTGGATTTGTCGACACGTCAAGTCCTGAGCAGCAGGCGGTGGAACGCGCCACCAATAACGGCATCCTGGTCGCCATTTCTGCAGGAAATGAAGACCTGCGGGGATCGGGATTCCTGGCACCGTTCGCGGAAAATCAGGATTACGGCCTGGTCGGAAATCCGGGCATTTCCATTGATTCATTGGGCGTGGCTTCATTTGAAAACAGCGTCATCACCACCGACAGCTTTGTTTACCAAGTAGACGGTGCCGAAGCAGGGCGTGCACTTTACTTGCTGGCGAACGGAGCCGAGCCGGAAAAACTGCCGGCCAAATCACATGAAGTGGTCTATGCCGGCATTGGCCAGCCCGCGGATTTTGAAGGAAAAGACGTCGAAGGCAAATTCGTCTTGATTGCCCGCGGCACCATTTCGTTTGCGGAAAAAGGGCTTGCGGCACAAGACGCGGGTGCGGCAGGCGTCATCATCTACAACAACACCACGGGACCGGTCAATATGGAAGCCGATCCGTTTATCACCATTCCGTTCATGTCGACGCTTCAGGCGGATGGACTGGCAATGAAAGCGGCATTGGATGCTAAGAAAAAAGTAACCGTCGTCTTTGACGGAAAAAACTTGGAAATGGCGAATCCGAATGCCGGCAAGATGAGTGACTTCACATCTTGGGGGCCGACGCCGAACCTGGATTTCAAACCGGAGATCACGGCTCCAGGCGGCAACATCTTCTCGACGTTCAATGACAATGAATACGGCCTGATGAGCGGGACGTCGATGGCAGCACCGCATGTGGCAGGGGGATCGGCGCTGATGTTCCAGCGCATCGAAGAACTTGATTTAGAGGGCAGGGACCGCGTGGAATTTGCAAAAAACCTGCTGATGAACACGGCCAATCCGGTGGAACAGGTGGCCGGCCAATTTGTGTCGCCGCGCCGCCAAGGAGCAGGGCTGATGCAATTGCATGACGCGCTGTCCACAGACGTCATGCTGACAGACCAGCGTACAGGCGAAGCCAAAGTCGCGTTGAAGGAAATCCAAAATAATCGGATGACCTTTACACTGGAGGCTATGAACTTCTCGGATACAGCGGCGACTTACGCAGTAAACGTCAATGCCCAAACCGATTACGTCACGAAGCATCCGGAGCGGAAAATCGACATCACCGACCCGAACCGCTCCGGCTCGAACGTCATCACGAACCTGGTCAATATCACTGCACCCGAAACCGTGACAGTGCCGGCGGACGGTGTAGCGGAAATCGAAGTGACGATCGATGCCACGGCTTTGCAGGGACGCCCTGAATTTGCGGCGTTCACCAACGGATTTTTCATTGACGGCTTTATTACTTTAACGGATGGCAATGAAGAAGCGAGCGGCAATACGCCACTTGTTGTGCCGTACTTCGGCTTTAACGGAGGATGGGACGATGCGCCGATTTTCGATGATGTGGCATGGGATGCCGGAACGTTTTACGGAACGACCTTCCTGACCGATGAATTCGGCATGATCATCAACGGAGGCAGCCACCAACAAGGCTTCGTGCCGGAACGCTTCGCCTTTTCACCGAATGGCGACGGCAGCAAGGAATCCGTCATCCCGGTATTCTCCTTGCTGCGGAACGCCAAACAACTGGAAGTGAACGTGCTGGATGAAAGCGGCAAGAAATTGCGGACTTTGCAGACCGGCAAAAACTTGATCAAGAATTTCTCGGAGGTCTTCCCGTATTACTATGACCCGCTCAATGAATGGAACGGGGAAGTGCTCGGCGAACCGGTGGCAGACGGCAAGTACCAGATCGAGATGCGCGCCGTCATTGATTATCCGGAAGCGGAATGGCAAACATTGACCATCCCGATCCTGGTCGACACCGTGTCCCCGGCAGCAGTCGCAGCACTCAATAAAGAAACCAAAACGGTGACGGTATCGAGCTTTGCGGATAACGCAGCAGGCAGTGGACCTGACCGTTGGGAAGTGTTCCATAACGGCGTCGAGCTGACCGAAAACCAGGAAACCTTTGAAGACGAATCACTGTCGCCAAGCACCACCAGCTATGTCGTGCCGGTCGACATCAAGGAAGGCGACGTCCTGAAAGTCGTTTTCCATGATACGGCTGGCAATAGAACGGAAGTTCCATTGACCGGTGCAGTAGCCGATACCGATAAACCGGCCATCAGCCTCATCTATCCGGGGTTGTTTGAAGTATCGAACACCCGGCAGGTCGGCGTCTTCGGCATTATTGAAGACAGTTCACGCATCGTTTCGGTAACAGTCAACGGCGAAAAAGCCGATCGCTTTGACGGCTTCTTCTTCGATCATACCTTGACGCTCGACGATGGCCGCCACGACATTTTCGTCCAAGCCATCGACGAATCCGGCAACAACCTTGAAATACGCAGCCAAGTACTGGTCGACACGCAGCCGGCTGCCATCGAACTGCTCGATGTGCCGGAGACCACAGCGGGCGAAGACAGCGCTGAAGTGACGTTCAACGTGACAGACAATATGGACGCCATCAGGGTCTACTTGACCGACAGCGAAGTCTACAGCCACGACATGACAGAGCCTTACGGCGAAGCCGCATTCAACGAAGACATCACCATCACCGTCCCTGTCAGCAAACCCGGCGAAAACGACTTCACCTTGAAAGTAGTGGATGCGGCGGGACATATCACGGAAGAGAGCTTCACCATCACAAAGTAAGGCATGGACAAAAGCCGGGGGAAATCCTCCCGGCTTTTTGTTTGCGTGCCTGGCACGCAAACAATTCAAAAAAATTTTTGAAGCCAGGATCCGGCAATTTTCACGGTTTTTAATGGCGAAAACCCATTTTTGACCTCTTTATCCATCCTCAAATATAAGTTATTCCCTTTTTGCAATAATTGACGGGGATTGATGTTCTTTCTATTATAGAAAAAAGGTTCAAAGGAGGAGTGTGATAAAGTGGGAAGAAACCGGCGCATTTGGAATCCGGATGCATATGAACACGTCGTCATGAGAGGCAATAACAGGCAGGCAATTTTTCAAGAAGAAGCAGACAAAGCCGCTTTCTTCAGAATATTGACCTATGTCCATACTAAACATCCTTTTACGATTCTGGCGTATTGCCTGATGACCAACCATTATCATATGTTGCTGCGCTCGCCCGAAGTGCCGTTGGGAAAAGTGATGGCCCTTATTAACAAACGGTACAGTGATTATTACAAGAAGAAATACAATTATAGCGGTTACTTTTACGAAAGCCGCTACTACTCCGGCAAAGCCATCACGCATAAAAGCATTCTTGCCATCAGCCGCTACATCCACAGGAACCCCCTCAATACCACTGAGCCGATGGTGAAAGATATGAGGGAATATCGGTACAGCTCCTATCGGTACTATGCAGATTCTCTCTTTTCCCCATATGAATTCCTCGATTTAACGTACCTGCCCATAATTTTACCTCCACCTTATTCCAGTTGCCTCGCAGATTATTTGTTGTACTGCGAACAGGCGGATCTTGAATTGAGCGAGAATTGTTTGGGTGCCTGGCACCCAAACAATATATAATAGAAGAAAAAAGGGGGGAAACCCTATGCAAAAGAAACTCCCTGGAATTTTGAGCGGTTGCCTGATAATCATAGGCGTTTGCGTATTGCTGGTAATCGGGATGATCGCTTGGATCTATCTCAATTATGCTAAAGATTCTCAAGCTGAATCAAAGGCCGAAGACCAGGAAATGAAGGCATTTATCGAAGAGAAATATGGCATGGAAGCCAAAATCATCGATGAAACCGAAGCGAATTTTGTAGACGGACACAGCTACCGATTGGCGTTTGAAGGCCAGGAAGATTTGGTGTTCACCATCACCGAACACGTGGACAATTATGCCACCATTTACCGCGACGACTATCAAGTTGTCCTCGCCACCCATGAAACGCAGCAGCAAATTGAAGACCTGATGCCGCAGCTGGAAGAACTCGGATTCACCACCCCTTCAAAAGGGAAAATGGTCGAACATCTCTTGAAGGAAATCACAACAGGGGACAAGGTCCGCTTTCTCACACTGGACAGCGAACATAGTTACGAAACACACGAAACGGCTGAAATTGAAGCATTGACAGAACTTCTCGGACTCGTGAGAGAAAACAATTTGGACATTCAAGTGATCCGGATATCGAGCCGGCAAGACGATTCCGCTACAGGAATGGACTTGCGTGAAATGGATGGCATTGAAAACGCCGAACAAGTGGAAGCATATCTCGTCAAGAGACTCCTCAGTGATTTGGGTCCCGCGAGTAAACGGATGCAAACCAAGTGGCAGGACGCAGCTGCTCAAGCAGAAACCGGGCGTTTCCGCTTCTATGACCAGTGGCAAGAACAATGGATCAGCTGCCAGGAAGTGAATGATACCGGAGACTGCACCAATCTATTGGCAAATGTCACCTTCGAACCGGGCAAGCTTAGCCAAAAGAACCTTCAACTCGAAGAGGACCTGGACGCCATCTTCGGTTTCTTCGACAGCATCACGCCTAAACTGACTACCGTCGACCTGCTGCTGGTCGATCCGGAGCGGGAAGGCGACCCGGTGCGCTTCTTTTTGGCGGAACGCGCAAACTACGACTCCACTGAACAATTGATCCAGGATCTGGTGAAAGACTGAAAAGCCGGGAGAAACTCTCCCGGCTTTTTCTCGTGGAATTGTTTGGGTGCCAGGCACCCAAACAATTCGCCAGATGGTTATAATAGAAGGAAAAGAGGGTAAAGCCGTTGAAAAGGTCTGTAACAAATTCCATTTTAAATCAACAAAACGCTATTTGAATGAAACTATCAGTCAATCTGTCCGTCTATACTAAAACCACAACGAAAAAAGTGAGTTGATTGCAATGACCCGACAACCATCACAGAAGATGAAAAACACCAATCGAATCATCGCCGTTTTGTCGATCGTCTTGCTGCTGGTGATCGGCCTCGGTGCTTATTTGCTGTTGGGCTCAGAAGATCCCGTTCCTGAAACCGCAAACCAGCCGGCCGGTCCCATAGAAACGAGCCAACAGACCCCCGAAGCGGAAATTGAGCTCGCCTCCATGATCGCCAACGCCAAAACACATGTCTACACGCTCTACACGGATCTTGAGCAAGGCTCCGGCTTTCTGATCAACAACCAAGGCGACATTCTGACCAATGCCCATGTAGTGCTAGATGCGTCCTACGTGACCGTCAAAAACAGCGACGGCCAGGAATTCAACGGCAACATCATCGGCATATCCGAAACCCAGGATCTCGCTCTAGTCCGCGTCAACGAACTGGCGGGCAAAGAACCTCTGGAAATTGAAATGGAACCCGTCGACATCGGCACACCCGTCGTTGCAATCGGCAGCCCGGGTGACCAAAGCAATACAGCCACAACCGGCGAAATCACCGCAACCGATCTCGACTTCATGGACCAATTCGAATACACAGGCCTCTATGAAATGAGTGCAGAAATATCCCAGGGCTCCAGCGGCGGGCCACTCATTGCCGCCGACACCGGCAAGATCCTTGGCATCAACTCGATCATCCTTGAGGAAAAACCGGGCTCCGGCTACACCATCCCAATCTACACCGTCTGGGACCAGCTGACCGAGTGGGTTGAAAACCCGACGCTTCCAGAAGGAGAGGAAGTCGTCCTGCAGGATGTCAAAGATGCCTATTTTGCGGAAGACCTGCTGGAGAACTTCATTGCCGCCTATTACGAAATCATTCCCTATACGCTGAACGACGCGGAATCCACCTACTACCTGTCGTTTGTTTTGCCAGGCAGTGAAGCACAAGAAGAATCCGCCGAGCTGATCGAAGAAAAAGCAAACCTGGACCGCATCTACGACACCGTCGAGCCAACCATCACCGCCATCGAAATCAATGAAGACAGCGCAACCGTCGAGGCCGAAGCCGATTTCACTTACCACGACAAAACGAGCGGCGAATCCTCCACTGTGTCGCACGAAGGCATCTACACGGTGGTGATTGATGAATACGGAGATTATCAAATTGAGGATATTGTAAATGAATAAAAAAACAGGTCCACTTTGTGGGTCTGTTTTTTTATGCTGCATGACGAATTTGTAATTCTACATGATTTATTTTTACTTCTACATGCGTAAGGGGATACTGCTACCTGAACTAATCGCTTCTCTAGATGAAGTTTCTTGGTTTCTACACGAATTACGCAAATATGAGAGGGGAGAGTGAATTGTGTGCGTGCCAGGCACGCACACAATTCCTTATACCAGCTGTTCGCGTGCGAACAGCTTCCATTCGGTCGGTTGAACTTTTATGTAAGAGCTCTAATTCAGGTAAGAAAGGGGGAAATGCAGGTAAAGGAGCAACCAGTTCAAGTAGGAGGATGACTTATCCTTATAACGGCTCCAATAGTTCATGTAGAAACCATTCCTATGAAGATAGAAGTTGTGTGCGTGCCAGGCACGCGCGCAACTATAGCCCGAGTTAGTTCGACGCAAGCCCCCTGGAAAGCGTCTACCTGTAGCGATTTCTTCACCCCAACACCAAAATAAAAAGGGGACCTGCGAACACCTGCTATTAGCAGACACTCGGGTCACCCTTTGAGATACCTATTTGATTAGAAACGCTTGTAGCTGTGGAATTTCTTGCCCCAGTATGGATCGTTCATGCTTTTGACTTCTGCTTTCGCTCCGCCTGCGTGTACGAACTGGTTGTTACCGATGTAAATCCCTACGTGAGAGATCCCAGCGCGGTACGTGTTAGCAAAGAATACCAAGTCGCCTGGTTGTGGGTTGCTGACTTTGTAAGTTTCAGCGTACTGTGAAGTCGTTGTGCGCGATACGTTTTTGCCTGCTTTTTTGAATGCGTATTGAACGAATCCACTGCAGTCAAATCCTGAAGTTGTCGTGCCGCCGAATTTGTATGGAATGCCTTTAAGTGCAAGTGCTGCTGAAACGACTGAAGAGGAAGAAGCTGTTTTCACAGAAGCTTTCTTAACAGTTGTTTTGGTAAGCAATGTGCTTAGCACCCATCCTGATTTACCGTTGACTTTCACTTTGTACCAAGTCGCTTTGCCGACTTTCTTTTGGTGAGTCGCTGTTGCGATTGATCCTTTTTTAGCCATTGTCACAACTTTGTATTTTGTTCCTGCATCCGCACGAACGTTTGAGTTGTATTTCATTTTGAATGTGCCTGATTTGGCAGTTGCTTTGCTTGCGGCAACTTGCTCCACAGTAGCAGTTTCAGAAGTTTCATATGATGAAGTTACATTGTTTTGTGTAGTTTGTGCTGCTTGTACGTCCGTGGTTGAGTTAGCAAATAGCAATGATCCGGCTGCAAGTAAAGTAAAGACTAGTTTTTTCATTGTTGTTGGTTCCTCCAGTTTTTATTATCCAAGTATATGAATTAATAATATTTTGCTCTGCCATTTACTATATAGACAGAACGGTTTAAAAACAACGTCAATTCAATTGCAGTTATATTACAGTTGTATAACAAAAAGAATTCAGCCTCCAAAACCCTTATATATCAAGGTTTTGAGCAGGCGAAAAAAATGAAAAAAAGGTTTATTTCTATGAAAATTGGGTTTTTATTTGAAAAAGCAGGCTCTTTGTTACGTTAAATCTCCTAATAAATCCAAATTTTAAAATCCTGCCAGCTTTATTTTACCTATGCAAAGCGAAAAAACTACAAAGCTATTTTAGACAAAGCTGGCAATAAAAGTACAAGGTAATACTTGCGCAATTTTTTATTAAAAAAATAATTTACTATCTAAATTATAAGAAAACTTAGGTTACAATAATTTCTATTCAGTCAATTTTGACAGAAACCAGTAAACTTCTTACAATTAAAATAATTAGAAAATTTCGAAAGTGGGTGTGGGAATGAGGAAAATTCTTGCCATTGATGGTGGGGGAGTCCGGGGCATCATCCCGGCGATGGTGCTGGCAGAAATCGAAGAACAGACTGGCAAGCCGATTGCCGAACTGTTTGATCTGGTCGTCGGAACATCCACTGGCGGAATCCTGGCGCTTGGATTGGTCGCACCGGATAGAAAAATAGAAACACAACCACGTTATTCCGCAACACAGCTTCTGCAATTTTATTTAGAGGAATCTCACGAAATCTTCGATAAATCACTGTTCTTCAAAATCACCCGCGGCATTTTCACGCGGCGCTACCACGCACGGGCACTTGAAAAAGCGTTGAAAAAATACTTTGGGCATACGATGCTTTCCGAGGCGCTGGTGAACGTGGTGGTTCCGAGCTATGAAATCCATGGGCGCTATACTGCTTTTTTCAAAAGTGGGGATATCCGGACGAAGAAAATTGAAAGAGACGTGCTCATGCGGGACGTTGCCCGCGCCGGAAGCGCCGCGCCGACTTATTTTGTGCCGAAGAAAATCAAAGAATACCCCGATGCGACGTTTATCGACGGCGCCGTGTTCGCCAACAATCCGGCGATGTGCGCCTACGCCGAAGCCAAAGAACTGTTTCCTGACGAAGATCTGCTGGTGGTATCGCTCGGAACCGGAAATCCCCAGCTGAGCATCGATTTCGAACGCTTCAGAACCTGGGGGCTGCTCGGCTGGGCGCGTCCGCTCTGGTATATCCTCATGGACGGCAGCTCAGACGTCGTCGATTACCAGCTGGATTTCGTCCTGCCCGAGCGGGACAAGGCAAAGCGCTATTACCGCTTCCAGATCGAGCTTCTGCAGCCGGGCACCGAACAACTCGATGACGGTTCCGAACAAAACCTCAACGCCCTCGTCGGACTCGGCCAACAGCTGCTGGACGAACGCCGTCAAGAAATCGATATCCTGTGCCGTCAGTTGATGGAATAAAACTTGTCATACACTTGTAATCAATTCGTATTGGATTGCAGCCTCAAAACACGCTAAACTGATGGAGGAAATTAAGAATTGAATTGTGTGGGTGCCTGGCACCCACACAATAACATACCCATATACATAAAAAGGAGTTGCCCACATGGCCAGAAGATACGACTATATGGATTGGCTGCGGGCCTTGTCGATTTTTGTGGTCGTCGGCATCCATGTAGTATCAAAAATCATCAACAATACCACCACCGACGACTGGATCTGGCATTTCGCCAATATGTTCGATGCCGGTTTGCGTTGGTGCGTGCCGGTATTCTTCATGCTCAGCGGCGCATTGCTGCTGACGCGTGACAAAGAAGAAAGCGTCAGCGAATTCCTCAAAAAGCGCTTGTCGAAAGTCGTCATTCCGCTCATCTTCTGGAGTTTCATCTATACGCTTTACAACATCTACGAGCTGGGAGAATCCTATACCGCCTACGAAATCCTCGTCCAGTTCCTGACCGATGATATCTATTACCACTTGTGGTTCCTGTACACCATCACCGGTTTGTACATCATGGCGCCATTCCTGAAACTGCTCGTCGTCCACATGGACAAGAAAACCTTCCAGGCTTTTCTGTTGTTCTGGATCATCTTTTCATGCTTCCTGCCGTTTTTGCCGAAGTTCTTCGAATTTGAACTCGCCCTGACGCCCGGTTTATTCGAACCCTACATCGGCTACTTCCTGCTCGGCGCGTACCTGGTGCTCTACCCGGTGCCCAAAAAGTACTTGCTGCCGCTCGGCATACTTGCCATCGCCAGCTACTTTATAACGCTGTGGGGGACCTATTACCTGAACGCCGGACTGCCCGCAGACGAATTCGACGACTTCTTCTACGAGCATTACCGCCCGAACGCCTTGTTCATCACGCTGTTCATCTTCATCGGTTTCCAGCACATGAGCAAAAAAATCAAACCGAACGCCCTGATCACCCGAATCAGCACTGCCACATTCGGCATTTACGTCATTCACCCGCTCATCCAGATTTACCTGAATAAATTCTTCGGGCTCAATGAAATGACCTTCAATCCCATCATCAGCGTACCGCTCATCTGGCTGTTGATTTTCATCATCTCGTTCGGCATCATCCTGGCCATGCAAAAACTACCGGTAGTCAACCGGCTCGTGCCATAGAAAAAACAAACCCGCCTTCTCGAGAGAAGGCGGGTTTTGTGCTGGAATTGTGTGCGTGCCTGGCACGCACACAATAATTAGAAAGGAGTTTGCATAAAATAGAAGTAGATAAAGACATAGAACAGCAAGATCGCCACCAATAAAACCGTCGATCCCACAATCCATTTCTCATTCTTGTGCCGGGTCCCATAGACGATGCCGGCGATTGCTGCGAATAAAAGAAGAATACTCAGGAACATGCCATCCCTCCTCGTCAGCCAACTAGCTTTGGCTCCAGTATAGCACGCAGGGAGTCTTGCATTCCTACCTGAAGAATTGGCCGTTCTACCTCAACAACTCGAGTTTCTTCTATAGAAAGGAGATGCTCTTACCTGACATACTTGCTTTCTTACATGAAGTCTTCACGTTTCTACACGAATCCAGCAAAACCCCGCTAAAAAGGCTGTTCGCCACGCGAACAGCTTCCATTCACGCTCTTGAACTTTTATAGAACAGCTCGAATGCAGGTAAGGAAGGAAAATGTAGAGGTAAAGGAGCAACTAGTTCATGTATAGAATCGAATAGTCAGCGTAGAAAGATGACATGTTCAGGTAGCCGCCCCAAAAGTTGTGGTAGAAACACGATTTGTTCATATAGAAGCGTTCCGCCCATGACTCACGATCACTCACCAAAACAAAACCAGGAGTGATCCGCTGCGCTCCTCCGAAATGCCCGCTTTTTGCAGACGAAAAGCAATAAGTTCAAAATCACCACTATATAAGATGTCCTTCTATACACTTCTGTCATTTCACCATTTCATCATAAAATTGCCACAATGATAACATTTTACCTCTCACTTTCTACTATATGAAGTACCCTAAAGAAAGAGCAGAAGGCGGCGACTCCAGCGGGATAGCGAAGTGCCGAAATCCACTCGGGCCCCGAGCCCGAGTTAGTTCGGCGCAAGCCCGCAGGAAAGCGTCCGCCTGAAGCGATTTCTCCACCCCCATACCACTTAAAGACAACCATTTCAGAACCCAATCACCCTACATAAATTTACATCCCCCACACCAAACTTTAACAATAATTAGGTCTCCTCACACATTCCATTTCGGCAACCGAAAGGTATACTGGAATTGACCCGCAATTCTAACTACGAGGAGATGGACAGATGACAATCCAGAAAAAGCTTACAGCCGTAACCGCAGCATCCGTTTTAGCCATGAGCAGCTTATTGGCTGCAGTACCTGCACTCGCAGCATCAGATGCACCCGCTAAAGGACAAGGAAATGACAACGGCTGGGGCAAAGGCGGCAATCCCAAGAACGCGCAGGAAGTTTCGCTGCAGATTCTTGGCACCTCCGACCTTCATACCAATTTCGTCAACTATGACTATTACCAGGACAAAATCTCCAATGCGCTCGGCCTCGCCAAAACCGGCGTCTTGATCGAGCAAGCCCGCGAAGAAAACAGCAACACACTCCTATTCGACAATGGCGACCTGATCCAAGGCACGCCATTCGGCGGCTACAAAGTCACACAAGATCCGCTCGGTGAAGACGAACTGCACCCAGCGTACGCCGCACTCGAATCACTCGATTTCGATGCCTCGACGCTCGGCAATCATGAATTCAACTTTGGCCTCGATTACCTGGACAATGCACTCGAAGAAGCGCCGTTCCCGGTCCTCAACGCCAACGTCTATGATGCCGAAACCGGCGAAAACCGCTACAACCCTTACACCATCATCGACAAAAAAGTCGTTGACAGCAAAGGCCGCAAACACACCATCCAAGTCGGCGTCATCGGCGTCGTGGCTCCGCACATCATGAAATGGGACCGCGCCAACCTGGACGGCAAAGTCGTCGCTGAAGACGCCGTCGAATCCGTCGAGAAATTCCTGCCGGAAGTCGAAAAAGCAGGCGCTGACGTGGTCGTCGTCCTGTCGCACTCAGGGATGGGTGACGAAACACACGAAGTGGGGGAAGAAGACATTACCTATCAGCTGACGGAAGTGGAAGGCGTTGACGCCATCATCACCGGCCACAACCATGACCTGTTCCCAGGCTCGTATTCAGAATTAGCCAACGTCGACCAGGAAAACGGCCTGATTAACGGCACACCTGTGGTGATGCCTGGTAAATTCGGCAGCCATTTGGGCGTCATTGACCTGACACTCGTGAAAAAAGGCAACACATGGGACATCTCTAACGAAAAAGCAGAGCTACGCGCCATTGATTCCACCACAGACGAAGTGGCAGAACAAGTCGTTGAAGCCGTCAAAGAAACACATGAAGGGACAATTGAATACGTCCGCAGTCCGGTTGGTGAAACAACCGCGCCGATCAACAGCTATTTCTCACTCGTAAAAGACGATCCATCGATCCAAATCGTCAACAACGCTCAAAGCTGGTATGTCGACCAAAAGAGAAAAGATACAGCCAATGCGGACTTGCCACTGTTGTCAGCAGCCGCACCATTTAAAGCAGGCGGACGCAACGGCGGCGATTATTACACCAACATCGCAACCGGCCAAATCGCCATCAAAAACGTCGCAGACCTGTATGTTTTCGACAACACAGTGTTCGCGTTGAAACTGACTGGAGCGGACCTGAAAGAATGGCTGGAGATGTCAGCAGGCCAATTCCTGCAAATCGATCCAGCAGCAACCGGCGAGCAGCAACTCATCAACCCGGATTTCCGCACCTACAACTTTGACGTCATCGATGGCGTAACCTACGAAATCGACATCACACAACCAGCCAAATACGATGCAGACGGCAATACTGTCAATGAAACTGCAAGCCGCATCAAGAACCTTTCTTACCAGGGCACAGTCGTAGCGGCGGATCAGGAATTCCTGGTCGTAACAAACAACTACCGTGCAAGCGGCAACTTCCCAGGCGTCCGGAACGCAACGGAAACCATCGACTATGCCTACGAAAACCGCCAAGTGATCCAGGAATACATGGTCGAAGTCGGCACCATCGATCCATCAGCAGACAACAACTGGGCATTCACACCGATCACAGGCGACCCGAACCTTGTCTTCGAAACCTCAGCAGCAGCCCAGAGCCTGATTCCCGCAGACAGCGGCATCAGCTACCTCGAAGCAGCGGCCAACGGTTTTGCCAAATACGGATTGGCTATCAAATAGTTTGAGAATTGTGTGGGTGCCTGGCACCCACACAATTTTTTATTTCTGCCGAATTTTTTAAACGCTCTGTCCTCTCCGTTGCCGCGGCTCAGCTTGGAGTGTAGAAGATAGTAGACCACACATTGTTTGTGGAGTAGGTAAAGTGTGTGAAGTTCTGGCCACGCTCGCCAGCGGTGGTGCACGCGTCGTCGCTTGGTGTGATGTGGTGACATATAGTTTTTAGGGTTCTACATGGTTTTATGCCGCTTTTACCGGAGTAAGGGGATGCTTCTACCTCAACAAGTTGCTTCTCTACATGAAGTTTCTGCATATCTACAAGAATTTCGTGAAAATAGGAGAATAAGTAGCGAACTTAAAGTGGAAAGGCCAATCCCTGTGTGTGAGAGACATTCTGTAAGAACATGTTGATTCTTATACCAGGCTGTTCGCCAGGCGAACAGCTTCCATTCAAGACCTTGAACTTTTAGAGAACAGCTCGAATTTAGGTAAGGAAGGAGATTGTGCAGGTAAGGGGATAGATAGTTCATGTATAAACTAGAAATAGTCAGGTAACCACATCAAATTTTCACGTAAGACCCCCAAAAAGGAACTTAGAACTACGAATTCTACATATAAAAGCATCCAACTCCTCACTCACTTAACCGCCACAACCCAAAAACTAAGAGCGATCCGCTGCGCTCCTCTAACATGCCAGCTTTTCGCCAGCGAAAAGCATAAGAGCCAATCATTTCCTCTTCACCCCAAGATCGTTGCCACTCATCACTCCTAAACCATAAGAACTAAAATCCTCTACAACACCATAAATTTATCCTTCGAACAAGTTAATTAACATTTAATATTTTCCATTTATATAAATAGTCATGACTATTTTTTAGAAATCTATATCGAAAGACTGGTAATTTTTATAAATAGTACTGCAATTTATCCATTTACGGGGTATAATAATTAAATATTTAGAAAACAGAATCTTTTAACCTGGTTTTAACATTACCCTCCTAGGATTAAGAGTATTCCTGGTACAAAAGGAGTGGAGGACTAGTCTATAGTGCTCAATAACTCCGTTTAACAAACATTCCAGCAAGGGAGGTGAAAGGCTATGAGCGCCAAGACCATACTTGTCACTGGGGGCCATGGATTTATCGGGTCGAACATGATCCGTTATTATTTGAACAAATACCCCGACTACCAATTGATCAACATCGACTACAACACCGTCGCTGCCCATCCGGAGAACATTGATTGCCCGGAACAGTCAGCACGCTACGCCTTTCATCGCGTAGATATCCGGAATGCCTATGCCATCAACCACATATTCGAGCAATACGACATAACCGACGTCCTCCATTTCGCAGCAGAAACGCGCGATGCCAACCGTGTCGGCGAAATCCGTCTCTATGAACAAACCAATGTGCTCGGACTGGAGAACCTGTTGCAGGCAGCGCAAAACGCCTGGATGGAAAACGGCCATCAGCCGAAAGCGAAATACGCGGCATCCCGTTTCCACCATATTTCACTGGCGCACAACGAAAACAACAACCTCTACAGCATCAGCAAAGCCAATGCGGATGAACTGATAGAAAGATTCCACGAGAAGACCGGTCTCAACATCGTCACCACCGCCAGCCCGGAAGCATTCGGGCCGATGCAGCAGGAAGATGAAATGATTCCAAGAATGATCCTTAACGCGCTTAACAATGAATCGCTGCTCTCCACTAAAGCCAGCGACAAGACACGCGACTGGCTGTTCATCGCAGACTTATGCGAAGCGATTGATACCGTCTTCCACCTGGGAGACGCTGGGCAATTTTATGAAACCGGTTTTAATATCCGTGTCACAGACAATGCGCTTGCCGACCAGATCCAAGCCATGTTTGAAGACAATTTCCCGGGAAATAAAACATCTCTCAGAGATAAATTGCTCCACTCTAAAGCGGCTTTCATCTCACAGCCACAAGTTCTGGGTTTCGCACCATTCACGTTATTCGAAAACGGTCTGCGCACAACGCTCGACTGGTATTTTAAAAAATACAATCAAGCAGAATTCCTGAAGAACAGCTAGATCCAATTCCATCAGATGAGGTGACCGCATGATTAACTTTAGCAATAATCATTTCTTTCAATTAACCAAACAGACCCGTTCAATCAAATCGATTGCGTTGATACATAAGAACATGAAGCCCGGTGGGGTGGAGATGCTGGTGGTCCGGATGGCCAAATGGCTTAGCGACCACGATTACAACGTCACCTTGTTCTTGTACAGCAGTGGCGGTCCTTTGCTGCGCCAGTTGGAAACGCTCGAAAACGTCACCATTGTAGTGGATGAAGATCCGAGTGATCCTTCCGTTAACATGTGGCTGGCGACGAAGATGCTGAGCAAACGTTTTGACGAAACATTCGATTTGGTTTATTCATTCGGTCCGATGTCGTTCTTGCTGTCTTATCTCATACCTGCGAAAAAACGCATGTCCGGCGTCTACCATCCGGAAAGCTACAAACAGGAAAGCGTGAGCAGCGTCGTCAAATTCCTCAAGCTGATCGATCCGAAATACTACAAAAAGCTGATGTTCATGAATCCTTCCATCAAACAGTTGACTGAAGAAGCAATCGGGGAGCGTGTAAACGATACCATTTTTCCGATGCCGCTGGACTTCTGCTCGGAAGCGAAAACCTTGGGCAACTTTAATTCGCGCCGCATCGTCTCTATTGGTCAGCTGTCCCATTTCCGTACCTATAACTATTATATGGTCGACATCATGGAAAGGCTGATCCAAATCGATCCGGAATTCACTTACCATATTTACGGTACAGGACAAGGAGAAGACGATCTGCGCAATAAAATCGCCAACTCTCCGGCACGTGATCACATCTTTATGCACGGCGCCTTTACGTATGAGGACAAAAAACGTGCCTTGCAGAATACATTCTGTTTTGTCGGCATGGGGGTTTCCCTCATTGAAGCGGCAGGCTGTGGCATTCCAGCCATCACCACCAAAATTAACGACCCTAACGGATTGAGCAAAGGCTTTCTCCATCAATTGCCGCCATATGAAAGCGGAGATACATTGAATGAAGACAAAGAACTTATATTTGTAGAAGCGCAAATTGAAAAACTGCTGTCGAGCCAAAAGGAATATAAAAAAATCTCCAGATGCGACCGCGTGAAAGCGAGGGAATTTGAAAGCAATCAAGTGATGGAGAAGTTCATCAGGGAAGCAGAAACCAAACCCTATATGATCCGGCTGCACTAAGCCAAATAGGGGAATACACCCTCAACAATAGACAGAAATTTTTAACAACGAACTTTTTTATTGGGAATATCATAAATTTATAGGAAAAAACATGCCAAATAGACTAGTAATGTAGGTAGATAGAAGTTATAATAAAAATACAAGTAAGGGGAAGTTACGCAAGACCTACTACAATCCATTGGGAAGTGAGATGAAGGGCTTATGATGGAATTTGACGCTTATAGAGAAAAAGTAGAGCGACAGCATAACAAAGCCTTAGTAGAAGTCATGAAAGACCTCTACATCAAGGAAGATTTAGGGCCATCGGTGAGTGCTAAGAGATTAGGAATGACACGCCAAGCCTTTATGCATTTTGTTCATGAATACGATCTGAAAAAATTAAAGTTCGGCGAATATAAAAAAAAAGTGATGATTTTCTCAGCGAGCCAGATGGTCCGCTAAGTTAAATCACTAATTAAAGCCCGCTTCCTGATCGACAGGAGCGGGTTTTTGTGTGGGGAGAATTGAGCGGGTGCCAGGCACCCGCGCAATTCCCATACAATTTACAGAACCCCTCGAACATACTCCGAAATCTCTTTATTGATGGCTATTTGTAGGATCTCAGCTTGGGAGCACGTCCCTGTGTCGGCCACAAATTGAGGGGCATTTGAGTCCGACACAGGGATGGCAACGGGTGAGCCACAAATTGAGGAACATTTGTGTCTCACCTCGGCAACCCGCAAATCCAGGCCGATTCTTCTCTAAGCGAAGGCGTGTGCACCATCACGCCGAGCGATTTGAGAGCCACACCCACTTTACTCCCACACAAATCACAAGGTTGCTGCGTATTCCTTGAAAACCAAGCGGCAGGTGCGTCCAGGAATGGACGGAGCGATAAGACTGGCAAGCGAAGCGTGGCCCGGCTTATCGCGGGAGTTCATTCCAGAGCACCAGAGCGATTTATAGAACCGTACAAAACCACTTTTCCAACTCTATATTCTTTTCAATTAATAATATTGCAGCGAGGGAGCACGTCCCTGTGTCGGCCACAAATTGAAGGGCATTTGAGTCCGACACAGGGACGATAACGGGTGAGCCACAAATTGAGGAACATTTGTGTCTAACCCCAGCAACCATAAAACCTTCTCAAACGGTCATCCCTCCAAGCGCCGGCGCGTGCACCATTGCTGCCAAGCGATTCCAGAACCACTCTCTCACTTCTCCTACACATAGAAAGTTTGCTGAGCATTCCACAACCACCAAGCTGAGGCGCGTAACCGGGCTGGGCGGAGCTGTGAGACGAGTGTTCTTCTCGGCTCATGGCGTGAGCCATGCCCTAAGCGACCGAAGCGACTTACAGAAACGGACAAAACAAAAGAGCACAGCCCCGGAACGGGGTTGCGCTCTTAATACTTACATCTCCAAATGCTCTTTCAACGTCGACTGGATCTCTGCCAACTCGGCATCGTCCATCATGTAATACCAGATGCCATTAATCGTTTCACCATAACCATCTTCCACAATCATTTGGTCGACTGTGCCGATCGCATCGCGGTAATTCGATTGGACATCCATCATCTCGTCGAACGTCATGTTCGTGCGGACATTGTCACCAAGTGCAGTAAAGATATCCTTATAGTTCAACAAGCTGTTAACCGAAGCGCCTTCTTTCATAATCGCCTGGATCACTTGCTTCTGGCGGTTCTGGCGGCCGAAGTCGCCTTCCGGATCCTGCTTACGCATTCTCACGTAACCTAATGCTTCATCGCCATTCAATTGAATCGTGCCTGCAGGGTAATCGTCAAAAGCCATCGTGTTGTTGACTTCAACTCCACCGACTGCATCAACAATATCCTTAAAGCCTTCCATGTTCACCTGCATCACGTAGTCAATCGGAATATCCAATAAATTCTCTACCGTCGCCAATGACATTTCAATGCCACCGAAAGCATAAGCGTGGTTAATCTTATCCGTTGTGCCGCGGCCGACAATTTCCGTATACGTGTCACGTGGGATGGAGACCATCTTCGTCGATTTCTCTGCCGGATTGATCGTCATCACAACCACTGTATCCGAACGTCCGCGATCGTCTTCACGTTCATCCACACCCAGCAGCAAGACAGAAAACGGATCTTGTTCAGTTAACGAAAGTTCCTGGTCCGTCGCGCGTTTTTCTGAAGCTTCGCGATCGATCGGTTCGTGCATTTCATCAAGTGTATTGGTGAAACTGTTATATACCGTAAACAAGTAAATGCCAAGACCGATAACAATCAATCCAAGAATCCCGACAACCCACGGCCATTTTTTCTTCTTGTTTCTTTTCTCTCTTCTGCCCATCAAAAATTGCCCCTTTTATTCAGCGATAAAATACGCTTCAAGTTCTTCTGCCCATAATTCTGCGCCTTTGTCGTTCGGAAGTCCATCTTCAGTCAAAAAGTCTTTCAACTCTTCGTTGTCTGTATCCGGCCATGCGGACCAGTGATCAATATAAGCATAGTCGTAGATTGCTGCAAATTCTTCCAACGCAGAAACCTGTGCTAAATAATAGCCAGCCCCATAAATTGGCTGCGGAGGATGAAGCACTACGATAGCATCTTCCACTTCAGCAGTAACTGCTGTATTGAACTCACCGATGTGTTCACGCTCTTGCTCGATCGCGATGCGGTCGTTGTTCATCAACGTCATCGGCTCAAGCAAAATGATGTCATAGCCAGCAGACAAATCGATCTTGCCGCCGATCAATGCTTCAGATGTTCCGGTTAATGGTAGAATGTCCACTTCAATGAAATCTTCGTAACTCGTTTCCAGCGATCTCTTCAAGCGTTCTGCATAGCCAGGAGTACCTGAATCCAATGCGGCTGAACCGGCTATCAAGAGCTGCACAGTTTCGCCTTCATCACTGCGCTCTATCAGCAAGTCCTGTACTTCTTTATCGGCATTTGCCGACAATTCCTTAACGTTCACAGAAATGTCACTAACTGGTTTCTCTTTTTGGGTTGTTTCTTTTTTCTCACTCGTCTGCGCTACAGCTTCTTCTGGTTGTTCCAATACATTTTCCAGTTTATTTTGCCAAGTTAAGTAGCTAAATACTAGTGCAATTACACAAATAATGACAGCCAGTACAGCTCCAATTTTATACAATTTCATGGAATGCTCCTTTCAAAAAACACCTATTCATACAAATAAAGATAGCATAAATCATTCTAATAGCCTATAAAACATTTTAAAATTGGAAGTTCTTTCGACTCTTTCCTATGCTATACTATTTTATGTTGTTTATGAATCATTAATGATAAGAATATGAAAATAAAAGGAGATACTTACCACATGGAAGAAACCATCAGTTTACAAGACCTGTTCAAAACCCTAAAAAAACGGGCCGGATTGATTGCACTTATGACCATTTTGGCTATTACGATTGCAGGGGTTGTGTCATTTTTAGTCCTGACACCGATGTATCAGACTTCTACGCAAATCCTGGTTAACCAGGAAGCTTCAGAAGCTGCCCAATTGACGAACCAGAACATCCAAACCGATCTGCAATTGATCAATACATATTCAGTCATCATCAAAAGCCCGGCGATATTAGATGAAGTATCAAGTCAATTAGATCTTGATATGTCAGTCGAGCAGCTTAACAGTAAAATTACGGTTGCGACTGCTGAAAACTCACAAGTCGTTAATGTAACCGTACAAGACGAAGATCCAGCACTTGCAGTCGATATTGCTAACACAACAGCGAAAGTATTTGAAAGTGAAATCTCTGATTTGATGAGCGTCGATAACGTCTCGATCTTGTCTCCAGCTGTATTGAAAGAAAATCCATCACCGGTTGCACCAAATCCAATGCTGAACATGGCAATTGCCGCAGTCATCGGTCTAATGCTTGGAGTGGGGATTGCCTTCCTATTGGAATACTTGGATACATCCATTAAGAACGAACAAGACATTGAAGACATCCTTGGCGTACCTTTGCTTGGTGTCATTTCTCCTATTAAAGAAGAAGCGAAGTTAGACGAACCAACTACCTCATCCAGAAGAAAGGCGGTGTAACGCAATGGCTAGAAAGAAAAAAGTCTTGCAGGAAACTGCGCGTAAACTCATCGCATTCACAACACCTCGCTCATTCGTAGCGGAGCAATTCCGTACATTGCGTACCAATATCAACTTTTCATCACCGGATTCAGAAATTCGTACGCTAGTTGTTACATCTGCAGCACCTTCAGAAGGGAAGTCAACAACTTCGGCAAACCTGGCTGTGGTTTTCGCACAAGAAGGTAAGAAAGTCTTGTTAGTGGACGGTGATATGCGCAAACCAACAACTCATTACACATTCCGTATGGGGAACACAATCGGTTTATCAAATGTATTGACGCGCCAAAACTCGATTGAGGAAGTTATCCGCCCCACAGCGGTTGAGCGCCTGGACTTGATGACATGCGGACCGATTCCTCCGAACCCGGCAGAATTGTTAGCTTCCAAGTCGATGTCCACGTTGATTGAAGATTTGAAAGAAAAGTATGACTTGATCATCTTTGACGCACCGCCAGTTCTTTCGGTAACGGACGGACAAATCTTAGCGAATAAATGCGAAGGCACAATCCTTGTGGTCAGCTCAGGAAATACGGAGAAAGATATGGCATTGAAAGCGAAAGAAGCCATTGAATCTTCCAATAGCCGTTTAATTGGTGCAGTACTGAATAACTTCGCTTTGCCGAAAGATAATAATTATTATCAATATTACGGAACTACAGAGTAAAAAGGGTTTCCTTTTTACTTTTTTTAAAGCGTCAAAGGAGGACTCAACCATGATCGACACACATGCCCATATACTGCCCGGACTTGATGACGGCGCAGAAACAATGGAACAGACAAAACGATTGCTTGAAAAAGCAGTCGAAGAACAATTGACTGGCATTATCGCCACCCCCCACGCCTTTCACCCGAATTTCCAAACAAACTTAGCTGCGTTAAATAAGCAACTGGAATTGGTCAACAGCTATATAGCACAAGAGCAATTACCCGTAAAAATATACAGCGGCCAGGAATGTAGATTATCTGATAAATTGCCTGAACGGTTATTGGCTGGAGAAGCCTTGACGATGGCAGGTTCCCGATATGTCCTGCTTGAATTGCCTTCATCTGGAATTCCGGCATATACGGTTCCCGTCATCCAGCAATTGATCACCAGCAACTACGTACCAATCATCGCACATGCAGAACGTAACCAGGGCATCATTGAAAAACCGGAACGACTGAAGAAGCTTTTGCTTCACGGAGCGATGGCGCAAGTAACAGCAGGATCAGTTGCCGGCAGCTTCGGCAAAGCCATCCAACGCACGGCCATGAGCCTGATTGATGCTAATCTGATTCATGTTTATGGATCGGATGTACATAGCCTGGACAAGCGTCCGTTCCTGTTCAATGAAGGACTAGATTACCTGGAGAAAAAGAACCAGCATGACATGGTCGACATCTTCCTGGAAAACAACGAACGCATTTTGTTGGGTGAACATTTACATGTTTTAGAGCCCGAAGACATCCGTAAAGGGAAATGGTGGAATATATTTGCTTAATAAATAATAAAAAAGTATTATTTTGTTTATAAAATCCTATCATTTCCAATAAATAGTATGTTAGAATAAATAAGGTTTTAACGTATATATGTAGAAAGTAATGGATATTGAAAGGATTGACCCCTATTGTCTTTGAAAAACCGCGTTTCTTTATTATTGATAGTTGACTCATTTATTGTCTTTTTCTCCATTTTTATCGGTTATTATGTTCTTTATCCTTATAACGATGTATTACAAAACAAATTCCTGTTGGCTAGTGCGCTGACGATTTTCGTTGCGCATCACGTCTTGGCCATGTATTACGGCTTGTACCGGAAAGTCTGGGAATATGCTTCTATCGGGGAATTGACTTCTATTTTTAAAGCAGTCAGTTGGTCAATCGTCGCAATCGGAGTTGTACAATACCTTTATAGAGGAGATGTGCTCTTCAGAGCATTAGCGATTACCTGGATGCTGCACCTCATTTTAATCGGCGGGTCGCGTTTATCATGGCGCTTGTTCCGTGACAAAGCAATCAACCATAAAGGCTCAGAGATGAAGCGCACTCTAATCGTAGGAGCTGGTAAAGCAGGAAGCCTTGTAGCACGTCAGTTACTTGCGAATCCTGAAAATGGCTTATTACCAGTATTGTATGTCGATGACGATAAAAACAAACAAGGCCTTGATATTTATGGTGTGCGTGTAGTCCACGGTGGTACCCAAAACGTTGCAGATATCGCCAAAGATAATCGAATCGATACAATTATCATTGCGATTCCTTCACTTGGTAAGCAAGAAACAGCTGAACTGATTAAAACCTGCATGGACTCCGGTATTCGTACACAGACAATCCCGATGATTGAAGACATCATGACGGGTAAAGTATCTGTAACGGATATTCAGGATGTTAAAATTGAAGACCTGTTGGGACGCGATGAAGTTAAGCTGGATATGGACAAAATTGCTGATCAATTGACCAGCAAAACGATTCTTGTGACCGGTGCAGGCGGTTCAATCGGATCTGAAATTTCACGGCAAATTGCACGCTTCGGACCGAAAAAACTATTGCTTCTAGGCCACGGTGAAAACTCAATCTATCTGATAGACATGGAGCTTCGCCAAACAATAGCACCTGATACAGAAATCATTCCAATCATCGCTGATGTCCAGGATAGAGAACGCATTATGGATATCATGAATACCTACAAACCGGATGTTGTCTACCATGCAGCGGCGCATAAGCATGTGCCTTTAATGGAAGGAAATCCGATGGAAGCGGTAAAGAACAATGTTTACGGAACAAAGAATGTAGCGGAAGCAGCGCATTTAAGTGGAGTAGGTAATTTTGTAATGGTCTCTACTGACAAAGCCGTGAATCCACCGAACGTCATGGGCGCAACAAAACGTTTTGCAGAAATGATTGTCCAAAACCTAGCGAAACGCAGCGAAACGAAATTTGCCGCTGTGCGTTTTGGTAATGTACTCGGATCTCGTGGATCGGTTATCCCTTTGTTTAAAAAACAAATCGCAGCTGGAGGTCCGATTACTGTAACAGACCCACGTATGACTCGTTATTTCATGACCATTCCTGAAGCTTCTCGTCTAGTTATTCAAGCGGGAACATTAGCTGAAGGTGGGGAAGTGTTTGTATTGGATATGGGAGAGCCTGTGAAGATTGTTGATCTGGCTCAGAACTTGATTCGCTTATCTGGCTATTCTGAAGGCGAGATCGGCATTAATTTTTCTGGGATTCGTCCAGGAGAGAAATTGTTTGAAGAGCTGCTTAATGAAAATGAAATTCAAACCGAACAGGTATTTCCGAAGATTTATATTGGAAAAGCGAATCCGATTAGTGAGGGTGAGTTGACGTATCTTTTGGAGAAGTTGCCTGAAATGCGGAATGATGAGGTTAAGGATGTTTTGGTTGGGTTGGCTAATCGGAAGAATGTAGCAACTCCGAAAGTAGAAGTAGGTTCTGCTTAATAAAAGTAAATAGAAAAAATGCAGATAGAAAGGAGAACAATATGTTCTCATTTACGAAAAGAATTTTAGATTTTTCATTATCTCTATTAATTATTATCTGTTTATCTCCTGTTCTTCTGCTTCTATGTATTTTCATAAAGATAGATTCACCAGGACCTATTCTTTTTAAACAGAAAAGAATAGGGAAGGACAAGAAGAATTTCAATATCTTGAAGTTTCGGACTATGAAAATCGATACACCTAATGATATGCCTACCCATATGTTGGAAAGACCTGACTTTTTCATTACGAAAACAGGTAAGTTTTTACGTAAGACCAGTTTAGATGAATTGCCTCAGTTGTTTAATATCTTAAAAGGTGAAATGAGTATGATTGGTCCGCGCCCTGCATTATGGAATCAGTATGATCTAATTGCGGAGCGGGATAAGTATAAGGCGAATGATATTTTGCCTGGGCTGACCGGGCTTGCGCAGATTAGCGGTAGGGATGAATTGGCAATTGAGGTTAAGGCGAAGATTGATGGAGAGTATGTTGAGAAGATGAGTCCAGTATTGGACTTTAAGATATTCTTTGGGACTGTTTTTAGTGTTTTGAAGAGTGATGGAGTTAAAGAGGGCACAGATTTAACTAATAAAAATTCTTAATACAAAAGGTGTATGAGACATGAGTAAAAAAAGAATCTTAATAACTGGCAATGGTAGCTATGTCGGTACCAATTTAATAGAGTGGTTAAGCCAATGGCCTAATCAATATGAAATTGAAGAAATTTCAGTACGTGGAGAAGAGTGGAAGAGGAGCGATTTCTCGAAGTTTGATTCTGTTCTCCATGTTGCAGGAATAGCTCATATCTCGACAGATCCTAAAATGGAAGAGAAATACTATAAAGTGAACCGGGACCTTACGATTGAAGTTGCTGAATTTGCTAAGAGCTGGGGTGTTAAACAGTTCATCTTTATGAGCAGCATCATTGTTTACGGAGACAGTAGCAGTGACAAAAGGGTTATTGATCGAAGTACGATGCCAAAGCCTAGTAATTTCTACGGAAATAGTAAGCTCCAGGCAGAAGAGGGAATAAAACTCCTTGAAAGTGAAAATTTTAAGGTTGCAGTTATTCGACCACCTATGATTTATGGAAAGAATTCTAAAGGGAATTATCCGAAATTGGTTAAGCTCGCTCAGGTACTTCCCGTATTTCCTGACTTCGATAATGAACGCAGTATGCTTCACATAGATAATTTAAGTGAGTTTTTGAGATTGATTATCGAGAATGAAGAACATGGTTTGTTTTTTCCACAGAACAAGAAATATATAAAGACCAGTGAAATGGTTAGAGTTATTGCCAAAGCTAGCGGGAAGAAGATTTTGCTTATAAAAATATTTAACCCATTTCTAAAACTTATGGTTGGTAAAATAAACGTTGTGAACAAGGTTTTTGGGAACTTAATTTATGATATGAGTATTAGTGAATATAAGGAAGTTTATCAGATTAGAAATTTAAAAGAGTCTGTAGAAAAAAGTATTTAATAGGTGGCTAAACGTATTATGAAAAAAAAAGTTCTATTATTAGGTAATCATGGTTTTGTAATCTATAACTTTCGTAAAGAATTAATTCAAAGATTATTAAACGAGGGCTATGAGGTATATATTTCACTTCCATACGATGAAAAAGTTGACATAATGATTAGTTGGGGCTGCAAATTTGTTGAAACAAATGTAGATAGAAGAGGAACAAATCCAGCAACAGATTTGAAGTTAGTCGGTCATTACGTAAAAATACTAAAAGACATAAAACCGGATGTAGTACTTACGTATACTATAAAGCCAAATTTATACGGTGGAATAGCTTGCAGAATTCTAAACATCCCCTGTATTAACAATATCACAGGATTAGGAAGTGGTTTTAGCGGAAACCCTGCATTAAAATTTTTACTGACTAATTTATACAAAGTAGGATTAAAGAAGTCAAAATGTGTATTTTTCCAAAACACTGAGGATATGAATACTTTAGTTAAGAACAATATCGTAAAAGGTCCTTACAAATTAATTCCGGGTTCAGGAGTGAATTTAAATGAGTATAAGTTTGTAAAATACCCACCGGATGGAAGAGTAAAATTTGTTTTTATTGGTAGAATTATGCGGGATAAAGGTATAGATCAGTATTTAGAAGCAGCTAAAGTGATTAAGAAAAAATATCCCGAAGTAAATTTTGATATTATTGGTTTTATTGAAAAGTCACAGTCCCACTATAATAATTTAATTAATCAATATGAAAGCGAAGGATTTGTGAATTATTTAGGATATCAATCTAATGTTAAACCGTTCATTGAAGAAGTAAACTGTCTTATCCAGCCATCTCATGGTGGTGAAGGTTTATCTAACGTATTATTAGAAACAGCAGCTACTGGCAGAAGTTTAATAGCTTCAAACATACCTGGCTGCAGAGAAACAATTGATGAAGGCCGAAATGGGTATACTTTCGAAAAGAAAAATACTCAGAGCTTAATAGAAAAGATAGAAAAATTTATCAATTTAACTTACTCTGAAAAAAAGAAATGGGTAAAACATCCAGATCCAAAATTGAAAAAGAATTCGATAGAAATATTGTAATTCAATCTTATTTTAATATAATTAAAAATATATAAAGTGTAGGAGTAAGAAATAACTATGATAAGAATTCTCCATGTGTTAGGGGCTCTAGACCGTGGCGGTGCGGAAACCATGATAATGAATTTATATAGAAATATTGACCGCAATCTTATTCAGTTTGATTTTGTAGTTCATACGTTAGAAAAAGGAGATTATGAAGAAGAAATAAATTCACTAGGTGGAATCGTATACAGAATAGCTAAATATACTGGGAAAAACCATATTCTTTATAAAAAATTATGGAAAGATTTTTTTGTTCAACATCCTGAGTATAAAATTATTCATGGTCATATGAGAAGTACAGCTTCAATATATTTAAAGATAGCAAAAAAACTCAGTAGAATTACAATTTCTCACAGTCACAGCACATCTTCGGGAACAGGATTTAGTTCATTTGTAAAAGATGTCTTGCAGTTTCCAATAAGGTATACCGCAGATTACTTTCTAGCCTGTTCCCAAACAGCAGGAGAATGGCTATATGGAAAGGAAATTACAAAAAGAAATAACTTTTTCATAGTTAAGAATGGAATAGATACTGATAATTTTTTATTTGATAATGATAAACGTTTGCGTAAAAGAAAAGAATTAGAAATAACAAATAAATTAGTGATTGGTCATATAGGGCGGTTTGTTCATGCGAAAAATCATAGTTTTTTAATTGAGATATTTAATGAATTACACTATATGGAAAAAGAAAGTGTATTGCTCCTGGTTGGAGATGGTGAAGATAAACAGTATATTAAAAAGAAAGTTAAAAATATGAATTTACAAAATAAAGTGTTATTTATTGATCCTCAATCCGACATTTCTGACTACTTATTTGCGATGGATACGTTTGTATTTCCGTCGATATACGAAGGGTTAGGTATAGCCGTTATTGAAGCACAAGCTTCGAACCTTCCTTGTGTTATTTCTGATAATATTCCTCTTGAAGCATGTCTATCAAATGATATATTAAGGCTTTCTTTAGAATTGTCAGCAAAAGAATGGGCTCGATATATTTTGAAATCAAACACAGAAATATCAAACAAAGTATCTAGTAATAGATTAGTGAAGGAGAAATACGATATCAAAGAAAGTACACTGTTCATGAGTGACTTTTATTGCAATATAATTAAATAAGATTTGAATCAAATGATATCAGGAGGTAGCTAATGAATTTTTTTCTAAGGTATTTTAAGCTGTTTGTTTTTAAAAAAAAATGGAGAGCCGATAATTTAAATAACTCAACTACACCTCAAAACTTATTTCCTAGAAACTTAGTTAACGTTGGTAAATATAGCTATGGACCTTTAAATGTGTTTACATGGGGTGATGCAAATGAAAAATTAGAAATAGGCAGTTTTGTTTCTATTTCTTCAGGTGTCAAGTTTTTATTGGGAGGTAATCATGAAATAAACAACTTTTCTACTTTTCCATTTAAAGTTATGATTTTAAAAGAAAAACAAGAAGCTTGGACAAAGGGAGCAATTGTAGTTGAGGATGATGTGTGGATAGGAATGGATGCAATGATTCTCTCGGGAGTTAAGATTGGAAAAGGAGCAATTATTGCAGCTAATAGTGTAGTGACTAAAGACATATTGCCGTACTCAGTTGTCGCTGGAAACCCTGCTAAACACTTGAAATTTAGGTTTAACAAAGACATTTTAGAAGAGCTTGAAAATATAGATATTAGTTTATTAGATGAAAAATTTGTAGAAGAAAATATTGAACTTTTATATCGAAAATGTGATTTAGAGGTTATTCAAGAAATAAAAAGTGCATTAAAAAAGAATGATAATATTTAGAGTTTTATAATATGTCATATTTAGTTTAGTTTTTAATAGCGGAGGTGGCATCGTGAGAAAGTTATCATTTATTATAGTAAACTATAATACAAAAATCGTGACTGAAGAATGTATAGATTCAATATTCGGTAATAGATCGTTAAAAAAATTAAATTATGAAGTAATTGTAGTTGACAACGATTCTTATGATGATTCAGTCTGCTACTTGGAAAAAAAGTTTTCTGACAAGGTTAACTTCAAAATAATAGCAAGTACAGAAAATTTAGGTTTTGGAAAAGCAAATAATAGCGGGGCATATACAAGTACGGGTGACATTTTAGTTTTTCTTAATAGTGACACAATTGTTAAAGATACTAATTTTGAAAAGCTAACAAGTTTGTTAGCTGATAATATTGGTTTTCTA
>NZ_JASDCT010000010.1:0-81213 GCF_030407735.1 Planococcus sp. APC 3900 | reverse complement strand
CAAAATCTTGGTCTTTTTATTAGCTATCCTATTCTTTTCAACAAAAAAGCACAGCGTTATTCCCTTAAGCGCTTAAGAGGACAGATCAAACTTTACTGAAGTATTGCCTATTGCCTCAAACAATTTCTTGCTCATGCTTTTTCTCCTATAAACAACCTCAGAGGATAAGAAGCTGCTTTTCCTGCTCCATCGCGGCTTGAAAAGATGATAGAGGAGGTAAAACCATAAAATTTCTTCCCTCTCTATCTAAAGAAGGTAAAAAATATTTGATTCCCTTTATACAGTGTGGTTTCTCCGTCTTTTCTCTCTTGCATTCTCTCGTTTTTTCGCCTAAGATGAACATTAATTATTGTTGAAAAGTGAAAGGGTGTAGAAATTGGATGTAAATCCGTGGATGATGGTGTTAATCATTTTTTCGATCAATATCGTATATGTAACTTTTTTTACTGTACGGATGATTATGACTTTAAAAGGTTATCGCTATTTGGCTGCCGCCGTCAGTATGGTGGAAGTTGTTATTTATATAGTAGGGCTTGGATTGGTTCTTGATAATCTGGACCAGATTCAAAACTTGATTGCTTATGCTTTAGGATATGGGTCCGGTGTAGTAATTGGTTCCAAAATCGAAGAAAAAATGGCTCTTGGCTATATTACTGTAAACGTCATCACGAGTGAGGCAGGTGAATACCTGCCGAACCAACTTCGAGAAAAAGGGTATGGTGTAACAGATTGGAATGCGAATGGCCGTGACGGTGGCCGACAGTCGATGCAAATTTTGACACCTCGCAAAATGGAACTCAAATTGTATAAAGCCATACAGGAAATTGATCCAAAGGCGTTTATCATTGCCTATGAGGCGAAGACGATCCATGGTGGATTTTGGGTGAAAACAGTGAAAAGGGGCAATTTGTATAAATGAGAAAGAATACAGTATGGTTTGAAGTTGAAGAAAATGAATCCATCTCAGATTGTTTGGATCGCATGCGAGAAAAAGGGTATGCGGCTGTAGGGCGGAAAGAAGAGCCGTTGTTCGAAGAAATAAACGGTCAACCCGTGCCAATACGGCAAATCGTTAAATTTAAAGGAAGTAAACTGAGCGAATAACATTTTAGATCTAATAAACACGAACGATTCGATAACCGTATAAATAATTGTTCGACTTTATTATTGACGTACTTTCATGGAGTTGTTATGATAAAAGAGGATACCCCATATATGCAGAAGAATTGGCTTCTGCGTCTCTACCAGGACACCGTAAATGTCCGGACTATGCGGGAAAGCAACTTAGTGGATCGTTAAGCGAAGGAGAGGTCTCTCTATGTCCTCATCCATAAATCGTTTCATGTACAGTCCTTAAGTAAACTGCTTTTCACGTTATGTGAGCAGTTTACTTGAGGGCTTTTTATTTTTTAAAGGAGAGTGTTTCAATGAATCCGCGAATTGGCGTCATTATGGGAAGTACGAGTGATTGGGAAACAATGAAGCATACGTGTGATGTGTTGGATGAACTGGGTGTGGCCTATGAAAAGAAAGTGGTTTCCGCACACCGTACACCGGATTTGATGTTCAGCTATGCTGAACAAGCTCGGGGGCGTGGGCTTCACGTCATCATTGCAGGGGCAGGAGGGGCTGCGCATTTGCCAGGTATGGTAGCAGCAAAGACTACATTGCCGGTTATCGGCGTACCCGTTCAATCAAAAGCATTAAACGGCTTGGATTCCTTGTTATCCATAGTCCAGATGCCAGGCGGTGTGCCAGTGGCTACGGTAGCTATCGGCAAAGCGGGTGCTGTCAATGCCGGGTTGCTGGCAGCTCAAATAATAGGCACGGTTGATGAAGCAGCGGCACAAGCGCTGCAGGACCGGCGTGACCGGACAGCTGCTGCTGTGATGGAAAGTTCAGGTGACTTGATATGAAGAAAACGATTTTGCCAGGACAGACAATCGGCATTATCGGCGGTGGCCAATTGGGACGGATGATGGCACTGGCAGCAAAAGAAGCCGGATTTAAAATTGCGGTTCTTGATCCCGGAATGGATTCTCCAACCGGCCAAGTGGCTGACATTCAAATCATTGCGCCTTTTGATGACCAACAGGCTTTAGAGGAATTGGCTGAAGTCAGCGATGTCATTACGTATGAATTCGAGAACATCGATGCAGAAGGATTAACGAAGCTTTCAGAAATTGCTTACGTACCCCAAGGAGCCGAATTGATTCGAGTGACGCAGAACCGGATTTTGGAGAAACAGGCCATTTCTGAAGCGGGCGTGACTGTAGCGGATTACATTACAGCTTCAACATTTCAGGAATTGAAGGAGAAGAGCAGTCAGCTGTCATTTCCTTTTGTTGTAAAGACGGCACGTGGCGGTTACGACGGCAAAGGACAGCAGACGGTTTCTTCTCATGACGAGATGGATCTGGCTGAAGCTTTATTCGATAACGGTGAATGTGTAGCAGAAGCATTCGTTGAATTCACGAAAGAGATTTCAGTGATCATCCAACGGAATGTGCATGGAGAAACGGCGATTTTGCCGATCGGTGAAAATATCCACAAAGATCATATCCTCCATCAGACCATTGTTCCAGCACGTATTGATAAAGAGACGGTCAATTTGGCAAAGCAGGCAGCTGAGAAAATCGCGGCTCAGCTGAACATGGTCGGTACTTTGGCGGTTGAAATGTTCGTTTTGGAAAACGGCGGCATCATTGTCAATGAGCTGGCACCGCGTCCCCATAACTCTGGGCATTATTCAATCGAAGCGACGAACATCTCGCAATTCCATCAGCATGTCCGTGCAGTTTGCGGATGGCCGCTGCGGCAGCCCATTTTATGGTCTGAGGCGGTGATGGTCAATATATTGGGTGAACATGTTGCGCCGCTCACTTCAAAAATCGCACAATTCCCGAATTGGTCGGTTCATTTGTACGGAAAAGATGAAGCGAAGCAGAAACGGAAGATGGGACATGTTACGATATTAACGGAAGACTTAAAGGCGACTTTAAGTGAAATAGAGACATCCGGCATTTGGCCGGAATAATTGGAGGAACTTTAAAATGATCGCACGCTACACAAGACCTGAAATGGGCGCAATTTGGACGGATGAAAACAAATACAATGCATGGCTGGAAGTAGAAATTCTGGCATGTGAAGCTTGGGCTGAAATCGGTGATATTCCGAAAGAAGATGTAGCGAAAATCCGCAAAGACGCTTCTTTCTCAGTAGACCGTATTCTGGAAATTGAAGAAGAAACCCGCCACGATGTGGTTGCTTTTACAAGAGCAGTATCTGAAACGCTTGGCGAAGAACGCAAATGGGTTCATTACGGATTGACGTCAACAGATGTTGTGGATACAGCTTTGTCATATTTATTGAAACAGGCGAACGTCATTATCCGCAAAGACTTGACAAACTTCATCGAAATTCTCGCAAATAAAGCAAAAGAACACAAAATGACAGTCATGATGGGCCGCACACACGGTGTCCATGCAGAACCGACGACGTTTGGTTTGAAGCTGGCATTATGGCATGAGGAAATGAAACGCAACCTGGAACGGTTTGAGGCTGCTGCTGCTTCTATTGAAACCGGCAAGATGTCCGGAGCAGTTGGAACTTACGCCAATATCGATCCATTTGTTGAAGCGTATGTCTGCAAAGAGTTAGGCCTTGCGGCATCACCGATTTCAACACAAACTTTGCAACGCGATCGCCATGCACAGTATTTGAGCGTTCTTGCTTTGATCGGTTCATCGATCGAAAAATTCGCTACGGAAATCCGCGGCCTTCAGAAATCAGAAACGCGTGAAGTAGAGGAATTCTTTGCTAAAGGCCAAAAAGGTTCATCGGCAATGCCTCACAAACGCAACCCGATCGGATCTGAAAACATGACAGGGCTTGCTCGTCTAATCCGTGGCTATATGCTGACAGCTTACGAAAACGTCTCTTTATGGCACGAGCGGGACATTTCGCATTCATCTGCAGAGCGGGTGATTTTGCCGGATGCGACGATTGCATTGAACTACATGCTGAACCGTTTCGGAAACATCGTCAAAAACTTGACGGTATTCCCTGAAAACATGAAACGCAATATGGATTCAACGCTCGGGTTGATTTATTCGCAGCGTGTCCTATTGGCTTTAATCGATAAAGGGATGGCTCGCGAAGCGGCTTATGATACTGTTCAGCCATGTGCAATGGAAGCCTGGGAAAACCAGACGCATTTCCGCAAAATCGTGGAAGCAAACGACACCATTACAGCTAAATTGTCTAAAGAGGAATTGGATGATTGCTTCGATTACAACCATCACCTGCAGCAAGTGGACATGATCTTCAATCGACTTGGACTAAACTAAACGGGGGCTTTTAAAAATGGAAAAAGGTCAGCTATTGTACGAAGGAAAAGCAAAACGCTTATATGCAACGGATGAACAGGGAATTTTGTGGGTGGAATATAAAGATTCAGCAACGGCTTTCAACGGTGAAAAGAAAGAGGAGATCGCCGGCAAAGGCATTTTGAACAATAAAATCACGTCACTGATTTTCACGAAATTGCAGGAAGCGGGCATTGCTTCTCATTTTGTTAAGCAATTGTCTGACCATGAACAATTGGTGCAGCAAGTCAGCATCATTCCATTGGAAGTGGTGGTCCGCAACATCACAGCCGGCAGCATGGCCAAACGCCTTGGAATTGAAGAAGGCGTCGCCATCAGCCGCCCGGTCGTAGAATTTTACCTGAAAGATGATGACTTAGGCGATCCGCTGATTACGGACGAGCATGTCGACATGCTGAACTTGGCGACTGCAGAAGAAGTGGCTGAGCTTAAGGAGAAAGCACGGAAAATCAACGAAGTGTTGATCGGTTTCTTCAAAGAAATCGGTGTGGATCTGGTCGATTTCAAAATTGAATTTGGCCGTGATACAGCGGGCAACATTCTATTGGCAGATGAAATCTCGCCGGATACGTGCCGCCTTTGGGATATGGAAACGAAACAAAAATTGGATAAAGATGTATTCCGCCGCAATCTGGGGAATTTGACTGAAGCGTACGAACTCATTTTAACTCGTCTAGGAGGACAACATTCATGAAAAAAGTAAAAGTATACGTAACACTGCGCGAAAGCGTTTTAGACCCGCAAGGTTCTGCAGTTATGGGCTCTCTTCATAAAATGGGCTATGGTGAAGTGGAAGACGTACGGATCGGCAAATACCTGGAACTGGTCATCGGAGACAGCGAACGGGATGTGGATGCCCTAGTCAATGAATTGTGCCATCGTTTATTAGCCAACACGGTGATTGAAGATTATCGATTTGAAATTGAGGAGGTTGTCTCGCAATGAAATTCGCAGTGATTGTTTTCCCTGGTTCCAATTGTGATTTGGATATGTACCACGCGGTGAAGGATGAATTGGGTGAAGAAGCGGAATACGTATGGCATGACTCAAAAGATTTGAGCAGCTACGATGGCATTTTGCTGCCAGGCGGATTCTCATACGGCGATTACTTGCGTTGCGGCGCCATCGCTCAATTCTCGGGTGTTATGGATGAAGTGAGAAAAGCGGCAGAAGCAGGAAAACCGGTTCTGGGAATCTGCAATGGCTTCCAAATCTTGACGGAAGCAGGCCTGTTGCCTGGCGTCTTATTGCGCAACAAAAACCTGAAGTTCATGTGCCGTACGGTCGGATTGAAAGTTGAGAACAATAATACCTTGTTCACAAACGAATACGAACAGGGACAGGAAATCCAAATTCCAATCGCACACGGAGAAGGCAATTATTTCTGCGACGATGCGACTTATAACCACCTCAAAGAAAACAATCAAATCGTCTTTAGCTATGCAGATGATTTTAACGGCAGCCGCAATAACATCGCGGGCATCATCAATGAACGTGGAAACGTACTCGGCATGATGCCGCATCCGGAACGCGCCGTATCCGATTTGATCGGCGGCACAGATGGATTGGCTTTATTCAGATCAATTGTAAAACAGTGGAGGGAAGCAAATGTCAGTCATGCTTGAACCAAATGCAGCTCAGATAAAGGAACAGAAAGTTTATCAGCAAATGGGCTTGTCGGATGCGGAATTCGCCATGGTCGAAGAAATCCTGGGGAGACTGCCGAACTACACGGAAACCGGGTTGTTCTCGGTCATGTGGTCTGAACATTGTTCGTATAAAAACTCGAAGCCGGTCTTGGCGAAATTCCCGACTAAAGGTGAACGTGTCCTGCAAGGGCCAGGAGAAGGCGCTGGGATTGTAGACATCGGCGACGGCCAAGCGGTCGTCTTCAAAATGGAATCCCATAACCACCCTTCTGCCATCGAACCTTATCAAGGGGCTGCTACTGGCGTCGGCGGAATTATCCGTGACGTCTTCTCCATGGGCGCACGGCCGATTGCGTTGCTGAACTCGCTGCGTTTCGGCGAATTGACCACTCCACGAGTGAAATATTTGTTTGAAGAAGTAGTTGCCGGAATTGCCGGTTACGGAAACTGCATCGGCATCCCGACTGTTGGCGGCGAAGTCCAGTTCGATGATTCGTATGACGGCAATCCGCTGGTCAATGCCATGTGTGTCGGTTTGATCAATCACGAAGATATCCAAAAAGGCATTGCTAAAGGCACTGGCAACCCGGTGATGTACGTTGGCGCTAAAACAGGGCGTGACGGTATCCACGGAGCCACTTTTGCTTCTGAGGAGCTGACAGACGGCTCTGACAAGAACCGCCCGGCTGTACAGGTGGGAGATCCATTTATGGAGAAGCTGTTACTGGAAGCCTGTCTGGAATTGATCAAATCGGATGCATTGATCGGCATTCAGGATATGGGTGCGGCCGGATTGACTTCATCTTCAGCTGAAATGGCTTCTAAAGCCGGATCCGGCATCGAGATGGACCTGGACCATATTCCACAGCGTGAAACTGGTATGACCGCTTACGAAATGATGCTTTCTGAATCACAGGAGCGTATGCTCATTGTCGTAAAAGCAGGCCGCGAGCCTGAAATTGTCGAGTTGTTCGAGAAATATGGCCTGGATGCAGTCACTGTCGGCACCGTGACAGATGATTCCACACTTCGCCTGAAGCACAAAGGGGAAATCGTCGCAGAAGTACCGGTTGATGCTCTTGCAGAAGACGCACCGGTTTACCACAAGCCATCAGCAGTACCAGCTTATTTTACTGAATTCCAACAGTTGGACAATGCAGAACCGAAAATCACAGATTACAATGAAACCTTGACGGCGTTATTGAAACAGCCGACCATCGCTTCAAAAGAGTGGGTCTACGATCAATATGATCATCAAGTACGCACAAGTACAGTCGTCAGCCCGGGATCGGACGCAGCAGTGGTCCGTGTCCGCGGCACCAATAAAGGCCTTGCCATGACAACGGATTGCAACTCCCGTTATATCTATTTGGATCCGGAAACCGGAGGGAAAATCGCTGTGGCGGAAGCGGCGCGCAATGTGGTCGTTTCGGGTGCAAAACCTCTTGCCATCACCGATTGCCTGAACTTCGGAAATCCGGAGAAGCCAGAGATTTTCTGGCAGCTTGAAAAAGCGGCAGACGGTATGTCTGAAGCCTGTACAATCCTGGATTCTCCAGTTATCGGCGGAAACGTCTCGTTGTATAATGAAACCAATGGCACTGCCATTTACCCGACGCCGACCATCGGCATGGTGGGCCTTGTTGAAGACCTTTCGCACGTAACGACACAAGATGCGAAAAAAGCAGGCGACCTGGTCTATTTGATCGGGGAAAGCTTTACGGAATTCGGTGGCAGTGAGCTGCAAAAAATGGTCGAAGGACGTATTTTCGGCAAAGCACCGGTTATCGATTTGGCAGTGGAAGCAAAACGCCAACAGGAAATCCTGTCAGCTATCCAGCAGGGGCTTGTTGCTTCGGCACATGATGTTGCAGAAGGCGGCGTTGCCGTTGCATTAGCCGAAAAAACTTTCGGCAACGGATTGGGAATGGATGTTACCTTGTCAGGTTCAGCGACAACAGCTTTATTCAGCGAATCGCAATCACGTTTTGTGGTGACGGTCAGCCCTGAAAAAGCAGCACAATTTGAAGAGATGGTATCAGATGCCAAGAAAATCGGCCAAGTCACGGGAGACAACTTAGTCATCAACGGCGAAGATGGCACGGCTTGGATCAATGGTTCAGTCGCTGCACTTCGCTCAGCTTGGAAAGGAGCTATCCCATGCTTGCTGAAATCAGAAGCTTAAATGAAGAATGTGGCGTCTTTGGAATATGGGGCCACCCAAATGCGACTCAATTGACCTATTACGGATTGCATGCACTGCAGCATCGCGGCCAGGAAGGTGCTGGAATTGTGTCGACGGACGGGGAGGGGCTTCGTCCATTAAAAGGTGAAGGCATGGTCAGTGAAGTCTTTACGCCTGAAAAGATTGAAAAGATTGCAGGGCATGGCGCGATTGGCCATGTACGGTATGCAACAGCAGGGGGCAGCGGCATTGAAAATGTGCAGCCCCTGCTCTTTAATTCAACGACCGGCAGTTTGGCAATTTCCCATAATGGCAACTTGGTCAATGCCACGCAGCTGAAAGGCCACCTGGAACGCCAAGGAAGCATTTTTCAAACAACTTCCGACACGGAAGTGCTGGCTCATTTAATCAAACGAAGCGGTTATGCAACGTTTGAAGAAAAAGCGAAAAATGCCTTGTCCTTATTGAAAGGTGCCTTTGCCTGCGTTATTTTGACGGAAGAAGCGATGTATATTGCTTTGGATCCGAACGGACTGCGCCCTCTATCTCTTGGAAGACTTGGAGATGCCTGGGTGACGGCATCGGAAACTTGTGCTTTTGATATAGTCGGAGCGGAATTTGTTCGTTCGGTTGAACCTGGTGAGTTTTTGATCATCACAAAAGATGGCCTGCGCGCAGAACGCTTTGCATATCCGGAAGAACGGGCAATCTGTACGATGGAATACGTATATTTCTCGCGTCCTGATTCGGATATCGACGGCATCAATGTCCATACCGCAAGAAAGCGCCTCGGCGTTCAATTGGCGAAGGAAGTGCAGATTGAAGCGGATGTCGTGACGGGTGTTCCGGATTCCAGTATTTCGGCAGCCATCGGCTATTCAGAACAAAGCGGCATTCCCTATGAATTGGGATTGATCAAAAACCGTTATGTGGGGCGCACATTTATCCAGCCTTCGCAGGACTTGCGTGAACAAGGCGTGAAAATGAAATTATCGCCTGTCCGCCAAGTAGTGAAAGGCAAACGCGTCATTATGGTGGATGATTCAATCGTCCGCGGCACGACTTCACGGCGCATCGTCAACTTGCTGAAAGAAGCAGGCGCCACGGAAGTACACGTTGTCATCAGTTCACCGCCCATCAAGAATCCATGTTTTTACGGCATTGATATCAGCACGGCAGGCGAATTGATTGCCGCCAACAATACGGTAGAAGAAATGCGTGAAATTATCGGAGCGGATTCACTGACATTCCTGTCGGTGGATGGCATGGTCCAAAACATCGGGCGAACAGATCCCGGTTCGAAATGCGGACACTGCCTCGCTTGTTTTACAGGGGAATACCCAACCAATATTTATCCGGATACAGTGTTGCCGCATGAAAAAGAAAAAGTGAAATAAGGGGGAACCGGTGTGTCAAAAGCATATGAAAAAGCAGGCGTCAATATCGAAGCAGGCTACGAAGCGGTCAACCGCATGAAATCCCATGTGGAGCGGACAGCACGCAAAGGAATGCTGGGTGCATTTGGGGGCTTCGGCGGCATGTTCGATTTATCTGAGCTGAATTTGAAAGAACCGGTTCTTGTTTCCGGAACGGACGGCGTCGGCACGAAACTGAAGCTGGCATTCATGGCGGACCGCCACGATACAATCGGCATCGATTGTGTCGCCATGTGCGTTAATGACATTGTTGCACAAGGTGCGGAACCTTTATTTTTCCTTGACTATATCGCAGTCGGCAAAGCGGTTCCTGAAAAGATAGAACAAATCGTCAAAGGTGTAGCGGACGGCTGTGTCCAGGCCGGTGCTGCATTGATCGGCGGGGAAACTGCTGAAATGCCTGGGCTCTATGAAGAAGACGAATACGATATCGCCGGTTTTGCGGTAGGGGCTGCGGAGAAATCCAAAATCGTCACAGGAGAAAAAATCACTGCGGGTGATGTCCTGATCGGCCTTGCTTCCAGTGGTATCCATTCCAACGGCTATTCGCTGGTTCGCCAGATCGTTTTCGAACAAAACAACTTTACGCTTGAACAAACGGTTGAAGGCTTTGAATCACTTGGTCCAATTGGTGGCGCACTGTTGACGCCAACTAAAATATACGCAAAAGCAGTAGCTGCCATCAGCAACGAAACCGGCATTCATGGCATGGCCCATGTGACAGGCGGTGGCTTTATCGAGAACATCCCGCGGATGATGCCGGAAGGATTAGGTGCAGAAATCACGATCGGCAGCTGGCCGGTTCTTGATATTTTCACCCTATTGAAGGAAAAAGGGGAACTTGCGGACCGCGATCTGTATTCGGTCTTCAATATGGGCATCGGTTTTGTTCTGGCGGTTGATCCAGAAGATGCGGAACAGGTGCTGAAAACAGCTCGGGAGAATGGTGAGCAGGCTTTCCCTATCGGCCGCGTCTCAAAAACGGCAGGCGTTCAATTCCAAGGTGAACAGGACGGCACATTGGATGAGCACTAAACCGAAAATTGCTATCTTTGCGTCAGGAAACGGTTCTAATTTCCAAGCCATTGCCGACGCTATTGCCGGCGGCAGTCTGCAGGCGGAATTGGTGCTTGCTGTGACCGATAAGCCACAAGCTTATGTAATAGAACGTGCACGCAAGGCAGGAGTGGCGTCTTTCGCTTTTAAGCCGTCTGAGTTTGAATCCAAGCAGCTTTACGAGCAGATGCTGAAAGAAAAACTGCAGGAGCTCGGAGTGGAATGGATCGTTTTGGCCGGTTACATGCGCTTGATCGGTCCAGTTCTGCTGGCAGCTTATGAGAACCGCATCGTCAATATTCATCCCTCTGTGCTTCCGGCGTTTCCGGGGAAAGATGCCATTGGCCAAACATTGGCAGCAGGTGCGGAAAGAGCAGGCGTTACTGTACATTTCGTGGATGCCGGCATGGATACAGGCAGCATCATTACGCAGCAGTCATTCCTGGTTGCAGGACGTGGGCGTGATGAAGTCGAGCAACAGATCCATCAGATTGAACATGAATTATATCCTGCAACTTTGCAGCAATTATTCGACCGGTAAAATTGTCGGTCTTAATCTATAGGAGGACTATTTGTGAAAAAAAGAGCATTACTCAGCGTATCGGATAAATCCGGGATATTGGAATTTGCACAAGAATTGGAAAAGATGGGCTACGAACTTTTATCGACAGGGGGAACGAAGAAGTTTCTTGAAGAGAATGGGGTTTCCATCACTGCAGTAGATGAAATCACTAAGTTTCCTGAAATTTTGGGAGGCCGTGTAAAAACCTTGCACCCTCTTGTACACGGTGGATTGTTGGCCAAACACGATGATGCCGATCACCAAAAACAAATGGCTGAAAACGGCATTTCACCGATTGACATCGTCTGTGTCAACCTGTACCCATTTCGTGAAACGATCGCCAAACCGGATGTCACTGTGGATGATGCAATTGAAAACATTGATATCGGCGGACCGACGATGCTGCGTTCTGCTGCAAAAAATCATGCTTACGTCACTGTTATTGTCGATGCAACCGATTATGAAGCAGTATTGATTGAATTACATAATGGTCAAACCACACCTGAAACGCGGCGCCGATTGGCAGCGAAAGTTTTCCGCCATACAGCCGCTTATGATTCTTATATCTCCAACTATTTGACTGACCTGACGGGCGAAGAATACCCGGATCAATTGACGCTTACTTATGAATTGTCCCAAACGCTTCGCTACGGGGAAAACCCTCACCAAAAAGCCGCTTTCTACCGCAGCCCGCTTGGATCGGATTTTTCAATTGCCAATGCCGACCAATTGCATGGCAAAGAGCTTTCCTATAACAATATCCAGGATGCCAATGCTGCTCTTCAAATCATTAAAGAATTCAAGATGCCTGCAGCAGTCGCTGTCAAACACATGAACCCATGCGGCGTCGGTACAGGCGAAACGATTGCAAATGCTTTCACAAAAGCTTACGAAGCCGACTCAACTTCCATTTTTGGCGGGATTGTGGCATTGAACCGTGAAGTGGATGCAGAGACAGCCAAGCAATTGGCGACGATCTTCCTTGAAATCATCATCGCTCCAGCATTTTCAGATGAAGCCATCGAATTGCTGACACAAAAGAAGAACATCCGTCTTTTGACGATTCCATTCTATAGCCAAACCACAGACAAATGGAACACCGTTACCGTTGAAGGCGGCTTGTTGATCCAACAGCCGGATGTCTACGGATATGATGATGCAGATATCCACATCGCAACAGAACGCCAGCCGACAGCAGCAGAGCTTGAAGCGCTAAAGCTTGGTTGGAGTGTTGTGAAGCATGTTAAATCGAATGCCATCGTCGTCTGCAATTCGGAGATGACATTAGGGATCGGTGCGGGCCAAATGAACCGCGTAGGATCGGCTAAAATTGCGTTGGAGCAGGCGGGCGAAGCAGCTCAAGGAGCCATCATGGCATCAGACGCATTCTTCCCGATGAACGATACAGTGGAAGCTGCTGCACAAGCAGGCATTAAAGCCATCATCCAACCGGGCGGATCCAAGAAAGATCAGGATTCGATCGATAAAGCGAACGAATACGGGATTGCCATGGTCTTTACAGGCGTCCGTCATTTCAAACATTAATCGAGGTGGAGCAAAATGAAGGTATTGGTTATTGGAAGAGGCGGAAGGGAACATGCCATTGTCCGGCAGTTCTCGAAATCCCCGTCGGTCACGAAAGTTTTTGCAGCTCCTGGAAATGATGGGATGCAGGAAGACGCTGAAATAGCGGCAATCGATGAAATGGATTTTGCCGGTCTGGCGGACTTTGCTCAACAGCAAGGAGTGGACTTCAGTTTTGTTGGTCCTGAACAGCCATTGTCAGAAGGCATCGTCGACTTTTTTGAAGCCAAAGGGCTGCGCATTTTCGGTCCATCCAAACAAGCTGCACAAATTGAAGGCAGCAAAGCTTTCGCGAAAGAATTGATGGAGAAATACAGCATTCCGACTGCTGGCTATGAAACTTTTACAGAAGTTGCTCCAGCCATCGCTTTTATCCGTCAGCACGGAGCACCGATTGTCATTAAAGCAGATGGTCTGGCAGCCGGTAAAGGAGTCGTTGTGGCGGTAACGGAGGAAGAGGCTGTTTCTGCTGTCAATGACATGCTGGAAGGGCAGAAGTTCGGCGAATCGGGATCCAAAGTGGTCATTGAAGAATTTTTGGATGGCGAAGAGTTTTCGTTCATGTCATTTGTCCAGGCTGGCCGGATTTATCCGATGGTCATTTCGCAGGACCATAAGCGGGCATTTGATGGAGACCGTGGACCGAATACCGGCGGCATGGGTGCCTACTCGCCTGTTCCTCAAATATCACAGGAAATTGTCGATGAGACTTTCACAAAAATTGTGGAACCGGCAGTCCAGGCAATGGCATCGGAAGGGACGCCTTTTAATGGCATTCTTTATACTGGAGTCATTTTGACCAAACAAGGCCCAAAAGTCATCGAATTCAACGCGCGTTTTGGAGATCCGGAAACGCAGGTGGTCCTGCCGCGCATGAAATCTGACTTTGGTCTCTTTATGGCTGCGATTTTGAGCGGAAAGCCGGCCGAGTTGGAATGGGATGATCAGGCAGTGCTTGGTGTAGTCATTGCAGCGGAGGGCTATCCGGAAACAGTCGAAAAAGGCACTCCTTTGCCTGACCTATCAAAGCTTTCCGGCGTTGAAGTGACACATGCAGGCACGAAGCGTTTGAACGGTGGATATGCCGGCAATGGAGGGCGTGTGCTGCTCGTTTCAGCGAGTGGGCCTTCTATCCGGGGCGCTCAGGACAAAGTGTATGAACAACTGGACAGCCTGCCTTGGGATGGCTTTTTCTACCGAACGGACATCGGATGGCGTGCATAATGATTTATTATATGATATAATTTTAGGTGACACAAATTCGACAAGAAGATGTGTCATTTTTTTTATTGCCTGTCCTTAGGTGATAAAAGTAAAGTTGAGGATTTTCAACAGCCCACGTTTACCTCTATTTAAACTCCAGAATGGCAAACCCATTACGACCCCAGAAACAAAATCAGCAGGGCACCTAAATTTGAAGGGAGACAAATTATGAATTGGTATGAAAAATTAAATCAGTATTTTCCAGTCGAAGAAATGAAATCAAAAGAGCATATGGATACGTTATTAAAGGAAAAAGGCAGCGTCTATTACAAAGATGAGGGCCCTTATCATGTCTTGATGTATGCGGAATTCCCGAATTTCACGTTTGTCGATTATTTATTCGTATCAAAAGAATCACGCGGCATGGGACTTGGCAAAAAGACGCTTCAAATGTTGAAGGATAAAAACAAACCGATCATCCTTGAAGTAGAACCGGTCAATTACGAAGACACTGACACGGAAAAACGCCTGCGTTTTTATGCGCGCGAAGGATTCGAACACGCATCATCGATTGGATATTGCCGTCGTTCTTTGGCGACGGGGGAAGAAAATTCAATGGAAATCCTTTACTGGACTCCGGGGGGAGAAACAGAAGAAGAGATTTTCGAAGGCATGAAGAAAATGTATCAGGATATCCATACCTATAAAGACGAACAGTTCTACGGCGAATCTTATGATTCGGTTGCAGACGTTTTGACTTTCCAGGAAGAAGAAAAAACAGATGTCTTAAAACCATTCAGCGATCCTGTTGAAAAATAATGAATTTCTAAGATCCACGCATTCTGCGTGGATTTTTTGTGTCCGGATTTAATCAGAATGTTCGTGTTTTTGCAGGCAAAACCTGTAATTGCGTGCATAATTATGCTACTATATTAAGTATTGAACTTGTAGAAAGAAGGTGCCGGCAAATGGTTAATCCTCTATGGAAAAATACAGAGATTCGCAAACAGTTGAAAATTGTTACAAAAGAAACAGCGCCGGATCTCGTTTTGACAAACGCAACATATCTTCATGGAATTTTTAAGAAATGGATGACAGGAAATATATGGATTGCTGATGATCGTATCGTCTATGCAGGAAAAGAAATGCCGAAAGTGGATGCTTCGACGGAAGTAGCAGATATGACCGGCAAATACATCGTTCCTGGATACATAGAACCTCATGTCCATCCTTCACAGTTATACAATCCCATAAGCTTTGCCGATCATGCGGCACAGGGCGGAACGACGATGTTCCTTTCCGATAACCTCACGCTTTTTTTAGCATTGGAAAATGAGAAAGCGTTTTCATTGTTGGACCAGATGGCGGAATTGCCGTTCAGTTTTTATTGGTGGACGCGTTTTGATTCCCAGACAGAGTTGAATGAGGAAGACCGATTATTCACTTCCAAATCAGTGGGCGAATGGCTGGATCGCCAAGATGTATTGCTCGGCGGCGAATTGACGGGCTGGCCGAAACTGATGGCGGGTGACGACCAGATGCTGTACTGGATCCAAAAAGCCAAAATGGGGCTGAAAAAAATTGAAGGGCATTTCCCAGGTGCGTCAGAGAAAACATTGGCTCGCATGCGGCTGCTTGGAGCAGATGGCGACCATGAAGCGATGACTGTGGATGAAGTGGAAATGCGCCTGCTTCATGGCTATGGAGTCACACTCCGCCACTCTTCCATTCGGCCGGATCTTCCGCATTTGCTGAAAGGGATTGTCGAGCGCGAGTTGAACGTCTTCGATAAATTGATGATGACGACAGACGGTTCAACGCCAGCCTTTCATTTGGATGGTGTCATGGACCTGTGCATCAAAATCGCCCTGGAGGCCGGTGTACCGGCGATCGACGCCTATATGATGGCATCTTATAATGTCGCCCGTTATTACAACGTAACAAGCCTCCACGGATTGATTGCGACAGGCCGTTACGCCAACTTGAACATTCTTGATACATTAGAAAATCCGGTCCCTTCAGGTGTTATTTCAAAAGGGGTTTGGCTGAAGAAAGACGGAGAAAAAGTCCTGTCTTTACCAGATATCGATTGGTCGATTTTTCCGGATCTTGAAATCGACTATGAACTGACGGATGACGACTTCCAGTTTTCGATGCCTTTCGGTATTGAAATGGTCAATGATGTCATCACGAAACCCTATTCTGTCAGTGTTGACACGCATGACTCCAATTTATCAAAAACACATGATGAAAGCTTTTTAATGCTGATCGATAAAAAAGGCAAATGGCGCGTCAATACATTGATTAAAGGTTTCGCACCGGGACTTGATGGGTTCGCATCTTCCTATACGACGACGGGCGATATTATCCTGATCGGCAAAAATCGTGAAGATATGTGGATTGCCTTCAATGAATTGAAACGCCTGAAAGGCGGCATCATCCTGACGGAAAATGGAGAGATTATAGAATCTCTGCCGCTGCCCTATGGCGGAGTGATGTCGGATTTGCCGATGGAACAATTGATCGTCCAGGAACAGGCCTTGAAGAAAGCATTGAAAGAACGCGGCTACAAGCATGGCGATGCTGTTTATACCTTGCTGTTTTTGCAGGCGACTCATCTGCCATATGTCCGCGTGACACAAAAAGGCATTTACGATGTCATGAATAAAAAGATCCTGTTTCCGGCGTTCATGAGGTAATGATATGAAGAATTGGATTTTTGCAATGCTTATTTTACTGGTGCTCGCTGTATTTGCTGCAGGTTTTTGGATAATCATGAAAGAAGACCCGGAAGAGCAGCCACCGGTGGAGAACTCATTGACAATTGCCCCATACACTGGTGAAAAAGCGACTCCTCCGACCAATCGCCGAACGGTCATGGCAGTCATCAATAATCATCCGGATGCCCGTCCGCAAACCGGATTGGGTGAAGCGGATATGGTTTTTGAAATGATTGCAGAATACGACATCACCCGGTTTTTGGCTTTGTACCAAAGTGATTTTCCGGAAACCATTGGTCCCATCCGCAGTGCAAGGGAGTATTTTGTTGAGTTGGCAGCTGCTTCTGATGCTTTTTTTGTTGCTCATGGCTACAGCCCCGCTGCTCAAGTGATGCTGGAATCTGGGGTGGTTGACCACGTGAATGGCATTCAACATGATGGCACTTTGTTTCAGCGGTCAAGCGATCGTGTTGCTCCCCATAACTCTTATATCACTGCGGAAAATATCGAAACAGCCATGGGGAATGTGCAGGCTTCAACTGAATACAGATGGAAATCACCTTATTATTTCTATGACTCGGCGGAAAATGCTAAACTTAAGGAACAGGCTCTTTCGGTAAGCGTAGCGTACGGGACAAACGAGTTGTTTTTCAATGAGTATACATATGACAGCAAGTCACATCTATACAGCCGATCGTCCGGTGGCGTACGGACAACCGATAAAGAGACCTTGGAAACAGTGAAAGTCTCAAATGTTTTGGTTTTTGAAGCGCCGCACGAAACTGTCGATTCTGAAGGGCGCCAGTCAATTGATCTGGAAAACGGTGGAAAAGCGCTGTTGTTCCAGGCGGGCGGCGTCCGTGAAATAGAATGGAGTTCGATAGACGGGATGCCCGTACCGACAGAAGACGGTGAGACGGTGAAATTGGTGCCGGGGAAAACCTGGTTCCATGTTGTTCCGACTGCACCCGGTATGGAACAGTCCGTCAGCTATACGCCTTGATGTTCGTAGCAATGAAAGGATGATGAAGCTGCATGCAAGTTGATAAAATCAGAGGCCATCAGACAGATCAGCTGATTGAAGCGATCCTGGCTTTGAAGGATAAGGAAGAAGCTTACCGCTTTTTCGATGATCTATGCACAATCAGTGAAATTCAATCGCTGTCACAGCGTTTGGAAGTAGCACATATGCTTCGTATGAAAAAAACATACGAAAAAATCAAGAATGAAACGGGTGCCAGTACCGCGACTATTTCACGTGTCCGCCGTTGCCTTAACTACGGAAATGATGGCTATGATGAAATGCTTGGGCGCCTGTATCCCGACGAAAAACCGTTTGAACTTCCAAAAGACTGAACAGAGAACCGACTCTGTTCGGTTTTTTTGTTATAATAAATAGATGATAATCGATGTAAAGTCAGGTGAAATTAAATGGACTTCAAAACATGGCGGCATGTCTTTAAATTAGATCCGGCTAAAGAGATTACGGATGGACATTTGGAACGAATTTGCAGATCCGGGACCGATGCCATCTTGATTGGCGGCAGTGATAATGTCACACTCGACAATGTCCTTGAATTGACGGAACGCATACAAATTTATAATCTGCCGATCGTTATGGAAGTGTCGACAATTGATTCTGTCGCGCCCGGCTTTGATTACTATTTCATCCCGACGGTGCTTAACAGTGATGATCCGCAGTGGATCAAAGGTTTCCATCATCAAGCTATTAAAGAATACGGTGAGATATTGGAATGGGACGAAATGGTGGCGGAAGGCTATTGCATTTTGAATGCGGACTGTAAAGCCGCCAAACTGACCGGAGCCAAAACGGATTTATCGGCGGATGATGTCGTGGCTTATGCCCGGCTGGCCGAACATTTTTTCCGGCTGCCCATTTTTTATCTGGAGTACAGCGGCATTTACGGCGATATGGAACTGGCAGGAAAAGTGAAAGAAGTTCTGGACGAAACCCGTTTGTTTTACGGAGGCGGAATCGATTCAGCTGATAAGGCGAGAGCAGCACTTGCTGCTGCTGATACCATCGTCGTCGGCAATATCATTTATGAAAACATCGAAAAAGCGATTGAAACCGTAGAGGCAGTTGCGGAAACGGCTGACTAATCGCTATAATAATAAGAACGAATGTTCGAGGTGGTGCACAATGGAATTAATAACGAAGAACTTACTGAACGGAATGAACCCGGAACAAGCGGAAGCGGTCAAAACGACTGAAGGCCCCCTATTGATCATGGCGGGTGCAGGCTCAGGGAAAACACGCGTGCTGACACATCGCATCGCTTATTTGGTGCTGGAAAAACAAGTTTACCCATCCAATATCCTGGCGATTACTTTCACCAATAAAGCAGCGCGCGAAATGCGGAACCGCATTGATGGATTGCTGGGGCATGGAACAGGGCAGCGCATGTGGGCTTCAACGTTCCACTCGATGTGCGTACGGATTCTGCGTCGCGATATCGACCGCATGGGCATGTCAAAGAATTTCTCGATTCTGGATACGACCGACCAACTGACAGTCATCAAGAATGTCTTGAAACAGCAGAACCTGGATCCGAAACAATATGAACCTCGGACGATGCTGAATGCCATTTCATCGGCGAAAAACGAATGCATCGATGCGGCGCAATTTGCAGCTGACATGAATCAGTTCAATCCGTATGAAAAGACGGTTTCTGAAGTTTATCTGGCTTACGAAAAACGCCTGAAGAAAAACCAATCGCTCGATTTTGACGATCTGATTATGACGACGTTGAATTTATTCAATACGGTCCCGGAAGTGCTGGAATATTACCAGAATAAATTCCATTACATCCACGTCGATGAATACCAGGATACCAACAATGCCCAATACCAATTGGTCCAGAAGTTGGCCAGCAAATTCAAGAATATTTGCGTGGTCGGGGATTCGGATCAGTCGATCTATCGCTGGCGCGGAGCGGATATCACCAACATCCTGTCATTTGAAAAAGATTACCCGAATGCCAAAGTAATCATGCTCGAGCAGAATTACCGCTCGACTAAGCGCATTCTGCAAGCAGCAAACGACGTGATCCAGAAGAACACCAGCCGTTATCCGAAAGAGTTGCGCACCGACAACGATGAAGGCCCGGCAATCACTTTGCATAAAGCGGGAGACGAGCGCCAGGAAGCACAGTTTGTCGTGCAGACGATACAGAAATTGATGGATGAAGAACATTATAAGACTTCGGATTTTGCAATCCTTTACCGGACCAACGCACAATCCCGTATCATGGAGGAGATGTTCGTCAAATCGAATATGTCCTATACCATCGTCGGTGGAACGAAGTTCTACGACCGCAAGGAAATCAAAGACTTGCTGGCGTATTTGCGGTTGATTGCCAATAATGACGATGATTTGTCATTGGCCCGTGTCATCAATGAACCGAAGCGTGGCATTGGGGCGACTTCTTTTGAGAAGATGGCGCGTTTTGCGATTGAACAGGACCGCACCATCATGGATGCTTTGCAGGAAGCCGATTTTATGGGGCTGACCCCTAAAACGGCACAGACCGCCCTCGAGTTCCGCACGATGATCGACAGCTTTACGCAAATGCAGGAGTATTTGTCGGTAACGGAATTGGTGGAGGAAGTGCTGAAAAAATCAGGCTACCGGCACATGCTGCAAATCGACAAAACGATTGAAGGCGAAAGCCGCCTTGAAAACCTGGAAGAGTTCCTGTCGGTGACAAAAGCATTTGAAAAACAAAGCGATGATAAATCACTGGTTGCCTTTCTGACAGATTTGGCATTGATTTCAGATATCGATTCCTTGGATGACGAGGAAGATGCAGACGGTCCGATCATTTTGATGACGATGCACGCAGCGAAAGGATTGGAATTCCCTGTGGTCTTCATCATCGGCCTGGAAGAAAACGTTTTTCCGCATTCACGGTCAAATAATGACGACGAGGAATTGGAGGAAGAGCGGCGCCTGGCTTATGTCGGCATCACCCGTGCTGAGAAACGGCTGTATTTGACGCATGCGTCTTCCCGCACGCTATTCGGGAAAAGCAATTACAATATGCCGTCCCGATTCATCTCGGAGATTTCGGAGGAACTGATTGAACAAACGACAGCCCATCACCGGGCCGGAGCTGCGACCAGCTATAAGCAGGCACCGAAGCGTCTCGCTGTATCGCGTCCTGCCTACCAGCAATCGGGTGGCGATAAGCACGGTTGGCAAACAGGCGATAAAGCGAAACATAAAAAATGGGGCACCGGCATGGTCGTCAGCGTCAAAGGCGAAGGCGAACAAATGGAACTGGATATCGCTTTCCCAAGCCCTGTCGGCATCAAACGCCTATTGGCCAAATTTGCGCCGATTGAAAAAGTATAATCGGGAGGAAACCCTATGGATCGCATAAAAGCGGAAGAACGTGTAAATGAACTGAACGAACTGCTCCGGAACTATGGCCATGCTTATTACGTATTGGATAAGCCGGCTGTACCGGATGCCATCTATGATCAATTGCTGAATGAATTGATCGACTTGGAAACACTGTATCCCGATTTGATTTTTCCGGATTCGCCGACACAGCGCGTCGGCGGAACGCCGATTTCCAATTTCGACAAAGTGACGCATGAGCGGCCGATGTTGAGTTTATCGAACGTCTTCGGCGAAGAGGATCTGCGTGAATTCGATAAACGGGTGCGCAGTGGAGCTGGAAACGGAATCGAATATGTCTGTGAACTGAAAATTGATGGACTTGCCGTGTCGCTGATGTATGAAGACGGTAAATTCGTCAAAGGCGCAACACGCGGAGACGGCCGTATCGGTGAAGACATAACCGTCAATCTGCGGACGATCCGTGCAATTCCTTTAAAATTAAAGCAGCCGGTGACGCTTGAAGTGCGCGGCGAAGTTTTCATGCCGAAAAAATCCTTCCATGCTTTGAATGAGCAGCGGGGAGAACGCGGTGAAGAGCTGTTTGCCAATCCGCGCAATGCGGCAGCAGGTTCACTGCGCCAGTTGGACCCGAAAATTGCAGCAAGCCGCAATCTCGACGTCTTCATCTACGGAATCGGAGGAGACGGAGAGACCTATGGTTTGACTGAACATGATGAATCGCTCAATTACCTGAGTGAGCTCGGATTCAAGACCAATCAGGAGCGCCAAGTGTGCTCAACTGTGGAAGAAGTTTTGGCTTATATCGAGAAATGGACAGAAAGCCGGACCAAGCTGTCTTATGAAATTGACGGCATCGTCATCAAAGTCAATCGTTTTCTTCATCAGCAGGACCTTGGATTTACAGCGAAAAGCCCGAAATGGGCCACTGCTTATAAATTTCCTGCAGAAGAAGTCATGACCATTGTCCGCGACATTGAATTGAGTGTCGGACGGACAGGTGTCGTTACGCCGACAGCCATACTGGATCCGGTAGCTGTTGCAGGAACGACTGTCCAACGGGCTTCATTGCACAACGAAGATCTAATTAAGGAAAAAGATATTCGCATCGGCGACAAAGTCATTATCCGAAAAGCGGGAGATATAATCCCAGAAGTGGTTTCGGCTATCGTTGAGCAGCGGACAGGAGAAGAACTTCCTTTTGAGATGCCCGAAAACTGTCCGGCCTGTGACAGCGAGCTTGTCCGTATTGAAGGAGAAGTAGCCCTTAGGTGCGTCAATCCGCAATGCCCTGCACAAATAACGGAAGGGCTGATTCATTTTGTATCCCGCAATGCCATGAATATTGACGGGCTGGGCGAAAAAGTGATTGAGCAATTATACCGGGAAAGCCTGATCCGGGATATTTCCGACATCTATAAACTGACCAAGGACCAATTGCTTGAGTTGGATCGCATGGGCGATAAGTCAGCTTCCAACCTGATTGCGGCGATCGATGCTTCCAGAAGCAACTCAATGGAGAAGCTGTTGTTCGGTTTGGGCATCCGCCATGTAGGCGAAAGAGGAGCCCGCATTTTATCCGAGCATTACGGAACCATGGGACAGCTGATGGCAGCGTCCAAGGAAGAACTGGTTGAAATCCATGAAATTGGCGAAAAGATGGCCGATTCCATTGTCGCGTATTTTGATAATGAAGAAGTTCGCGCATTGATGGAACGTTTGCGCGAGACAGGCGTCAACTTAACATACACCGGCACACGCATCCGCGTAGAGGCAGGCGCCAATGCTTTCGCAGGCAAGAAAATCGTTTTGACTGGCAAATTGGAACAAATGACGCGACAGGAAGCCAGCGCACAGATTGAAGCGCTCGGCGGCAAACTGTCAGGAAGCGTCAGCAAGAAAACCGATTTGCTGATTGCCGGTGAAGAGGCGGGCTCCAAGCTCGACAAAGCACTCGAGCTGAAGGTGGCCATTTGGGACGAAGAACGTCTCATTGAGGAATTGAATAAATAAGGGGATTTTAAGATGAAACGCATATGGTGGATTCCGATCAGCTTGCTGCTGTTAACGGGATGTGTTCCTTCCGGGACTGATGAGGAAGCGGAAGTGATAAATGAAAAAGAAGAAGTCGAGACGGCCATTATTCCAAGCATGCAGTTGGACGATCAGTTTTACCGTACACTTCTGCCATATAAGGAAAGCGCTACAAGAGGGAAAATCGTTAATCGGCTGAACTCCCGCTATGATATTGCCGAAACCGAAAACGGGTTGCTGCGTTTGTCGCAGAAGCAATTTTCTCCTGACGATTATTATTTTCAGGAAGGCCAAATGATCACTGATGAAGATGTGACTTCTTGGCTGCAGCGTACGAGCAAAGACAATCCGGCGGGGTTGAATCCTGCAGACGGCCGCTCAGGTGAGCAAAAGAAAGCAGGCGAACGTCCGCCTGCGGAAATCCTTGCCCATGTCATTGAACAGAATTATTTGGTGAAGACAAAAGAAGACACCATAAGGCTCGGCGGAATTTCGGTCGGGCTTGCATTGAACTCGGTTTACTACAGTTCGGAAAACGATATCGCCTATGAAGAGGAAATTCCACAAGAGCAGATTGAGAAAGAAGGCAAGCGCATGGCTGATGAAATCGTCAAGCGCCTGCGTGAAAAAGAAGGTTTGGGAGACGTTCCAATTGTAGTGGGTCTCTTTAAACAAAACTCGCGAAATACTATGGTGCCCGGAACCTACTTCTCATATGGTGCTGCCCCGGGAGGCGAACAAGCTATTGCCGGCTGGAACGCAGTAAACGAAAACAACGTGTTGTTTCCTACTTCCGGTTCGGATGAACGTTACCGTGATATCGATACGGCATTCCGCAACTTCAAGCAGGACGTTGAAATCTACTTTTCCAATTTCACCAGTGTCATCGGTACTGGTCATTATCAGGAAAACCAATTGAAAGAATTAAAGATTGAAATCCCAATCCAATTCTATGGCGCTGCCGAAGTGATCGGATTTACACAATATGTCACGGGACTGGTCGTGGATCATTTCCCTGAAAACGTACTGATCGAAGTCAGTGTAACCTCTACCAACGGACCAGAAGCGTTGGTCTTGCGAAAAGCAGGAGAAACCGAACCATTTGTTCACATTTACGAATAAATTGCATGAAAACGGGGATGGCCATGCGGCTGTCCCTATTCATTTTTTTAGAAAAATGTTATGATATAGCGTATGTTTACTGAATCCGGAGGTGTAGAAAAATGGCGAAAATGACTAAAGAAGAAGTAATCGAAGTCGCTCATTTGGCGAGATTGGCAATTACTGATGAAGAAGCGGAGCATTTTGCAGATCAATTGGAAGCAATTACGAATGCAATGGAGTTGCTGAATGAACTGGATACAGAAAACGTCGAGCCGACCACTCATGTCTTGCAGATGGTCAATGTATTGCGCGAAGACAAATCCATCCCTGGATTGGACCGCGAATTGATGTTGAAAAACGTAAAAGAACATGAAGGCGGACAAGTAAAAGTCCCAACAATCCTGGAATAACCGGAAGGAGGAACCATAGATGTCATTAGTGGATAAAACAGCTGCAGAATTGCAGGAAATGATACATACAAAAGAAACGACGATTGCTGAAATGACGCAACAGGCGTTTGACCGCATCGAAGCTCTTGAACCAAAAGTGGATGCATTTCTTGCATTGAACAAAGAACGCGCAACCGAACAGGCCGCAGAAATGGACAAAGTGCCTTTTGCTGAACGCGGGCCGTTATTTGGTTTGCCGATTGGAGTAAAAGACAATATTGTAACAGAAGGCTTGGAAACAACAGCTTCCAGCCGTATTCTAGAAGGTTTCAATCCAATCTATAACGCAACGGTTGTAGAAAAATTGAAAGAAGCTGGAATGGTGACTGTCGGGAAATTGAATATGGATGAATTCGCAATGGGTTCTTCCAATGAAAACTCGTATTACAAGAAAACGAAAAACCCATGGGATCTTGAAACAGTGCCAGGCGGTTCTTCAGGCGGTTCTGCTGCTGCAGTCGCTGCTGGAGAAGTACCATTCACTCTGGGATCAGATACCGGCGGATCGATCCGGCAGCCTGCTGCATTCTGTGGTGTAGTTGGCATGAAACCGACTTATGGCCGTGTTTCGCGCTTTGGCTTGATCGCTTACGCTTCTTCGTTGGATCAAATCGGTCCGATCACAAGAACCGTTAAAGATAATGCTTTATTGTTGAATGCCATTTCAGGGCATGATGACAAGGATTCAACTTCTGCCAATGTGGAAGTTCCGGATTTTGCTGCTGCCTTGACAGGCGACATTACGGGACTGCGCATTGGTGTTCCAAAAGAGTATTTTGGTGAAGGTGTCGGCGAAGCTGCAAAACAAGCTGCTCTTGACGCTTTGAAAGTGCTTGAAGAAAGAGGCGCCATCTGTGAAGAGATTTCACTTCCTCATTCGAAATACGCGTTGGCGACTTACTATCTATTGGCTTCTTCTGAAGCATCTTCCAATCTTTCCCGCTTTGACGGCATCCGTTATGGCTACCGCACGGAAAAAGCCGGAAGCCTGCTGGAGTTTTACATGAATACCCGTTCTGAAGGCTTTGGCGATGAAGTCAAGCGCCGCATTATGCTTGGCACTTATGCATTAAGCTCAGGCTATTACGATGCATATTACAAAAAAGCACAAAAAGTCCGTACGCTGATCAAAAAAGACTTTGATGATGCTTTTGAAAAATACGATGTCATCATCGGTCCGACAACGCCAACACCGGCGTTTAAAATCGGTGAAATCATCGACGATCCATTGACGATGTATGCCAATGATATTTTAACGATTCCAGTAAACTTGGCTGGCGTACCTGCCATTTCCGTTCCTTGTGGATTCGACAACGGCTTGCCGCTTGGCTTGCAGATCATCGGGAAATATTTCGACGAAGAAACCGTATATCGTGTGGCTGATGTTTTTGAGCAAGCGACCGATTTCCATAAAAAAACTCCTCAAACATGGGAGGGAGCAGCAAAATGAACTTTGAAACGATCATCGGACTTGAAGTCCATGTAGAACTTAAAACAGAATCCAAAATGTTCTCTCCTGCACCGGCTCATTTCGGCGCAGAGCCGAACACGAACACAAACGTGATTGACCTTGGTTATCCAGGCGTTCTGCCAGTCGTCAACAAAACGGCAGTGGATTGGGCAATGAAAGCTGCACTTGCATTAAACTGCCAAATTACCCGCCATACCAAATTCGACCGGAAAAACTATTTCTACCCGGATAACCCGAAGGCTTATCAGATTTCTCAATTCGATCAGCCAATCGGCGAACACGGCTGGATTGAAATCGAAGTAAAAGGCGAGAAGAAACGCATCGGCATCACGCGCCTTCACATGGAAGAAGATGCAGGGAAACTGACGCATACCGGCAATGGCCATTCCTTGGTCGACTTTAACCGCCAAGGGACACCGTTGATCGAAATCGTTTCGGAACCTGATATCCGCACAGCTGACGAAGCTTACGCTTACCTGGAAAAAATCAAAGCAATCATTCAGTACACAGGTGTTTCAGATGTACGCATGGAAGAAGGTTCGCTGCGTTGCGATGCGAACATTTCGCTTCGTCCGTTCGGCCAGGATGAATTCGGCACGAAGACCGAATTGAAGAACTTGAATTCATTCAACTTCGTCCGCAAAGGCATTGAGCACGAACAGATTCGCCAAGAGCAGGTTCTGCTATCAGGTGGGATCATCGAACAGGAAACACGCCGCTACGACGAATCAACAGGCAAAACCTTGTTGATGCGCATCAAAGAAGGATCTGATGATTACCGTTACTTCCCGGAACCGGATCTGGTCGACATTGTCATTGATGATGAATGGCTGGAGCGCGTCCGTGCTGAAATTCCGGAATTGCCGGATGCCCGCAAAGCCCGCTATGTTACGGAGCTTGGCATGTCTTCGTACGATGCTATGGTTCTGACATTGGCAAAACCAATTTCCGATTTCTTTGAAGCGACAGTAGCTGCCGGCGCTGATGCCAAACTGGCTTCGAACTGGCTGATGGGTGAAGTATCAGCTTACTTGAATGCTGAACAAAAAGAGCTGGAAGATACGGCTTTGACTCCTGAAGGTTTGGCTGGCATGATCAAATTGATTACGGATGGCACCATTTCATCTAAAATCGCCAAGAAAGTCTTTAAGGAATTGATTGAAAAAGGCGGCGACGCGAACGATATCGTCAAAGCGAAAGGGCTTGTCCAAATCTCAGATGAAAACACATTGCGTGAATTCGTCACAGCAGCACTCGACAACAACCCACAATCGATTGAAGACTTCAAAAACGGCAAAGACCGCGCGATCGGTTTCCTTGTCGGGCAGATCATGAAGCAGACGAAAGGGCAGGCAAATCCGCCATTGCTCAATAAAATCCTTCTTGCAGAAATTGCAAAACGATAAAAGATACCACTAGTAAAAGGGCGGTCCGTAAAGGGCCGCTCTTTTTTTATCGATTTACAGGTACAAAATATGAGTATTTAGACTGGCCATAGCTCTGGGGAACTTAGCATGGGGCCGAGTCGTCTTTAAAACGAGTGTCGTGCTAATTCTTCGAATAAAGCGCTGGAAAAGGCTATTTCTGCATCTGAGCCTTGAAGACTTTGCTGGAGAACAGTAAACTGAGGATAAAGCGAAATTACAGTCAATGGAATTTTCTTAATTCATTATGGATTTGGAAAAGATCCAAACGGGGTTATCGCCCGGCTGGCCACCAGTAAAGCAGACAAAGGAGAAGTGATTAGATGATGACCGAACAGGAATATTTTGCACAAGGCATTACGTTGGAAAGTTATATGGCTCAAATGGAGTCAAATCAACAAAAGTCTTACAGTATATACGAAAAGTTTGAATTGCCTGAGGATCCGGGATTCATGGCGTTGCTGAAAGAGAAAAAGCCTCATGTACTGGTCATTACAGAAGACTGGTGCGGGGATGCCATGATGAACAATGCCATCTTGCGGAAAATCGCGGATGCGGCTGACTTGGATGTCCATTGTGTATACCGTGACGAAAACTTGGAATTGATGGATCGTTATTTAACGAATGGAGGACGTTCCATTCCGAAATACATCCTCCTGTCGGAAGATGGCCAGGTATTGGGAGACTGGGGCCCGCGAGCATCTAAAGTGCAGGAATTCGTCGATGAGAAGAAATCGGTTCTGCCTGAAAAGGGAGATCCGCAATACGACCTTCACATGAAGACGGTCATTAGTGAAATTTCAGATGGCTTTGTTTACAACGAAGAGTTTTGGAATATTGTCTATGAAGATTTGCGCAAGGCATTTGAAACGGCCTTAAAATAAACAAGGGACGCTGTCCACAAAAAAGGACAGACATCCTGCAGGACAATGTTAACAAAGAGTCCACAAATTTTTCCTGTCTTATTTTTATAGGAAGTCCAGAAAGGCTGAATCTGATGAAACGTGCACGCATAATATACAATCCAACTTCCGGCCGTGAATTATTCCGTAAGCATTTGCCCGAGGTTCTGGAGAAAATGGAACAGGCCGGATACGAAACTTCCTGTCATGCAACGACTTGTGAAGGTGATGCGATACAAGCTGCTAAAGTTGCCGTAGAACGAAATTTTGATTTGGTGATCGCCGTCGGAGGAGATGGCACACTGAATGAAGTCATTTCAGGGATTGCTAAATTTGAGAAGCGGCCGAAAGTGGGCCTGATACCGATGGGGACGACGAATGATTTTGCGCGCGCTGTCCATATTCCACGTGATATCAACAAGGCCGTTGATATTATTCTCAAAGGGGATTCAATTCCAGTGGATATCGGCTTGATGAACGATGATCGGTATTTCATCAATATTGCAGGCGGCGGAAGAATCACCGAGTTGACTTATGAAGTGCCAAGCAAACTGAAAACGGTTCTTGGCCAAATGGCTTATTATTTGAAAGGCATCGAAATGTTGCCTTCCATCCGGTCTTCGCGCGTCAAAATTGAATACGATGGCCAGATTTTTGATGACAGTGCCATGATGTTCTTAATCGGTTTGACCAATTCGGTTGGTGGATTTGAGAAACTGGCACCAGATGCCAGCATCAATGACGGCAAATTCACGTTGCTGATTTTGAAAGAGCTCAATATGGCGGAGTTTATCCGTGTTGCCTCTTTGGCTTTGCGGGGAGAGCATTTGTCGGACCCTCATGTCATTTATGCGAAAGCCAGTAAAATTACAGTGACGACAGAAGAACGGGTGCTCTTGAATTTGGATGGGGAATACGGCGGCGTCTTGCCGGCGGTATTTGAAAACCTGGCAAGCCATATTGAAATGTATGTCCCGCTTGATTCATTAAAGGAACATGACCGCAAATAAAAAGCTGGAAAATGGAGTGTCTCTCCGTTTTCCAGCTTTTTATATTTATAAAGTCAAGTAATCCTTTGCTTACAGGAGTTCGATGGCTTTGTCCTGTTCTGCTGCAAGCTGCGGCAGGTTCTTAATTGGTTCCCAACGGAACAGCAAGGTCATGCCATTGTCACGGCCATGGCTTTTAATGGTGTGTTCAAATTGTTCGACCGGTTCACCTGTGTATTCAAATTGAAAGATGTTCCGTTCATACGCTTTGTCCTGATGCTCAGGATAGTAGGTATACTTATGGATTTTCCCGACGAATTCAAGAACATCGCTTGGCAATCCTGTTTCTTCTTTTACTTCTCTGTATAAGGCATCAATCAACAGTTCGCCTTCTTCGATTGTACCGCCCGGCACCTGCAATCCGACTTCCGGTTCTCCTTTGTACTCGAAAACCAGCAATTCGCGATTTTCTTCATCGCCTCTTGTGATATATGCAAATACTTTCCGTTTTGTTCTCATGCTGCATCACCCTTTTTTATTGTTCTCTTTAGAATACTAAAAATTGAGAAAAATTACAATTCTTTTTACTTTCTTTGTCACACCTTATTCAAAGTTTGGCTGGAAAACAAGGCTTGGGAGGCGTTTTGGAAATAGGGTTTGATGTACAATAGGAACTATAGAAACAGTGAATCAAATGCATAAAAAAGGAGACGAGTAGATTGGACTTTCAAGATCCGGCTTTTCTGAGTCGCATCCTAACGCTATTGACTCTATCGTTCCACATTCTTTACGCAACGATCGGCGTAGGTGTCCCTCTTATGATTATGATTGCCCAGTGGGTGGGCATTAAGAAAAAAGACGATCACTACATTTTGCTGGCACGCCGTTGGGCCAGAGGATTCGTCATTACTGTTGCAGTAGGTGTTGTGACAGGTACGGCAATCGGTCTGCAATTATCTCTATTATGGCCGAATTTTATGCAGCTGGCAGGGAACGTGATTGCCCTTCCGTTGTTCATGGAAGTATTCGCATTTTTCTTTGAAGCTATTTTCCTGGGGATTTATCTTTATACATGGGATCGCTTTGAAGACCAACGCAAACATTTTCTATTGCTTATTCCAGTTGCACTGGGTGCAGCAGCGTCATCTGTTTTCATTACGATCGTCAATGCCTTCATGAATCAGCCGCAAGGTTTTGAAGTGCTGAACGGTGAAATGGTCAATGTCAGCCCGCTGCTGGCTATGTTCAGCCCGGCAGTGCCGACCAAAGTGGCACACGTCATGGCGACTGCTTTCATGACCAGTGCATTTTTACTGGCTTCGATCGCGGCATTCCGGATGCTGCGCGGTTCGACACATATTTATCATAAGAAAGCCTTATTCCTCACCATGAAACTGGGGCTGGTGTTTGCCATTGCCACGGCATTGATTGGGGATTTCTCAGGCAAATATTTAGCAGAGTACCAGCCGGAAAAATTGGCGGCTGCTGAATGGCATTTTGAAACGGGAGAAGAAGCAGAATTGATTCTTTTCGGTGTGTTGGACGGGGAAGAAGCGAAGTACGCCATAAAAATCCCGTATGCCTTGAGCATTTTGGCACACAGCAATCCGTTTACAGAAGTAATTGGCCTCAATGAATTCCCGGAAGATGAAATACCGCCGCTGTGGATCCATTATCTATTTGATACGATGGTGATGATCGGCATGTGGTTGGCATTGTTCTCCTTTGTCTATGTGGTGGCCGCTTGGCGCGGCTGGACATTTATCCAGGCTAAATGGTTCCGCTGGTTGACTGTAGCCGGAGGACCTTTGGCGCTTATCGCCATTGAAGCAGGATGGTGGTTTACAGAGGTCGGACGACAGCCTTGGATACTCAGAGGCCATATGAAAGTCAGTGAAGGGGCAACCACGAGCGGCCAAGTGGACTTGATGATTATCCTGTTTGCTGGTTTGTACATCATCCTCGGGATCGGAACGGTTGTCGTCTTGTCCAGAATGTATAGACGCAATCCGGTTGAAAAAGAATTGGCGGCACGTGAAAATGCTAAAGGCGGTGAAGAACAATGACATTGGAAATTATCGGCATCTCCGTTCTCTGGCTGTTTTTGTTCCTGTACGTCATCGTCGCATCGATTGATTTCGGTGCCGGCTTCTTTAATGCCTATAGCTCATTTATCGGCAAACAGCATATATTGACAGGCATCATTCAACGTTACCTGTCACCTGTATGGGAAGTCACCAACGTATTCTTTGTGTTCTTCTTTGTCGGGATTATCGGATTTTTCCCGCAGACTGCGTTTTATTACGGCACAACGCTGCTGGTTCCGGCGAGCCTTGCATTGATATTGCTGGCAATCCGCGGTTCCTATTACGCATTCGCGACTTACGGGGCAAAAATCAACCATAGAGGATACATCTACATGTACGGTTTGTCCGGGCTATTGCTGCCGGCAGCTTTGTCGCCGGTATTGGCCATGTCCGAAGGCGGGTTCATCAAAATGGATAATGGCCAGCCTTACCTGGATTACTGGACCCTATTTACCAGCCCATTGATGTGGAGTATCGTAGTTTTGAGTTTAACGGCCGTACTTTACATTTCAGCTGTGTTCCTGACTTGGTATTCTTCCAAAGCCGGCGACTTGAAAGCCAACGAACTGATGCGCAAATATGCATTGATCTGGGCAGGTCCTGCCATCATTACAGCAACTGGAATCATCTACGAGCTGCGCGGCCATAATCCGGAGCATTTTGCACGCATCCTCGATTTATGGTGGGTATTCGCCGTATCGTTCCTGTTGTTTGCGGGAACAGTGTACTTGATTTGGAAGAAACGCCATTACGGTTGGGCTTTCATTTTATTGATGGGGCAATTCTTTACCGCGTTCTTTGCTTATGGGGCATCGCATTACCCATATCTGCTGTATCCGTATTTGACTATTTATGACAGCTTTACAAATGAATCGATGGCCATTGCGCTGATCATAGCGTTTATCGCTGGTTTATGCCTGTTGTTGCCATCGCTTTACTTATTGTTCCGCTTGTTCTTGTTCGATAAGGATTATGTCGAAGGCAAATCGGATTACCACGCATAAAGGAGGCATTATCCATGCAGGATTTCATGATATTTTATGCACCATTCCTGGTTTTGTTCGGATCCATCATTTTCGGATTCTGGTTCTCACTGAAGGATGGCCCCGCTACAAAAGATAAAAAATAGAGACGCGCGTAGGCCTTTGCCTGCCGCGTTTTTTCTGTTTAAATAGAGTTTTAGTTCTTGATTCCTGTCTGGACTTTAATGCCTAAATTCTAAGGTTATAAGCCACTTCAGCAGTGTGGCTGAAAAACACCGCTTCGCTAGAATGTCTTATGCCTGTCGAATTTAAGACGGGCACTTTTTCTTTTCTTGTTGTATGATAAGTAAATGTGAAATGGAGTGAACTTTTTGAAACCAGTAAATAAAAATGACCGGATAACGGTCCATGTAGAAGATTTGACGCATGACGGTGCAGGCGTAGCGAAAGTAGAAGGCTACCCGTTGTTCGTCCCAGGCGCGTTGCCGGGGGAAGACGTAGTTGTGCACGTTTTGAAGACGTTGAAATCCTATGGCTTTGCAAAGCTTATTGAAATAAAACAGTCATCGCCTTTTCGTGTTACAGCTCCTTGCCCGGTCTTCGACACGTGCGGAGGCTGCCAGATTCAGCATCTGTCCTATGAAGGGCAAATGACCTTCAAACAAAAATTGGTGCGCGATGCCATCACACGGATCGGCAAATTGCCGGACGTGCCGGTACATCCTGTAAAAGGGATGGAACATCCATGGCGCTACCGCAATAAGTCCCAGATTCCAATTGGCACACAAGATGGCAAAATAGTTGCTGGATTTTATCAGCCGCGTTCGCATGACATTGCCGACACGGATATCTGCCTGATCCAGACACCGGAAGCCGACGCTATAATGGTGTCACTCAAAAAGAGTTTGGCTGAAATGGGCATTGAGCCTTATGAGGAAGCAACGCACCGCGGCATGCTTCGCCATGTAGTGGTCCGAAAAGCGCGTGCTACTGGGGAAATCATGGTGGTTCTGGTAACCAAGAAAAAGAAATTCCCTCAAGCGGCACATGCCATTGAATTGATTCAGGCGACTGTTCCGGAAGTGACATCAATTGTCCAAAACATCAATAGCGAAAAAACCAATGTCATTTTTGGCGATGAAACCCTGACGCTTTGGGGCAAAGATGTAATAGAAGACCAAATCGGCGATGTGCGTTTTGAGATTTCTGCGCGTTCATTCTACCAGATCAATCCTGAACAAACAGAAGTTCTCTATGGCCAAGCTTTGGAATACGCTCAATTAACCGGAAAAGAAACGGTAATCGACGCATATTGCGGAATCGGGACCATTTCCTTGTTCCTTGCGCAACAGGCTGAATTCGTGATGGGGGTTGAAATTGTGCCCCAAGCGATAGAAGATGCCAAACGCAATGCGGAATTAAACGGTTTGTCTAACACTTTGTTTGAAGCCGGACCAGCCGAACAAGTCATTCCGCGCTGGTACAAAGAAGGCAAGAAAGCGGATGTTTTGGTTGTTGACCCTCCGCGCAAAGGCTGTGATGAGCAGCTGCTGCGGACGATCCTTAAGCAGCGCCCGACACGTGTGGTTTATGTATCCTGCAATCCGGCAACATTGGCACGTGATCTGCGCATATTGGAAGACGGCGGCTACCGCACAAAAGAAGTGCAGCCCGTCGATATGTTCCCTCAGTCCACTCATTGCGAAGCAGTGGCGTGGCTGGAGTTGGCAGAATAAATGGAGTGAGCCCGATCAGCTATTAAAGCTGATCGGGCTCTTTTCAACTTTTTGGTTAAAATAGGCTAATTTGATGTTAACAGGTTTTAACCGTATAGAGCGGAGGGTAAAGACAAGAGAATACATCAAGAAGGAGAGAACGATGAAAATGGTGCAGATACCCGAGTCAAAATTCACGGATAAACGTGAAACCATCATTCAGGGACTGGTCGAAAAGAACGTGTTCAAGATCAACGGACGCCAGCTGTATGAAACCTCACTCTATGAATTAATGAAAACCTATACAGAGACTGACCAAGCCGGCTGATTCCGGCTTTTTTCAATGCCTTATATAAATGGGAGGAAGAATCCATGCACAATAAAGAATTGGAAAGCTACCGCCAGGAACGGCTTGATGAAATGACAATCGAGGAAATGCAGGAGGCGATGGACAAAGGGAAGCTCACTTCCGAAGAACTTGTTCTCATGTATAAAGAAAATATTTCGTTACGAGACAAAAATACAGACGCTGTACTGGAGATGAATCCGGATGCTTTGCTGACTGCGCAAGCGCTTGACTTTGAGCGCCGGCAAACCGGTCCGCGTTCCGCTCTGCACGGCATTCCGGTCTTGGTGAAAGACAATATGGACACCTGTGATAAGATGCATACCAGTGCAGGGTCTTTAGCATTAAAGGATCATTATGCTCTAAAAGATGCCAAAGTGGTGGAAAAATTGCGCCAGGCGGGTGCCGTGATTCTCGGCAAAACCAATATGACGGAATGGGCGAATTTTATGTCCGATAAAATGACCAATGGCTATAGCTCGAGAGGCGGACAAGTGAAAAATCCATATGGTGAATTTGACGTGGGCGGTTCAAGTTCAGGGTCCGCCGCAGCTGTCGCTTCGAATTTGGCGGCGGGCGCAATCGGAACAGAAACGTCGGGATCGATCATTAATCCCGCTGCACAAAACAGTTTGGTCGGAATCAAGCCCACCGTCGGGTTGGTGAGCCGCAGCGGCGTCATCCCGTTGTCTCATACACAGGATGTTCCAGGTCCTTTAGGGCGGACTGTAGCAGATGCTGTAGCGCTTTTGGAAGTCATCATTGGCATCGATCCGGAAGACAAGATTACAGCATTTGCGGCTCAGTTTGAGGATTATGACTGGCGCAGCCATATGAGGAAAGACGGGCTTCAAGGTGTTGCATTGGGTGTAGCGAGAGGGCTGTTTAAAGAAATCAATGATGAACAGGCTGAGCTTTTTGAACAGGCGTTGGATGCGCTTCGTGAATGCGGTGCGGAAATCGTAGACGAAGTTGATCTGGGCGTCGAGCAGGAAGACCTTGGATTTGCGGTGTTGCTGCATGAATTCAAGGCGAACTTGAATGCGTATTTGGCGAAGTCCAATCCGGACCAACGAATTCGTTCCTTGGATGATGTCATCGCTTTCAATAATGAGCATGCAGAGAAAATGCTGAAGTTTGGACAGAATTTGCTGGAGCAGGCTAATGGGATGAGCGGCATGCTAACGGAAAGAGAATACGTCGAAGCATTGGAACGCAACCGCTTTTTGGCGGCAGAGCGTGGAATGAAGAATGTCCTGGAGAATATCGGTGTGGATGCGTTGGTATTGCCGCAGGATTTTGGCTGCAACATAGGTGCGGCTGCAGGCTTCCCATCAATTACAGTGCCTTTTGGCTTTAGTCCATCGGGTGAGCCTTTTGGTATTACGTTTGCTGGCCAAGCATTCAGCGAACCGACACTGATTGAATACGCATATGCATTTGAACAAGCCGTCAAAGGACGGCGAAAACCATAGAAAAAAGCAGCGTCCTTAACAGGCGCTGCTTTTTTATGCAATTTCATCTAAATGTTTCCACACCTGTTCAATCATAATCGACAATTCAGCTTCAGTCCGGTCATCATTAGCCAACGTGGTAAGGACACTTTCGATCAGTGCTTTTCTTGGAGTTTCCGCAGCCAGCTCAGTTGCCAAAAATTGCACGAGCTGTTGCGTGTTCTTCTGTTTTTTCAATTTCTCGGCGTATGTTGCCAACATTGGAGACAGTTCCTCTAATTCGATGTTGTCGGCAGATTTAGCAAGCGGCAATTTCAAGTTGCCGATAAATGTATCTTTAGCCGCTATTTGGAGTGCGATGGTCGCCTGCAGCCTCCGGATGACGAAAGAAGAAAGCTTGTCTGCCGGCAGTGCATCTTCGGATACAAGACGCCAGATATGAATCAGCTGCTGGACATAACCGTGTACAAATGCTGCATTTTCCAGTGCATAGGGAGCCGCTTCTTTGCCGAAAACATCGATGATACGTGAAGAAATCCATTCCATTTCCAAAGAGTACTGTTTAATAGAAAAGGATTTCAATTCCGGTTCTTGTGAATAGAAGATGCTTTCATAGAGAGAAAAGAGATTTTTTTCAAGGTTGAGTTTGATGCGGATGAACAATTGCTCCGCCAATACTTCCGGATCATTGGCTTGCTTGCCGACAGCAGCTGCCATTCGCCGCTGCCTGATTTCACTGCCAATCGAATCCATGATGGCCATAAGGCACTCTGCTTTGGATCCGAAGTAATTGTAAAAAGTCCCTTTCGATACATTCGCTTCATCCAATATGTCTTGGATAGAAGAAGAATTATAGCCTTTATTGATGAAAAGTTCATACGCTGCATTTAGGATTTGCTGTTTTTTAGGATTCATATACCTCACCTTTATACCGATAGTCTACTGTTATGATAACTTCAAAACACTTATATATCAATGTTTTTAACTTTATCGGATAAAATGCTTGAAAAAAATATACAGGCGGTATAGAATAATGCAATGGAGAAAGAGAAAAAAATAAAGAGCACCATTTACGGAGGAAACACAAAGATGAAAGAACAGAAAAAAACGCCTTATGGCATTATAGCCATTCTCTTTACGGGAGCGTTCGTAGCAATTTTTAACCAAACTTTATTGAATATAGCATTGCCTGAAATTATGCTTGATCTGGGGATCGATGCATCGACAGCGCAGTGGCTAGTTACGGGCTATATGCTGGTCAACGGAATTCTGATTCCAGCCAGTGCCTATTTGATCCAGCGGTATTCCAACCGCTCAATTTTCATCGTAGCGATGTCCTTGTTTGCACTCGGAACGCTATTGGCCGCAGTGGCTCCTGTATTCAGCGTATTGCTGGCAGGGCGCATGATTCAAGCTGCCGGATCTGCTTTAATGATGCCGTTATTGATGAACGTCATGCTTGCAGCATTTCCGGTTGAAAAACGTGGATCCGCAATGGGCGTATTCGGACTTGTTATGGTCGTTGCGCCTGCAATCGGGCCGACCCTTTCCGGATTTATTGTCGAACATTACTCATGGCGTGTGCTTTTCTGGATCGTCCTGCCAGTGGCATTGATTCCATTAACATTAGGGATCTTCAAATTAAAGAACCTGACATTCCAAGACAGAGAGATATCGCTTGATAAAGCGTCGTTGGCTCTTTCCAGTTTAGGGTTTGGCGGGGTATTGTACGGATTTAGTTCAGCGGGTACGATGGGCTGGACCGATCCGGTTGTTATGGTGACCATTGCTGTTGGTGTTATTTCACTCGTTATTTTCGGTTTCCGCCAATTGAAACTGGATAAGCCTCTATTGGAAATCCGGATTTATAAATACCCAATGTTCGCATTGTCATCAGCGATTTCAGTGGCCATTTCCATGTCCATGTTTTCAGCGATGATCCTGATGCCAATTTACATTCAGACCATCAAAGGCATTTCGCCGATCGATTCAGGCTTGCTGATGCTGCCAGGTGCACTGGTTATGGGCTTCATGTCTCCAGTCACCGGCCGGTTATTTGACCGATTCGGCGCAAAAGTGTTGGCCATTCCCGGCTTGGCGATTGTTGTGCTGACGACGTTCATGTTCAGCCAGTTGAGCCTGGATTCCAGCTACCTTAGCATCATGATGATTTACACGTTGCGCATGCTCGGTATTTCTATGGTCATGATGCCGGTCATGACAAATGGGTTGAATACGTTGCCGATGAAAGCTTATCCGCATGGAACGGCCATCAACAATACCTTGCAGCAAGTTGCGGGTGCGGTCGGTTCAGCTTTCCTTATTACCGTGATGAACACACGAACGGAGTCGACAGCGAAAGAGCTGGCGGCGGCCGGAACAGCTCCTGAAAGCATCATGAACTTGGCTATGCTGGATGGCATCAACTTCTCATTTTTCGTTTCCACTTTTATCGCGTTAGTGGCATTAGTGCTGTCTTTCTTCATTAAGAAGCCGGTACGTCCTGTCACTGAGACGGAAAAAGAGATCGTCTACCGACAAAAAGAAGTAACTGAATAATCAACTGAGCCAGTCCTTTTGCGGACTGGTTTTTCTTGCGTGAAAAAGGCGACAGAACACCAAATATGGTACACTAAAAGCATTGAAAAGAAGGTGGAATCGCAGATGACTTTTGTAAATGAATTAAGCCCGATGTGGCAAGAAAAATGGGAAAAAGCTGGATTTGAAACGGCTATGCCGATCCAGGAACAGATGATTCCGGAAATGTTGGCAGGCAATGATATCGTTGCTGAATCACCGACCGGATCGGGTAAAACATTGGCTTATGTATTGCCGATCCTGGAGCGCGTCAACCCTGAAAAACAGGCAATCCAGGCAATGATCGTCGCACCGTCGCAGGAATTGTCCATGCAGATCGTCAACGTATTGCGTGAGTGGACAGAAGGTACGGATGTCACCGTTACGCAATTGATTGGCGGGGCAAATATGCAGCGCCAATTGGAGAAGTTGAAGAAAAAACCGACGATTGTCGTAGGGACGCCTGGACGTTTGAATGAATTGGTGAAATCCAAAAAACTGAAAATGCATGAAATCCGGATATTGGTGCTGGATGAAGGAGATCAGTTGATGGCGCGCGAACACCGGGGCATCATGAAAGATCTGATTGAAAAAACTCAGCATGAACGCCAATTGGTGCTGGTATCTGCTACAATCACCGAAGAAATAGAATTGGTGGCGGAACGGTTGATGCAGCATCCTACACGTCTGCAGGTAACGGCTGAAGATTTGCCGATGCTTGGAAAAGTGATGCATTCATTCATCAAAGTGGATGAGCGTGACAAGACAGAAATGCTGCGCAGCCTGTCGCATATTCCCGGCATGAAAGGCTTGGCATTCGTCAATAACCTGGACCAATTGCTGATGAAGGAAAATAAACTGAAATTCCGCGATGCGAAAATCGTGACCTTGCATTCTGAAATGAAAAAAGATGAACGCAAAAAAGCCTTGGATGCTTTCCGCAAAGGTGAAGTTGCTGTATTGATTGCGACAGAAGTAGCAGCGCGCGGTTTGGATATCGATAAAGTGACGCATGTCATCCATGTCGATGTACCGCAAACAGTTGAGCAATACCTGCATCGTTCAGGCAGAACCGGAAGAGCGGGAGCAGATGGCGAAGTATTGACTTTGCTGGCTTATTCCGATGAACGCCATTACAAGAAATTCACGAAGGAATTGCCTTCCAAGCCTGTCCAAAAAGTGATTCATGGCGGGAAACTGATTGAAGGTTCCAGCAAAACCATTGCTGCAAAGGGGAATAAACGATGAATTTTCAAGAGAAGCTTGAGCAATATGCTGATTTGACGGTTTATGTAGGATTGAATGTCCAAAAAGGACAATTAATCGTAATCAATACGACGACTGACACGCTTGAATTCACACGCCTGGTTGTCAAGAAAGCATATGAGGCAGGGGCCAAGCGGGTCCAAGTCAATTATGAAGATCCTGTTTTGACACGGACGCATTTCGAATTGGCGCCAGATGAGGCATTTCAGGAATATCCGGAATGGTCTGTCGTTCAACGCGATGAAGTGATCAATACAGGCGGGGCCTTCCTGTGGATTGACGCTGAAGATCCGGATTTGCTGACAGGCATCCCGACTAAGCGCCTGGCTGATTCACAAAAATCTGCCGGCAAAGCATTGGAGCGTTATCGCCAAGCGGTCGGTACAGATAAAGTGGCTTGGTCGATCGTCGCTATTCCTTCACCGAAATGGGCACAAAAAGTCTTTCCGGATTTGCCGGCTGAAAAACAGATGGACGCCTTATGGCAAGCCATCTTCAAAACAGTGCGTATCGGCGAAGGTGATGCGGTCGAAGCTTGGAAAAACCATATCGCTTTGCTGGAACAGCGCGCTGCTCAATTAAACGATAAACGCTATGTGAAGTTGCAGTACACTGCACCTGGCACACAATTGACCATTGAACTTCCCGACAAACATATTTGGATGTCCGGCGCTTCAAAAACGCCTCAAGGCAATCCGTTTATCGCCAATATGCCGACAGAAGAAGTTTATACGGTGCCGTTAAAACATGGAGTCGACGGCAAAGTCCGTAATACGAAGCCATTGGTTTATCAAGGCAATGTCATTGATGGGTTTACGCTGACCTTTGAAAAAGGCAAAATTGTTGAAGCTAAAGCGGAGACGGGGCAGGAACTTCTCAATGAAATGATCACTGCAGATGAAGGAGCGGCTTATTTAGGGGAAGTGGCGTTGGTGCCGCATCATTCGCCAATTTCCGATTCCGATATTCTGTTCTACAATACCTTGTTTGATGAAAATGCTTCGAACCATTTGGCAATCGGCGACTCTTATCCGACTTGCTATGAAGGGGCACGCGATCTGGAACGTAATCAACTGGAAGCCATCGGTTTGAACACATCAATCGTCCATGAAGATTTCATGATTGGCAGCGATAACATGGATATTGATGGAATCACCGCCGATGGTTCAAAAGAGCCTATCTTCCGGAACGGAAATTGGGCATTCTAAGAGGTGAATGACATGAAAAAGTATTGGATCGCGGCAGTGGCTGGCCTTCTGCTTTTCAGCGGAACTGCTTCGGCACAAGCAGAACTCAAGATTCCGGCAGCTTACATCGCTATCGGTGATTCGCTGGCGGCAGGGCAAACACCTGAACGCGAGATAGATGCTGGGTACGCCGACATGATTGCACAGGAATTGTCACGCAATCAGCCTATGGCTTTCTACTCGAAAAATTTGGCGTTTCCGGGATTTACAACAGCTGACGTATTAGACAGCATCCAGTCGGATGAAGCGAAGAGCGTGTTGGCATCGGCCAACCTCATTACCGTTTCAGCTGGAGCGAATGATTTGCTGCGCCTGGTCCAAGACGATCCGGCACAGGGATCGCTGACTTTCCAGCAGATCCAGGCAGATTTTGCACTCAATGAAGCAAGAAAGAATATGGAGTTGATTTTGGCTGAGCTGACTGAGCTCTCTCCGAATGCGGATGTTTATGTGATGGGCTATTATTTCGCTTATCCGCATGTCCGTGACAGCCAAAAATCCGGAACAGCCAAACAACTGGACCGGCTGAATGAAATTCTGGAACGTTCCGCTGAAAAAGCAGGAGCGACATTTGTTTCCGTAGACCAATCATTCGGCGATGAGGCTGTAGAAAAAATTCCGAATGCAGCTGACGTCCATCCGAATGCGGCTGGCTATCAGGCAATGGCCAATGCGTTTTTTGATGAATATCAGGCAACGTGGACAGTTGAAGATTTTGAATTGCCGCCACCGAATCCATTGACATTCGAACAGATAATGGAAGCGGAGGAGCAGGATGGTGATGGAGGGCAGGAAGAAGAGGGCAGTGAGACTGAAGAGACAGCTCAGCGGCCATCCAATCATAGTCCGACCGGTTACCTGGCTTTGCGGGAAGCAATGCCTTTTATTTAGAACATCAAAAGCAACTTATAGCCTAAAAAAAGTTCCGGCATGAATTTCATGCCGGAACTTTTTGTTTTAGCGTTTTTTTCCACGCGTCGGAGTTTGCTGTGTAGAAGCCGGTTGCCCAGCTTTTCCTTGTTTTCTTTTATTTAATACTTTACGGATAATCGGATAAGCGATGGGGCCATATTTTATCGCGGATTTCACTAGTCGTCCAATTGCCATATAAATCTCTCCAATCATAGGGTTAGTAATTAGTATTTTCCCGAATCGGGCAGTGTGCAAACATTTTTACGCTGATTGCGCATGTGCCAGCAGAATGTCTTTGTATTCATGGACGCTGGAAATCAAGACATACTCGGCGTTGCCATGCCAGTCATCTCCACTTGGTCCAAATTCAATGGCACCTTCGCCGCCGGTGACGGCTGCATAATACCGTGTATCGGCTGCACCGTGCTGGCCGAATAATACGGCTTCTTTATCAGTCGTTTCGAGAATCGCTTTTTGCAGAGTCTGGATAAATGGGTTTTCTTTTGTTGTTGTCAGCGCAGGTGTTGAACCTGAAGCTTTATAATCCATGTCGATGTTCAAGGTTTCAGCTAATTCTGCTAATTGCCGAACGATTTCCTCTTTATCCTGTCCAGGCATAAAACGGATGTCATAAGACATCTCGCACGTTTCAGGCACCACGTTATAACGGTCTCCTGCTTTAATGATCGGCAGGTTCACCGATGGCTGCTCATAATACTCAGTAGATTCTTTCCGGAATGGCAGCTCTGTTGCAGCCATATGGAATTTCATAGCGGATTCGATGGCATTGATGCCTTCCCAAGGGCGGCTGCCGTGTGCGGGCTTGCCTTTGAAAACCATATCCATTCGTAAAATCCCTTTCGACTGCAATCCGACTTTTAAGCCTGTCGGTTCTCCGCAAATAACAAAATCACCATGGAAGCCTTGCTCGACCAACCACTTAGATGTATTGCGGCCACCGATCTCTTCGTCGGTGACAATATGTAATTGAACTTTTCGGTTCAAACCGCTAGGCTCCAGTTCAATAAAAGCTTGCATCATTGCTGCAACACCCGCTTTCATATCAGCTGCGCCGCGTCCGTAAATGCGGTCTTGTTCTTCGACTGGCACAAACTGTTCTTTATGGCCAGGAACTACATCGACATGGCCATTCCAAACAATGGTCTCATTGCCTTGTCCTTTCTCAGCAGTGAGCATCAAGTAGCCTTTATTGTCGTGGACAGTAACCATTTCTCCTTTTTGTTTCAGCCAGTCGGCACAAAAAAGGAGAGCTTCATTTGCTGCTTCTTTTGTATCACTTTGAATTTTAATCAATTCCTTCAATAATTCAATCATTCATTCGGCAACCCAGAATCCCGGCTGCCTCCACCACCTTTCGGATTTTTTCACTACCATCACTTTACCCTGTCAGAGCTACTTAAAACAGCCTTGCATTAGAAAGAGGCCTTGTGTACAATACAGGTGACTGAATAAATATTTGTATACACCACAAGGGGAGCTTTAGCTGAGAGTGAACAATCTGTTCTTACCCTTTGAACCTGTAAGTTAACACTTGCGCAGGGATGTGGATGGAAACCGGCTCTTACAACGGCGCCAGGCTCTGTCCTGGCGCCGTTTTTAATATGGTTTTATTCACGGCCCTTCTGGTGATGTGCACAACACATTAAGGAGGAAGTCATGAGAAATAAAAAAGTATTGTTGATGATGGAGATTGCCATTTTTGCAGCTCTTGGATTTGTATTGGATTTTGTTTCTTTCCGGATGCCGCAGGGAGGTTCGGTCAGTCTGGTGATGATCCCGATTATTTTAATCGCATTTAGGCGAGGTGTCGGCGCGGGTGTACTGACCGGGATTTTGGTGGGATTGCTCCAAATTGTTTCCGGATTTATTTCTGTCGCGCCTTTATCATTCGGATTTGTTGTCATGCAGGTTTTATTGGATTATCTTCTGGCATACGGAGTTGTAGGGCTGGCTGGTGTCATGCGCACCAAGTATCTGCAGCATGCGCATGCCAAGCAAACCGGCAAGATGTTGGCCGCTATTGTCGCAGGGGTGTTGATTGCATCGGTGTTGCGTTATTTGGTTCACGTCATCACAGGAATCCTGTTTTTCGGTATGTTTGCTGAAGGCAATGTGGTCATCTATTCAGCGATCTATAATGCTACCTACATGATACCTGTATTCTTGCTTGCCGCTTTTGTCTGTTCCGCACTTTTTGCCGCTGCACCCAGATTAGTGGATGCCGCTAATACGAATTAACACAAGCAAAGGGCTTTCCGGGAATTCATTCCGGAAAGCCCTTTGCTGTTTAGGAGTTCGAGCTTGCTTGCTAGTTTTTTCAAATCTGCCAAGAAGCCTCCAGTTTAATTTTGTGGTATAATTCTTGAATAGAAAAGCTTGAAAGAAGGGTCTTTGATGATAGCAACTACTGATAAAGAAATTGAAATGCTGAAAAAAGCCGGCCAAATGGTGGCTGAAATTCGCGAGGCGATGAAAGCAGCAACCAAAGCTGGAGTCACTACCAAGGAAATTGACGACTTGGGCGGTAAATTATTCGAGGAGCTGGGCGGAGTTTCCGGTCCGAAATCAGAATACGATTTCCCAGGATATACATGCATCAGCGTTAATGAAGAAGTGGCGCACGGCATTCCAGGCAATCGTGTTATCCAGGATGGTGACATCGTAAATATCGATGTTTCTGGTTCATATGAAGGATATTTCTCTGATACGGGAATTTCCTTTGTTGTAGGCGAAGGGCATCCGGATAAAGAAAAAATATGTGAAGCAGCCGCATCTGCGTTCGACCGTGCGATGACAAAAGTCAAAGCCGGCGCTAAACTCAACCAAATCGGCAAGGCAGTGGAACGTGAAGCAAAAGAACAAGGCTTGTTTGTCATTAAAAACCTGACTGGCCATGGCATCGGGAAATCACTGCATGAAGCTCCTCAGCACATTTTGAACTATTATGATGCATGGGAAACGACCATCCTGAAAGAAGGCATGGTACTTGCAGTAGAACCGTTTATCTCACAGAAAGCTGAACATATCGTGGAATCAGGAGACGGCTGGACATTCATCACACCGGATCAGTCATTGGTTGCGCAAATCGAGCATACGGTGCTTGTGACAAAAGGCGAACCGATTCTTTTGACTAAACTGGATAAATAGTATTTGCATTTATAGAAAAAGGGATTCGGATGATTATCCGGATTCCTTTTGCCGATTTCAAAGCAATAAAAAACTGTGGACAAACTCGTCAAACGGAGTCTGTCCACAGAATCATTGAACTGCCTCGGCAGTTCTTTTTTTAATTAATAGAATACCGGTTAAAATGACGCCGCTTAAGAACAAGGCAGCAGTTGTCACCAGCATTTCACCTGTACCGTGTTTAACGGCGATTCCAATAAACGCCCAGATAAAGACCAGCGCAAAGGGAATATCGAAATGATGGAAACGGATATGCAGTGCCAGCGCAGTTGCAACAGTCAACATGATGACGGTCCACAGCTGGTCACTGAGCCCCCAGCCGCCCCAATTGTGGTAGGTCAACACAAAGCTGATGTTGGCGATGGTTGCCACACTGATCCATCCCATGTTAACTGAAATCGGCAGCCGTTCGGTGAACTTTCTTTCCGAGTTGCTGTATTGCAGGTAAAGGGCGATCAATGCCACCAAATAGCCGAGCATCGCGGCGATGGACCAGATGAAAAATTCATAATGCCAAAGCAGCAGCCAGCTGATGTTAAAGACACAACTCAAAACAAAGAACAAGGCAATTTTAAATGAAGGGGTTTGTCCCTTTCTTAAATTCACCCAGAAAGCGATGATCCAAATCGCCAGCAATAGATAAATAATAGACCAAATTGAAAATACATAACCGGCTGGCGTAAACAGGACCAGAATCCGGTTTGAAATTTCGCCGGTTGTTTGGCCATTCAGCGGCAAAATGTTTGCTAGAGCATTCGTGACAATCACGGCGAGAAAAGCGATTGTCATAAGCAAAATACGAATCATGCGAAATCCCTCCTTCTTTTCAGTATACCTGTAGCCGTTTCAATCAACAATTAACCCTTTCCAAAAGATTCCCTAAAAATGGCGATAAGGTGAAGAGTTTACCGGAGAGAGTGGAATATTGTTCCGGTTCCGGAATAAAAAATGTTATACTAATAAGTGTTTTTAGAAAATTTAGTTTACCAGGGGGAAAAATTATGACAGTCAACTATCCGGAAGTATGGGATTTGGATACGTTATTTCCAGGAGGCAGCGAATCACAGGAATTGCGTCAACATATGGATGACGCATCGACAAAGCTTTCTGGTTTCGAAGAGTCGGTCCAGCAGTTCGAAGTTCCTTCTGCAAAAGGGGATGCCCAAAAAGTAGCTGATCTGCTGGAACAGATGAGCTTAATGATGAAGCACCTAAGCCAATCCGGTGCATTTATCGGCTGTTTGATGGCCCAAAATACACAGGATAAAAAAGCGGCGATTCTTGATAGTGAATCTTCTTCTTTATCAGCCCGCTTCCAAAATTCCTTCCAAAAAATTCAGCAGGATTTGGCAAAGACAGAAGAAAGCGTTTGGGAAGAACTGTTGAATGAAGAACCTTTGCGTGACTTCACTTTCGTTTTGAATGAATGGCGTGAAGAAGCAAAGATGTTGCTGTCTGAAAAAGAAGAAAGCCTGATTACGGCATTGAGTGTAGATGGCTACCATGGCTGGAGCCAGTTGTACGATATGCTGGTCGGAGAAATCAGCGTTACAGTTACAGTCGACGGCGAGCCGAAAACTTTATCGGTTGGGCAAGCCAATAATCTAAGTTCCCATAAAGATGCTGCAGTCCGTAAAGAATCTTATGAAAAATTAGAGGAAGCTTGGACAGATAAAGAAGAATTCTTTGCGAAAACACTGAATTCCATCGCGGGCTTCCGTTTGGAAACGTATAAAAAGCGCGGTTGGAATAACCCGCTTCAGGAACCGCTACATATCAATCGCATGAAAGAAGAAACTTTGGACGCCATGTGGGGGGCAATCAGCAAGAACAAGCAACCTTTTGTCGCGTATTTAAACCAGAAAGGAAAATTACTTGGAAAAGACGGACTGGATTGGTACGACGTAGATGCACCGGTAACGGAAAGCACACAGCAGTTTTCTTATCAGGAAGGTGCAGAATTCATCCTTAAACAATTCGGGAAATTCGGGCCGGAATTGGAGCAGTTTGCACAGCAGGCATTTGAAAAGGGCTGGATTGAAGCGGAAGACCGTCCGAACAAACGCCCTGGAGGATTTTGTACGGGGCTGCCACTAAGTGAAGAATCCCGTATCTTCATGACCTATAGCGGCTCGATGTCCAATGTGGCAACTCTGGCACATGAACTTGGGCATGCATTCCACACTTATGCACTGAGCCCTGTGCATTCATTGAACCGCTCTTATGCGATGAATGTTGCAGAAACAGCATCCACATTCGCTGAAATGATCGTTGCGGATGCAGCTGTAAAAAATGCGCAGTCCAAAGAAGAGAAAATTGCGTTGCTGGAAGATAAAGTACAGCGCAGTGTCGCTTTCTTTATGAATATCCATTCGCGCTTCCTGTTTGAAACCCGTTTCTATGAAGAACGCAAAAATGGCGTCGTTCCGGCTTCTCGATTGAACGAATTGATGGAACAGGCGCAGAAGGAAGGGTTTGCAGGCGGATTGGCGTCAACACATCCTCATTTCTGGGCATCCAAGCTGCATTTCTATATCACTTATGTGCCATTTTATAATTTCCCGTATACTTTCGGCTATCTTTTCTCATTAAGCGTTTATGCGAAAGCAATTGAGGAAGGAACCGGCTTTGAAGAAAAGTATATGGCTTTGCTTCGTGATACAGCAGTGATGTCAGCCGAAGACTTGGCAATGAAGCATCTGGGCGAAGATATTACACAACAGGCGTTCTGGGAAAAAGGAATCGCTTTATGTGTCCAGGATGCTGAGGAATTTATTTCGCTGACATCTGCTGAGGTTTAATATGAATTTGCTTTTCGAGGGGAAGACCTGTTATTTGCGCAGCTTGGCGATTGAAGACGCAGAAGAAATGGTGCAATTGCTGCTCCGAAACCGGGATTACTGGTCTATCTACGAACCGCGCCACCGGGACAGTTATTTTTCTGCAGCTGTTCAGCGGGAAAAAATCCGTGAGTCGATTTATCAAGCAAGGGAAAACCGGGAGTACAGTGTGGGAATTTTTGAGCATGAGACGAATAAGTTGATCGGCCATATTTCTGTATACAGCGTAAAGCGAATGCCTTTTCTAAGCGCTTTGGTCGGCTATTCAATCGATGAAGCTTATATCGGCAAAGGCATTGCCACAGAAGCGGTAAAGTTGATGACTGCTTTCGGCTTTGAACAGCTTCGCCTTCACCGGATCGAAGCATATGTATCTCCTGAGAATATCGGTTCTATCCGTGTATTGGAGAAAACCGGGTTTCATCAGGAAGGCTTGCTGAAGGAGTTCCTTTACATCAATGGCGAATGGAAAGACCATTATTACTACGCCATGATTGAAGACGAGTTTTGAAAGGGCAAGGCCACCTATAAAAAATGGTGGAAAGAGATGCAACGCTGGTTTGAAACGTGAATAAAAGCGGAGGAAGGTGTGCAGAAGTTGGATAAAGATAAATTATTCTCTTATCATAAATGGGCAACACTGGCCTGTTTGGAGCACGTTCGAGGTTTTGGCGAAGAGCTTTATCAAAAAGAAGGAGCGAATTCGTTTTCTTCGATTCAGGCGACGGTTGCCCATGTTGTTGGTGTGGAAAAACTATGGCTGATGCGGATGAATGGGATAGAAAAGCCTGCGTTTGAACATTTTGATGTGGAGACGACAGACAAAGCAATCGAAGCGTTTATGCTGCTGCATGCAGAAATGGAATTGTTTTTCGCTTCATTAGCAGAAGAACAGTGGCAGGAGATACTCGATTACCAGAACATGCGAGGCGACAATCTGGCTACTTCACGCGAAGATATGCTCTTTACAGTTGTTAATCATGCCAGTTACCATCGAGGGCAGATTACGTCTTTCCTCCGCCAATTCGGCAAAGAAGGAATTCCGCTCGATTATATTTATTACCAAAAACAAAACCGCTGAGAAATTCTCAGCGGTTTTTGTTTCCATCAATCACGACATCCAGTTTTCCAGTTGTCGGATCGATTACCAGGCCATGGACCGGAACATTTGGATCCAATAACGGATGGTGGCGAACCATGTTGACACTGTGGGTGACACTTTCTTCAACATTATCGAAGCCGCGGAGCCAGCCTTCCAAATCAACTCCAGAATACTCCATCATCTCGATGGTTTTTTGATCCACGCCTCGTTTTTTAATCTTCTCGAGCATTTCATGTGGTTTAATATTAGACATGCCGCAATCGTGATGCCCGATAATATAGATTTCGTCTGCATTCAATTCATATACGGCTACCAGCAAACTGCGCATAATGCCGCCGAATGGGTGATTGATGACAGCACCGGCACTTTTGACGATTTTAATGTCACCATTTTTAAAGTTCATCGCTTTTGGCAGCATTTCAAAAAGACGCGTGTCCATGCATGTCAAAATAACGACTTTCTTGTCAGGAAACTTGGTGGTCATGTACTCTTCGTAACGCTTTTCTTTCACAAACTCTTCGTTGTACTCCAAAATTTCATCTAATAAAGCCATTATACTTCCTCCTTGTCGACTACTACTTTTTAAGTTTAATCCAAATTTCTGAAAAATACGAATCGAATTTGCCGTTTCGAAAGAAATAAGGAAAAAAGTCATTGCGCAACGCTTCGGATTTAATAAGACCTTGCCTTTTATAAAACTGTACGTAGGTAAATTAGAACAGTGTTTTTCACGGGGGTTCAAGAGTGAAAAAACGGAAAGCAGCTCCGCGTGCTTCGGAGTGTTTTCCGTTTTTCTATATCCAGCGCCCGTGCAGGTTCTAGGGACATAAGCCAATCCGGCTGTGCGGCAAAGGACGCCGCTTCGCCAGCTCGTCTTATGCCCTTCAAACCTGCACGGGCGCTTCCGCTTTTCTTAGTGTCCAGCTCCAGCAGCAAGCCCCTCGAGTCGCTTCAGCCTTACCAGCAATGGCAAAGGCCGCCATTACCGGTAAGGCTTCCAGCGCTTGTCGTGGCAAAACGGCTGCTTCCGCTTTTCTATATTAACGCGACATTTTCTCTAACTGCTTAATCATGTTCAGCGACAGTCCTGTTCCGATGGCGACTGATTCCAGTGGTTGTGGTGCGATATGGACGGGCACTGAGATTTCTTTTGACAGCCATTCCTGCATGCCTTTCAATAAAGCACCACCGCCTGAAATGACAACGCCTTGGTCAACCATGTCACCCGACAGTTCAGCTGGACAATTCTCCAGTGTTGCGCGGATGCATTCCAAAATGGCGGATAAAGATTCTTTCAGCGCTTCTTGTGTTTCAAGAGAGCTGAGTGTAATGGTTTTCGGCAAGCCGGTCATGATGTCACGGCCGCGGATTTCCATGTTCTCTGTTTCATGGGGAACAGGAGCATAGCCGATTTCCATTTTTATATTTTCAGCAGTGCGTTCACCGATCAATACGTTGTACTGTTTGCGGACATACTGGATAATATCTTCATCCATCCGGTCGCCCGCAACTTTAACGGTGTTGGAAGAAACCACCCCGCCAAATGAAATGATTCCCACTTCTGTAGTACCGCCGCCAATATCTACAATAACACTCGCTACCGGTTCGCTGATTGGAAGTTCCGCGCCTATTGCAGCAGCTACAGTTTCTTCAATTAAGTGAACGGTTTTGGCGCCGCTCTGTTTCACTGCGTCGTGGATAGCACGGCGCTCAACTTTAGTGGCACCGGAAGGGGTACAAACCATCACATTGGGTTTGCGATAAGCACTTCCAAGTTGTTTGGCCGCTCTTTGCATGACCGCTTTCAGCAGATCAAGAGTGGCATCAGAGTCGGCGATGACGCCGTCTTTCAGTGGGCGGATCACCAGGATGGAATCTGGTGCTTTGCCAAGCATAGCTTTCGCTTCAGTGCCGATCGCCAGCACCGCACGAGTTTTTGCATCCAAGGCGACAACAGAAGGTTCATTGATGATAATGCCTTTTGTTTTTGTGTAAACAAGTATATTTGCAGTTCCTAAATCGATACCAATATCTATTGCAGAAAACATACGTGAATTCCTCCTATGAATAAAGACGCTAACTAGTTCGGATTTTACCATTACGAGCTGTGGAGTGGAAGAGCAGAAGGGACCTAAAGAGCCTGGGAATTAGATAAAATACACACATTTGGCAGTGCTTTTAGTGTGAGGAACATAAAAACCGGCTTCAGAGAAGAAGCCGGTTTTTATCGCTCAGTATTTTTTTTCAGGCGTTGGGTCTACGTGCTCTGCATCGTGCGTGTGAAGCTCTTTTCCAAGGAAATGGAGAAGTGTAAAGAAAAACATGAAAATTACGGCCATGAAGCCGAGTACGACAGTAATGTCATAAAACATAATGATAACTCCTCTCTAAACTGTAATTATCAATATTAAGTATACATGATTTTGGTCTAAAAAATAAGTGTCGAATTATCGAGACTTAGAAAGCCCAGTTGCCACCGCGGAAAATCGGTTCGCGGCTGCCATCTTCCAGGATGCCATCAATGTCCATTTCGGACGAGCCTATCATGAAATCGACATGGGTAATACTTTGGTTTAGGCCGTTTTTCAATAGTTCTTCCTGAGACATGGTTTTGCCGCCTTCGATACAGAAAGCATAAGCGCTGCCGATAGCAAAATGGTTGGAGGCATTTTCGTCGAACAACGTGTTGTAGAATAAAATATTTGAATCGGAAATTGGCGATTGATGTGGAACTAATGCAACTTCACCAAGGAAATGAGAACCTTCATCAGTAGCAACCAATTGCTTCAGGACATCTTCGCCATGTGCAGCTGTTACATCAACGATTTTTCCATTTTCGAATGTTACTTTAAAGTCATCAATAATATTGCCGCCATAGCTTAGGGGCTTTGTACTGGAAACATAGCCATTTACGCCTGTTTTATGCGGTACAGTAAAGACTTCTTCGGTTGGCATATTCGCCATGAAAGAATCGCCTTTTTCGTTGATTGAGCCGGCTCCACACCATAGATGGCCTTCTGGAAGAGCAACTTCCAAGTCAGTTTTAGGTGACGTATAGTGAAGTTTTGCATATTTTTTGCCGTTCAGATAATCGACTTTGGTGTGCAGCAAGCGGTCATGTTCTGTCCAAGCCTCAATCGGTTGATCAAGATCAGCACGTACAGCTTTGAAAATAGCATCCCAAAGTTTGTCGATTTGTTGGTCAGCCGGTACATCTGGAAACACTTTAGCTGCCCATTTTTCAGAAGGGGCTGCGATAACGGTCCAGCTGATTTTATCAGATTGAACATATTGGCGGTATTTGCTCAAAGCCTGTCCAGTTGCTTTTTGTGAAGCAGCAATGCGCTTTGAGTCAATGCCAGTCAATAGGTCAGGGCTTTGAGACACCACGCTGATGAAAGCAGCGCCTTGCTCTGCCAATTGCTCGCGTTCCTGTACTTTCCATGCTGGGAAATCAGAGAACGAATCTTCCGGCGCTAATTCAAAGCGCAGGCGAGAGATCGTATCGTCGTTCCAGTCTACAAAAACTTGTTTCGCTCCGGTTTCATAGGCCTTTTGGGTAATTAAACGGACCAAAGGTGCTGCATCAATGGAAGCGGCGATATAAAGCGGCTGTCCGGGTTGAATATTTACTCCTACTTTTACCGCCAGTTCAGCATAGCGGGATAATTTTTCATTAAAAGATGTCAAATAAATCTCTCCTCTCATCTCTTTCTATAGTAGCAATTTTCTGTAACTGCCTGCAATGATTTATAACGATATACGAAATATATTTTGCTTGCATTTTCTGTTATAAAAGTTTATGATTTAAACAAATGTTTGAGTGGAGGTGTGATTATGAATCAGAAAGAAGTGGAAGTGCTTGAATTGATCCGGCGCAACCCGTATCTATCTCAACAGGAAATGGCAGAACGCCTAAACATGTCCAGGCCATCACTGGCCAATTTCATTTCCAATCTCATGCGTCAAGGGAAAATCTTAGGCCGCGCTTACGTACTGCCCGAAGAACAGACGGTCATTTGCATCGGCGGGGCAAATGTCGACAGAAAATTCCTGATGGAACGTCCCGCGCAGATGGGAACATCCAATCCGGCTTCCGTTTCCGGCAGCGTCGGTGGAGTAGCCAGAAACGTCGCGGAAAATTTGGGGCGCCTCGGCCATTCAGTCAAGCTATTGTCGATTGTGGGAAATGATCCGGAATGGAACTTAATCGAAACCGCTTCCAGCCAATTCATGTCGACTGAAATGACAAAAGCAGTCGACGGATTGTCAACTGGAACCTATACAGCGATTTTGGAACCGGACGGCGAAATGCTGCTGGCAATGGCGGATATGAAAATTTATGACTCTCTGACGCCAAGCTATATTGCTAAAAATGACAGTGTTTTATTATCATCTGCCTTTCTGGTGATCGATTTGAATTGTCCAGTGGAAACGGTGGAATATGTTCGTCAGTTGGCCATCATCAATAACATTCCACTGGCAGTCATTCCGGTTTCAGCTCCAAAAATGGACAGGCTCGGAACAGATTTGGCCGGCATCAGCTGGCTGATTCTTAACCGCGATGAAGCAAGCAGGCATTTGCAGATGCCCATCAATTCCATAGAGGATTGGCATCAGGCTGTTGAACAGCTGCTGAGTCAAGGTGCGGAAGCAGTTGTCATCACCGGTGGAAAAGAAGGAGCCGTAGCAGGAAATGCAAACGGCATCACACATTACCAGGCGATGCAAGTCGACCAGGTCAGTGATGTGACCGGAGCAGGAGATGCATTTTCCAGCGCCATTGTCCACAGTGTAATGAATGGGAAGGAATTTGAATCCGTTATCCATTCAGGAATGGTGAATGCGGCAAAAACTCTTCAAAGCAATGCGACTGTAAGACGAGAATTGACAGCAGTACAACTACAAAAAGAACTGGAGGAATTACAATGACATCAATGATTTCTTATTCAACTGAAGTACAGCAAGCAATGGAGGACAAAAAGCCGATCGTGGCACTCGAATCGACGATCATTTCACACGGTATGCCTTATCCCCAGAACGTAGAAACGGCACGCGTGGTAGAACAGATTATCCGTGATAATGGTGCAGTTCCTGCAACAATCGCCATTATGGACGGCAAAATCAAAATCGGTTTGTCTGATGAAGAACTGGAAGTGCTTGGCAATAGCCCAGGCGTTTCAAAAGTATCAAGAAGAGATATCGGCCAATTGATCGCCACGAAAAAAATCGGTGCTACAACTGTCGCTGCAACGATGATTTGTGCAGAACTTGCAGGCATCCGTGTTTTCGCAACAGGCGGCATAGGCGGGGTGCACAGAGGCGCTGAGACGACCATGGACATCTCAGCTGACTTGGAAGAACTTTCGAACACAGGAGTGGCTGTTGTTTGTGCAGGCGCAAAATCCATTTTGGATATCGGCTTGACGTTGGAATACCTGGAAACAAAAGGGGTTCCAGTCATCGGCTATCAAACAGACGATATGCCGGCATTCTACACACGCTCAAGCGGCTTTGATCTGACATTCCGCAGTGATGATGCTGCTGAACTGGCTGAAGTGCTGAAAGCAAAATGGGATCTGGGCATTACAGGCGGAGCAGTAATCGCCAACCCGATTCCAGCTGAACATGCACTGGAAGACTCATTCATCAATGGCATCATCACTCAAGCCATGACTGAAGCGAATGAAAATGGCATTTCCGGAAAAGAAGTCACGCCTTTCCTATTAGGGAAAGTCAAGGAATTGACGGAAGGCAAGAGTTTGGTCGCGAATATCGAACTGGTCAAGCATAATGCAAAAGTCGGAGCCGAACTTGCGGTCGCTTACAATAAACTTTAAGAATAAATTGTGAAAAGAAGTCCATTCGTGGACTTCTTTTTTTATTGGGGAGGTTTATTGGGTTTTCACTATCCTAAAGGTAGGGTAAGGAGAAAGAAGGGGATGAAGCACATGAAAACTGATGTATTCATCGGCGGGGGTGGAATCGGTGGATTGACACTTGCACTGAAATTGGTGCAGCGTGGAATCGATGTGGTTCTCGCCGAACGGATGGCTGTAAAAGCACCTACCTATAAAGGGGAACTGCTGCAGCCGAAAAGTATGCAGATATTCGACAGCCTTGGAGTATATAAGAAAATATGTGATCGCTCTAATGAAATTAAAGTTTTGGACATGCTGGAACTTTCAAGTTCTCTCCAAGTAAAGGACCAGGCATTTATGGATTATAGCGTGTTGCCCGGCAAGTACAGTGCAGCTTATATGATGCATCATGAGGAATTGAAGTCTGTTATTTTAAAAGCTGCCTGTGAATATGAAAACTTTCATTATTTCAAAGGAACGGCCTGCAAAGGATACGGAGAAAATACAGCGTTGCTTCAAAAAGGAACCGAAAAGTTTGAAGTGGAGGCGGAATTTTTCTTCGGTGCTGAAGGGCGTTCGTCAGTCACTAGGAAAGCCATGGAAATTGAAGTGAAACAGACCACCTACAATCATCATTTTCTGACGGTGACGTTTCCGCGTGCTGAAAATTTTACAGACGGTCAAATCATTTCTACATACAACCGTTTTCTGGGGCTTTTCCCGCTGCCTGATAATCAGGTGCGAAGTGTTTACTTGATACCGCCAGGCGATTATAAAGAACTCAAGGAAAAGCCAATCAGCCATTTCCATAAACTGTACACGGATTTAGCGCCTGCGGTAGATGGTTATGTCCAGCAATTGACGGATTGGAAGAAAATCCAGTTGATGATTCCGGTAATGTATCATGCGGATTCATATGTGAAAGGCAATAAAGCTATCATCGGTGACGCTAGCCACGCTGTCCATCCAATGGCCGGAGAAGGCATGAATATGGCTATACAAGATGCGGATATACTAGGCGAATTAACCGCAGATATGTTCAAAGAAGAAAAAAAAGACGAAAGCAATTTAAAGTGGTACGAAACCGTCCGCTATAAGCGTGCAGACCATGTGATACAACTCAGCCACTTGGCAGCTTTGGCCTATTCTTTTCCATTTAAACCGGTCAGCTACATCCGCCAACGGACTTTCGAGCGCATGGAAGAAGACCCAATTCTTCATTTTAAGCAAATGTTGAATGTTTCGGGCCTTGGGATGTGGAAAGAAAACGTTCGAGATCGTTTCATACAAGGAGGCATCATGCCCGTCCGCATAAAAGATTTAACAAAAGACACAAAAGAATTAAAGTATTATACACCAGAAGAAGATTACCCATGGAAAGCGGAGGGACTCAGATGATCGATGTCATGAAGATGTTTAAAGCAAGAATGTACATGAAACGAAATGAACCTTTTTTATATAGTTGGCATGCATACGTCGGATATGAGCTTGATTTGTTTAAAGCCTTCGATCGCCCTATGTCCCAATATGATGTAGCCGATGCGCTGCAATTGGACGAAGATTTATTGAACCAGTGGGTGAATGTTGGCGTCTCGATCGGCCATCTCAAAGAAGCCGGTAGAAACCGATATAAAACCTGGAATGCATGGAAGCTGCCGAAACCGAAGGGCAACAATTCCTCGGGTGTTCTGCTAAAGGAAATGATGGAGTTGCATATCCCGACCTTGCTGAATTACCCAGAGATGATGCGCAAGCAGGAACGCCTTCATTTTGATGAAGAAAAACACGCTCCGACTGTAGCTGAAACAAGCAGGTTGCTGGAAGTATTGGCTCTGCCGAAAATGTCCAGACGCCTGAAAGGCCAAAATATCGACTCGGTGCTGGATATTGGCTGTGGAGAAGGCGGATACATCAAAAAGCTTGCAGAACGTTTCCCCGACACCCACTTCACTGGAATTGAAATCAGTCCATCTGTAACGGAAGTAGCGAAAGCCTTGACGAAAGAAAATAATAATATTTCTATTGAAAATGCCGATCTATGGGATTACAAACCATCAGAGCAGCAAGGCATGGTTATGATGAACAATGTCATCCACTATATCGACCTCGGAAAGCGCCAGGACCTTTTTACTGAACTGGCCAGCTGGATCAAAGACCAAGGTATTCTGTCAGTTGTGACACCTATCGCTGGAGACAGCGACAGCCCACCATTTGCTAATGTTTTCAATAGTTTTTTCTCATCTTTCGACAACCTCTACCGATTGCCGACGCGCGAAGAAATGGCAGAATGGGGCGAGCAGGCAGGACTCGAGTTGCTTAGCATCCAAACCGTCATCAAAGAAGGCGGCTGGTATATTGTGCAGTATGAAAAGAAAAGCTGAGGCGACCGTTATACTCCGACAGACATAAGATGAACTTCCGAAGCGGCGTTTTTTGCCGCACAGGAAGGGCAGCTTATGATCCGAGGAGCAGGCCGCCGAAGCTGGACAAAAAAGAAAAGCTGAGGAAGCCGTAAAGGTTCGACAGGCATAAGACAGACCGGCGAAGCGACGTGTTTATGTCGCACAGCCGGTTTGGCTTATGTCCCGAGAACCTGGCTTCCGAAGCTGGACAAGAAAAAATGAAATGATCGTATTGCTCCCATAGGCAATTACAGCAACATAAAAAAAGGCCCTGAAGGATTTTTTCCTTCAGGGTCTTTTTGTGCTTGCTTATTTGCGTAAAGAACCAAGTTCGGTTGCAATTGCCTGCATTTCACTCGTGCTGAACTTTTCGCGGTTCGCGACCATTTCGTAAAGTTCATGCAAATCTTCGTATTGGGAAGCGTTGAAGTGTTCGGCTTTCATTGCATCCACATTGACCATACGCAATTTTGATTTTATTTCTTCAATCATAAAGCTGACGTTTTCTGGTGACGGTTTTGATAAGTCCATGATAAGCTCCTGCCTTTCGGGTGGTTATGCTTAATCATTTCATTATTCAAAAGCAATGTCAATTGCCAGTTTGTCCAGCGGCTTTTTCTTCCTTGATTTTAGCAATGATGCGCTTGGTTTCATAGACGATAACGCCTGATAGGCCAAGAAGTCCGATCAAGTTAGGGAAGGCCATTAAGCCGTTCATCACATCAGAGAAAGTCCAAACGACATCAAGTGAAACGTTTGCGCCAACGAAAACCATCAAAACGAAAGCGATGCGGTAAACGATCAGCAATGCCGGGTTCTTGAATAAATACTGGAAACATTTCTCTCCATAGTAAGACCAGCCGATGATGGTAGAAGAAGCAAAGAAAATCAATCCGATGGCTACTACAATTGGGCCAGCTCCTCCAAGGAACTGTTCAAAAGCTGCAGTTGTCAGAGCTGCACCTTCAAGAGATTTATCTGTATAAAGGCCGGACATGACAATTGTGACACCGGTAATCGAACAGATGATGATGGTATCAAAGAGTACTTGTGTCATGGAAACCAATGCCTGGCGTCCTGGAAGATCCGTGATTGCAGCAGCAGCAGCAATCGGCGCCGACCCAAGTCCCGCTTCGTTGGAGAATACGCCTCGTGCTACACCATATCGGATAGCCGCACCAATGGCACCGCCAACAGCAGCTTCACCGGTGAATGCCGCACTGAAGATCGTAGCAAAAGCACCTGGAATCAGTTCCATGTTTAAAATCATAATAATTATTCCTGCGATTATGTAGAATAACGCCATAAAAGGAACGAAGAACGAAGTGACGCGGCCGATGCTCTTAATTCCGCCAAGCAGAACCAAGGCGGTGAAAATTGTTAAAATGATTCCGGTAATCCATGTTGGAACACTGAATGTATCGCGGACGACTGAAGCGACTGAGTTCGATTGTGTCCCGTTGCCGATTCCGAAAGCCGCAATGGCACCAAAGATGGCGAATAAAACAGCCAACCACTTTTGTTTCAAGCCGTGCTCAAGGTAATACATCGGTCCGCCAGCCATCTGGCCTTTAGCGTCGACAACACGGTATTTGACTGCCAATACAGCCTCTCCGTATTTGGTGGCCATTCCGAAAAATGCAGAAAACCACATCCAGAAGACAGCACCCGGTCCACCGAGGATGACCGCTGTTGCAACACCGACGATATTACCGGTACCTACGGTTGCAGCCATGGCGGTTGATAATGCTTGGAAATGGCTGATATCCCCTTTAGAGGTCGTATCCGAATTTTTGGTGAAAACCAATTTCAAAGCATAAGGCAATAATCGGACTTGGAGAACACCAAGACGAACTGTTAAGAAAATTCCTGTACCTACTAATAAAATCAATAAAGGTGGTCCCCATACGTAACCGCTGATAGTGCCCAATAGTTCTTCGAACTGCGCCATTATTTTTCCCCCTTTTTCAATATCCTTTTCTGTCTATTAAACCTCCTGTAAACATAATATTCCGAAAGTTTTTCGATATAGTCAAGTTATTTTTAAAAAATATATGCTGTATAAGTGTTTAGGTTTTCAAAGTTTAGGGAAAATTCCTACCAGATGTGAAAAACATATTTTATTGGGAGGAATTTAGGATGAGCCAAAACAAATTGATGACAGGTTTACTAGTAGGCGCGGCAGTGGGGATTATTGTCTCACTATTGGACCGCAATACAAGAGATGACGTTATACAGAAATCGAAAAAAGCAACAAACAATGCAAAATACTATGCTTCAAATAGAGATGAATTGGTACAGGCTTTCCAGCAACAAGCTGAAAGAGCGCAAAATCTGTATTCACGCATTTCTGAAGATGCTTCATATGTTGGAAGCAAGGTGAATGAATTGAAAGAAATGACTCCACAAGTGAAAGAAATGGCGCTTGAAACAAAAGAAGCGTTCATGGATACAAAAGATGCAGTAATTGAGACAAAAGATGATGTGATTTCAGCAGTTAAAGAAGACAACCCATCTCCGACATCTTCGTTAACGGATAGTTCGAACTCTTCAACAGGTTCTGGAAATAACTCATCATCAAATAAAAGTTCCGGGACAGGCTATCAGTCTGGATCGAACTCAAACACTGGGAATCGGTCATAATCCGATCGGCCCGAATACATCTTCAGGACAGCAAGCGGACAATAAAAAAGACCGTACCCACTCAGTTACTTTCGATGTAACGACTGGAAAAGGTTTTTTAAAAGAATTGTTTCAACGGATCAAAGACGTCGATGTGCCAGGACTTGGAGCACAATTGGCGTTTTTTTTCCTATTATCAATTTTTCCCTTGCTGATTTTCCTGGTTACTTTATTGCCGTATTTAGCGTTGTCTCGGGATGAAATTTTCAGCTACCTGGAAGAAGTCGTCCCCTCAGAAGTGTATGTCCTGATCGAAAGCACGTTGGAAGAAATTCTGACGAACCAGAATACCGGATTATTGTCTTTTGGTATTTTAGCGACGATTTGGTCTGCCAGTCTAGGAATGGATGCTTTGATCAAGTCATTGAACCTGTCCTATAAAGTAACAGAAAACCGTCCGCTTCTAATAGCGCGGGGGATGTCGATCTTGATGACAATTTTATTGATTTTTATTTTGATTGTCGCTTTGGCATTGCCTGTTTTTGGTGAACAGCTTGGATTGTTGATCTTTTCATTTCTGGGGCTGGAGGAAGGGTTTCTCGCATTATGGAATTCTATCCGCTTTACAATACCCGGGATTATTACATTCGTTGCCTGCGCGATCATCTATTGGTTGGCCCCGAATGTAAAGATGAACATTTTGAGTGCACTGGGAGGCGCAGCGTTTGCTGCAACCGGCTGGTTGGCGACTTCTTATCTGTTCTCCATCTACATCAGTAATTTCGGAAACTTCTCAGCGACATACGGCAGCATCGGTGGCGTAATCATCCTGATGCTGTGGCTCTATATATCAGCTATGATCTTGATTGTTGGCGGACAGATCAATGCGGTGATGAAAGAACGCCGGCACTATATTAAGCAAAAGGCATCCTGAATGAAACATTCAGGATGCCTTTTTATACATTGCGGTTGAGCATGCGCAGCCCATTTAGAATGACTAGTATTGTGCTGCCTTCATGTCCGATAACACCAATCGGCAAGGTAATGGTTTGGAAAAAGTTCGAGATGATCAAGAGAATGATTACAGAAACTGAAAAGAAGATGTTTTGTTTAACGATGCGCTGCATTTTTTTTGAAAGCCTGATGGCGTATGCGATGCGCGACAAATCATTTTTCATTAAAATGATATCAGCGGTCTCCAAAGCGATATCTGTTCCGGCACCCATAGCGATGCCTGTTGTTGCTGTGGCCAAAGCTGGAGCATCATTTATGCCATCACCTGTCATTGCTACATACTCATATTTTTTCAGGAGTTTTTTCAGTTCTTTCACTTTATCGCCTGGGAGGCATTCGGCGATGTAGTCGTCGACTCCGGTTTCTTTTGCGATGACTGCTGCTGTCTTTCGGTTATCTCCTGTCAGCATGATGCAATAAATACCTGCTTTTTTCAATTCCTCAATTGTCGATTTGGTGATGTCACGGACTGTATCCTTCAAAGCCATAGCGGCAAGAATTCCTTCATTGTCCCGAACAAAGGTCACGGTTTTCCCTTGATTGGCCAATTTCTCCAAAAGGCCATCCTCAAAAGTCTCCGCCAACTCCTCACCGACGAATTTTGGTTTGCCGACGAGAAATTCTTCAGAGTTAATAGTTGCTCTTAACCCATTTCCCGGGACATCTTCAATTGTCAGATTGGGTGTGGGAGTAATGCCTTGTAAAACGATAAAATCGCTGATGGCTTTAGCTAAAGGATGATTGGACTGGGATTCGATTCCGGCAATTTTAGCCATAGCAATTTTCTTATCCATTCCTTGTCGGATGACAAAATCTGTGACTTCAGGCTGTCCACGGGTCAAGGTGCCGGTTTTATCAAAAGCGATGGCCCGCACCACGCTCAAATTCTCAAGGTGCATGCCGCCTTTGAATATGATGCCGCTCTTAGCGCCATTAGAAATGGCTGCCAGTGTGGCAGGCATAATTGAAGCGACAAGTGCACAAGGAGAAGCCACAACCAGCAAAACCATTGCCCGGTAAAATGTTGTGTTCCAATCCCAAGCAAAAAGATAATGGGGCAAAAAAAGCATAAGAACAAAAGCGAAGAGCACCACTTTAACATAACGTCCTTCAAAACGTTCGATAAATTGTTGGGAAGGGGATTTTTCGCTTTGTGCTGATTGGACCAGATCAATGATTTTTTGAAACATGGTTTCAGTGCTCGGTTTAGTCATTTCCATTGTGATGGCTCCCGATAGATTGACGGTGCCAGCAAACAGTTCATCTTCTTTGTATTTGGATACAGGGAGTGCTTCACCGCTGATGGTCGATTCATCAACTGCAGTTTGGCCGTTTTGCAGGACGCCATCAACGGGTATCCGTTCTCCCGGTTTCACCAAGATCATGTCGCCAGTATGCAAATCTTTGAGGGAAACACGTACAGTTTTCTCTTCTTTAACAAGCCATGCAGCTTCAGGTTGGATTTTCATCAAGGAAGTAATCTCTTTCCGGCTTTTGTTCATTGTATATGTTTCCAATGCACCGCTTAATGAAAAGATGAAAATCAGAATGGCTCCTTCAGTCCAGTAACCGATTATGGAAGAGCCGACTGCGGCTAAAATCATTAAGATTTCAACGTTGAGCTGCTTGTCTTCAAATGTTTTCAGGATGCCATATTTGGCTTTGGCGTAACCGCCAATTCCAAAGGCCATCAGATAGATGATGACTGAGTATGCATACAGGTTTTGATGTTCAAGTGTGAACGCGATAACAATTAAGATCCCTGAAAAAATTGCTGCTATCAATTCAATGTGAGTCTTGAAAAATGCCATCTGCACTACCTACTTTCCTCCATAACATATTTACTGAATCCTTTAAAAAAGCTTTTTTGGAGAACGTGTAAATTGAAGAATGAATTTTCGGAACTCTTTTTTTAATGTTATCATATTTTCTGTAAACAAATGCATATACAATCAACAGAAAGAAAACAAAAGAAAAATCCGCTGCCCGATAGGCAACGGATTAAGGCTTACTGGTCTTCAGTTGGACGGCCTTGAAACTGTTTCATTTTGTCATCTAAATCATCAACCATCGCGATTAAGCGATCAATATCTTCAAGCTCCGTGTTTTCAGGTTCAATAGCGTCTAATACTTCCAAAAACATGTTCAAGCGCTGTTTCATATAAGAAACTTGCTGCTCTTTGTTTGTAATGGATTTTCCCATTCGATACACCTCATTTCGCATGTTAATCGTAACGGAAATTGGACAAGATTTCAATACAGAGAAATTTCAATCAGTTGGGGCATCCCAAGTGAAAAAAGACAGAATTAGACTAAAAACGCCGCATCCTCCGTCAATGCCTGTGTAACCGACATCCAATCGGACTTCTACGGCATGGGTCTCACGCTGGCGGAATTAAGAGTCTTACTGACCGTTAAAGAAAGATAAACTATAGGTAAAACTAATTATTTTACTAGTTATTCTATTTTGAATATTTACTTAATATAAAGTTTGTGTTAAATTAGGGTTAATCAAACGAGAGGGGAGGCCGAAGGGAATCAGCGAAACCAGACCACAACATCAGGAATATCGAAGGAGGGGGTTCGCACATTTCATCGGCACCTTAGCCGGAAATGATATTATGAAAGATAAATCAACTGTATATAAAACATAAAAGGCTCATCCAAAATCTGACATCAGATGCGGAATGAGCCTTTTATGCTGTTTAGCGCGTTTCGAAGGTTTCAACAATTTCGATTGAGTCTTTTACAGACTGGACCATTGAGCAGTTTTTGCGTGTCAATTCCATCACACGAGGCATTTTCTCTTCGTTGATGTCTCCGGTGACGATAAAATGAAGATGGACTTTCTCAACTCGATCTGCCTCTGCTTCATTGCGTATAATTTCTTTAACCTCGATTTGAATATCTTCTGCAGGCATCCGCATTTTATCAAGCACTTTTCTCATAACCCCACCGCTGCAGACAGCCAGTGAAGACACCAACAATTGATACGGGCGGAAGCCGTATTCTTCATTACTTGAAATTTCGAGTTCACCAAAAGGCAGATGTCCGGTAAACCCATTTTTGTTCATTGAATAATTCATCTATAAACGCCTCCTATGTTAGAATTGTATCTGAATTCTTATTAAAAACAAAAGAACGTGCTTGTTCGGGGAGGCATCATGAAAGAATTTTTGAAAAGTGAGCGTGGCCGGTTTTGGATCTTGGTTGCGATTGTTTCCATTTCCGGTTTTTCACAAGGAATGTTGTTGCCGCTAATTGCGGTTATTTTTGAACAAGATGGTGTCTCATCCGCCTTGAATGGTTTAAGTGCTACCGGATTATATGTCGGAACGCTTATAATTGCGCCTTTTATGGAACCCCAATTGCGGAAGTTTGGTTATAAGCCTCTGATTTTAGTCGGTGGGGGACTGGTCATTCTATCGCTGTTGCTGTTTCCGCTATGGAAATCGGTGCTGTTCTGGTTTGTTCTGCGCATTTTGATTGGTGTAGGAGATCAGGCATTGCATTTCTCTACTCAAACCTGGATCACCAGTACGTCGCCTCAGCACCGACTGGGCCGGAATATTGCTATTTATGGCATGTCATTCAGCATTGGGTTTGGCGCAGGACCTCTTTTTGTGCCGCTGGTGAATATTTTTGAAGCCTTGCCGTTCATCGTCTCAGGATTGCTGTGTTTATTGGCTTGGTCTTTGGTGTTCTCATTGAGGAATGATTTTCCGGAAACCTCAAGTGGAAGCATGACAGCCAAAGGGACAGCTGGACGATTCAAAGCGGCGATTCTTATTGCCTGGGTGGCTTTTCTGCCTCCGTTAGGCTATGGATTTTTGGAAGCCTCTCTGAATGCTATTTATCCGGTTTATGCATTAAGGCAGTCGATTGAAGTAGGGATGGTTTCGATTATGCTTGCCGCTTTCTCTGCCGGAGCCATTGCCACACAATTGCCGTTAGGAAACCTCAGTGACCGGATCGGCAGAAGGAAAGTTCTATTGTTGGCTCTGGTTGGTGGAGCTGCCGTGTTTACGATAGCCAGCTTTTATGAATCCAATGCCTGGCTGACCGTCGGACTTTTTGCGTTGGCAGGCATGTTTGTAGGATCTACATTTTCACTGGGAATCTCTTATATGGCCGATCTGATGCCGAAAGACCTCTTGCCGACCGGCAATTTGCTATGCGGAATTGCGTTCAGCATCGGAAGCTTGGCAGGGCCGTCCATGGGTGGTCTATTCATTGAGTTCTCAGGAGGGCTTAGTTTTCTGTTGTTGATTGCTGGCATCCTGTTGTTCATCTCGGTACTGATAGCGTTGAAAAGTGATGCGAAAAAAGCACTGGCTGTTTAATTCATTCCAAATAAAAAAGCTGGACCGCAGAGTGAAAACTCCTTGGTCCAGCTTTTTTATTGCTTAAGCACTTCCGCTTTTCATTGTCCAGACTCCAGCGCCCAGCTCTTTGGGTCATAAGCCAACCCAGCTGTGTGGCAAAGAGCGCCACTTCGCTGGTCTGTCTTATGCCCGGCAGAGCTACACGGACGCTTCAGCTTTTCCAGCAATGGCTGAAAGAACGCCATTACCGGTAAGTCTTCCAGCGCTTTTCGGAGGTCCGCAGGATGTGCGGATCAGCTAACCGTTGCGACAGGAAGTCGCGTTACTAGGTTAGCTTCTGCTGTTGGCTGCTTTCGCTTTTCTTATTTCAATACCAATTTCGTTACCGATTCCACTTGCGCGGTTTGCGGGAACATGTCGACTGGTTGAATGTATTCGATTCGGTAGATCTTCGTCAATTGCTGCAGATCCTTTGCCAATGTTGAAGGATTGCAGGATGTGTAGATAAAGCGCTTCGGCTTTACTTTCAAGATGGTTTTCAAAAGCGAATCTGCGAGACCGGTTCGAGGTGGATCCACGGTCAACACATCAGGAACAAATCCCTCGGTGCTCCATAGCTCCAACCATTTTTCAGCCGTACCGGTAACGTATTTTGCTGCGTAGCCTTGCTTTTTGGCATTGGCTTTCGCATCAACCACACTTTCATGGATGACATCCATGCCGCGGATTTCTTTGGCACCGTCAGCCAGCCATAGCCCGATGGTGCCGACGCCACAATAGGCATCAACGACTTTTTCCTGGCCAGTCAGTTCAGCAGCGCGTTTGATTTCGTTGTATAATTTGACGGTTTGTGTTGGGTTCAGTTGGAAAAAGGCACGTGCTGATAAATCGAATGCCAATTCGCCCAGTTCTTCGTGAATGGTGTCTTTACCGAATAAAGTAATCGTCTCATCTCCGAAAATAAGGGATGTTTTTTCTTTATTGATATTCTGGACAATGGATACCAGGTTTGTATCGATTTTTTTCAAGCGTTCCAGCAATAATTCTTTTTGTGGAATTTTCGAGCGTGTCGTTACCAGCACCAATTGGATCTCTCCAGTTTTTACACCGGTACGGACAACGATAGTGCGAATGATGCCTTTCATGGTCTTGCCGTCATAAATCGGCATTTTCAGTTCTTCCAGAATCCGCTTGACTGCATTGGTGATGACAGTCGTATCGGGGTGCTGAACGATACATTGTTCGATATCCAATAATTGGTGGGAGCCTTCCGCAAACAATCCAGCAATGACCTTCGAACCCTTCAAGCGTGTTTGAAACTGGCTTTTGTTCCGGTAATGCCAAGGATCTTCCATGCCGATGGTTTTTTCCACATGAACTTTCGTGCCTTTCAGGTAACGTTCCAATGCCTGTATGACAAGATCGCGTTTTTCGACCAGTTGCTGGTCATAAGTCATGTGCTGCAGTTGGCAGCCGCCGCAAGCTTCATAAATCGGGCAAGGCGGTGTTTGGCGATGTGGAGATGCAGTACGTAATTTCACGACACGCGCTTCAGCAAAATTGCGTTTGACGACTGTCACTTGTGCGGTGATTTCTTCGCCTGGCAAAGCTCCCGGAACAAATATCACATTGCGTTTGAAATAGCCAATGCCTTCGCCATTGATACCGAGGCGTTTAATGGTCAACGGGAATTTCTGGCCTTCTTCAATAATAGGTTTATCATTCATGGATATCACGTCCTTCAGTTAATCATCCCCCCATTATAGCCTTATTTATAGATATCAGCCAGTGCCGATCGCAAATTTGGGAATTTGAATTGGAAACCATGTTCTTCGAGAACAGTCGGCAAGACCTGTTGGCCTTTCAAAACCAATTGGCTCTTGTCTCCCAACACTGCTTTTAAGGCAATAGAAGGAACAGGTATCCAATGTGGACGGCCAAGTGCATGTGCAATTTCTTTGCCGAATTCTTTCATTCGCTTCGGTCGGGGAGCAGTGACGTTGAATGGTCCACTCAGTTTGTCGTTATCGAGCGCAAACATAAGTGCCCGTGCCACATCCCTAACATGGATCCAAGACAGCCATTGTTTGCCGGAGCCGACCGTGCCGCCCACAAACAGTTTGTATGGCAAAGCCATCAACGGCAAAGCGCCTTCTTTTCTTCCGAGGATGATGCCAAAGCGGCCACAAGCTACACGGACGCCTTCCGATTCGGCACGGGTAGCTAAAATCTCCCAATCCCGCACTGTCTGTGCTAGAAAGTCCGATCCGAGATCAGTGGAAGACTCGGTATAAGTCGCGGTTTGAGAAGGCGGATAAATACCGACGGCACTGGCATTGACCAAGACTTTCGGCTTTTTCTCCAGCTTACGGATAATCCGCAGCAGTTCATTGGTTGCGTCCATGCGGCTTGTATAGATCAATTTCTTCTGTTCTTCACTCCAGCGTCCGTCGTTTATGGAAGCGCCTGCTAAATTGACGAAGGCATCAATACCTTCCAGCTGCCTCTCTGGAACGGCGTCTTCCGACAGCCATTTCACATATGTAATTTTATCAGCGGCTGTTTTCGGTTTTCTTGTTAAGATGTAAACCTCATCGCCTCGTTCAAGTAATTGGCGAGTCAGTTCTTCACCGACAAAGCCAGTTCCACCAGTGATTGCTATTTTCATTTCCATCGCCTCCGTTTTCTACTAGCATACCCTTTAAAGTGTAAGGCTATGCCATTACTTGGTTGAAAGGTGTATAATGTGTAAAGAAGAGGGGTGCCAGGAAATGCCGATTATTTCAAAAATCACACAGGGAAAAAAGAACCCTGAAAGGTATAATATCTTCTTTGAAGATAAGTATGCTTTTAGCGTGGATGAAGCGGTGCTTGTCAGGTATCAGCTCACAAAAGGGAAAGAGCTGGATCAATGGACCATCGAAGAAATCAACTTCGAAGATGAAATCCGGAAAGCCTATAATAAAGCTCTGTATTACCTTGGATTCCGTATGCGTAGTGAAGGGGAAGTGCGCCAGAAGCTGAAAGAAAAAGAATATGGCGAAGCCGTTATAGATGAAGCCATCAAAAAGTTGTATACCCATAACTTTTTAGATGATCAGCAATTTTCAGAGGCGCTGATGCGGACACAGATTAATTCCAGTAAAAAGGGTCCTCGTGCTATTCAGCAGGATATGCAAAAGAGAGGGATTGATAAACAAATGCAAAAAGACGTTTTAGATTCCTATTCCGAAGAAGAACAATTGGAAATTGCCAAAGGCCTTGCTGAGAAAATCGCCCTCAAGGAAAAGATGAAGACGCCTAGTCAAATCCATCAGAAAATCAGTGATACCTTACTTAGAAAAGGCTATAACTATTCGCTGATCAAATTGGCGATCGAAGAGCTGGACCTTGAAAAAGATGAAGATCAATGGACAGAAATCGTCACCGAACAAGGAGATAAATTATGGCGCAAGCACAGCAATAAACTGACAGGCTACGATTTGAAATCGAAAGTCAAACAAGGTTTGTACCAAAAAGGGTTTCCGGGTGAAGTGATCAATGAGTATATAGATAAGAAGGAGCTTGAAAATGACTGAAGAAAAACGCTATAGCGACATGACTGAACATGAACTCCGTGGGGAAATTGCCCGTTTAAAAGAAAAAGCTCGAAAAGCTGAGCAACTGGGCATGGTCAATGAATTTGCGGTATTAGAACGAAAAGCCATCATGGCGGCGGCTTACATGCTAGATCCTGCCGATTTCAAAAAAGGGGAAGTGTACCGTATAGAAGGCGACCCGAATGTTTATTTTCAGGTTGACTATTTAAAAGGGTTATTCGCCTGGGGCCACCGGATGGGTGGAAAAAAACATACGGAAGCGCTGCCGATTTCCATGCTGCGCCCGTTAAAAGAAGGGAAGTAAACAGATGAAAGAAATTATCGAACAATTGACGATCGAGCTGATGGAGAAAAACCCGAATTTGTCAGAAGAAAAAGCGCGTACCTGGATTGAATTGCTGGCTTCTGATTTTGAATCTTCCTATGCCAAAGCGGGATATGATTACCAAGGTACTGCAGTGGTCGAGAAAGTAATGCACCAGTGGATTGAGAGCTATGGCGATAAAATTCATGAATTCGCCAGCACAAATCCAAAATATGCCCATCTATTGGATGTCCAATAAAACATAAGCACCTTTATTCAGCAGCTTGTTCTTCTTGTTTAAGGAAGAACAACAGCTTGTCTTAAACAAAAAAGAGCTGTCCCAAAAGGTCATGAAAAATGACTTTTGGTGACAGCCCTTTTGTTGTTCCCGAAAGACCCGGCAGATGTCCATTGCGGCGGACGCGTTCCGCGGGCACGGCTTCTGCCGCTTCCCTCGCTGCGCTCAGTCCAGTGGCTCCAGCAAGCGCTGGAGTCGCCGCCTCCATTCCCATCAGCCAGCTGTTCTCAGAAAACGTATTCCCCCATCAAAAAACAGCCGGGGAAAAAGGCTTTCTTTCTCTCCGGCTGTTTTATTTTAGAGACTTATGGGACAGCCCCGTTTTCTAGTTATGGCTGAAGTCCAATTTTTTTCGTAACTTGTCTTCACTGAAAATCCAACCAGTATAGGAATTGATGATCTTGCATTCCTTATCCAAATGGGCAACGGCCACAAATGGGTAGTAATCATTGCTGCGGTAACGCAGGTCAATCAGCCGTACTTCATAAATCTCTCCGTATTGGTTAATTTCCCAACGGTACAATGGAGAAAACGAAATAAAGGCGGCCATGTTTTTATCTTTCAATGCAGCTTGGATCAAGTTATTTTCAGGCATTTCTTTTTTCATAAACTTGTCATAGATATTGATGGTCCTGCCGTAGGCACGGCCAACGTAATGATGCCGTTCTGTGTTTGCCGCAATGCGCCAATGGAAAAATCGCATGGTTGGTGCAACAAAAACATCGGTTGCACCTGGAATGGTGTTCCGCACAGCATGCTTGATAGCTCTTTGAACTGCAAACCTTGCAAGGTAATAGAAGAACATAGCAACGTACAAAATGCTGATCGTCCAGACCGGATTGGCTCCGAATGCCCAAATCATCAAGGCCACTATGTGTGCTCCGAAGATGATGGGATCAAAGGTATTGATGACACCAAGAGCAACCCAGCGATTGGAAATCGGCCTCAATGCTTGCGTACCGTATGAATTGAAGATATCGACAAATACATGCATAAAGACAGCCAGGAAAGACCAGAGCCATAAATGAAGCAAATTAGCTTCTGGAAAAATGAGAGATAATGCACCTGCAATCAGCAGCGGCCATAGCAGCACTGCGGGAATGGAATGAGTTGCGCCGCGGTGATGGCGAATATAGACTGCGTTATCACGAAGCTTTAAGACAGTGTCGATGTCAGGAGCGAGCGATCCAATGATGACACCGGATATCACTGCGGTCGTGGTGACGGGGTGGCTGGCGACGACCGGATCGGCCATTGCGAGGCCGCCAAGGGCAATGCCCATGACAATGTGAGTTCCTGTATCCATTGCCTCATCCCCTCTCTAAAGAAGTTAAATTTAACGGGAACTGCAAAGTTTTGTTAAAATAAAGAGAAACTGATTCTCTCATCCATATATACCCGAATCGGTGCGTGAATAATCAAGCTGAACGGAGGCAATCGCCATTAAACTAGAAAAAATGCAATTTCAAAATGACTTGATCAGCTGGTTTGCAGCAGAAAAAAGAGATTTGCCCTGGAGACGCACGGCAGATCCTTACCAAATCTGGATTTCAGAAATCATGCTGCAGCAAACTCGTGTAGATACAGTCATTCCTTATTATAAACGCTTTATTGAAAAATTTCCGACTTTGAACGATCTGGCGGAAGCCGACGAGCAAGTCCTTCTGAAACAATGGGAAGGGCTCGGCTATTACTCCCGTGCCCGCAACCTGCAGGCTGGTGTCAAAGAAGTAGCCGAGAATTACGGCGGCATCGTTCCTGATAACCGCAAGGATATGTCTTCATTGAAAGGAGTCGGTCCCTATACAGCAGGAGCAGTCTTGAGCATAGCTTATGGAATTCCTGAGCATGCAGTAGACGGCAACGTCATGCGTGTCTTGTCCCGAATTTTGTTGATTGAAGAAGATATTGCAAAACCGAAGACACGGAAAATATTCGAAGAAGCTGTAACGGAAATCATCAGCCATGAAGATCCTTCCTCATTCAATCAGGGCTTGATGGAATTGGGAGCCTTGATCTGTACACCCACTTCACCAAAGTGTTTGCTATGTCCGGTACGTGAGCATTGTGCCGCATTTGATGAAGGCAAACAACAGGAACTGCCCATTAAATCAAAAGCGAAAAAAACAAAGTCATTGCAATATGCAATGGTGGCAATCCGCCAGGGCAGTAAATTGCTGATGGAACAGCGGCCGCCGACGGGGCTATTGGCGAATATGTGGCAATTTCCGGTGTTGGAAACCTCAGCAGATGTGCTGCCGCTCGAAATCGAAGAGCAGCTATCGGAAAGTTTAAAAGGTGCTGTGGACAATGCTGAAAAAATTACTTCTTTCAAACATGTCTTTTCTCATTTAACATGGAACGTGGATGGCTTCATAGCCAACAGTGAAAATATAGTTGCCCCTGCCCATATGAAATGGGTGACGGCGGAAGAATTGGATTTATTGCCGATCGCAGGACCGGTCCAAAAAATGAAAACAGCATTACAGCAAAGAGGAGATGTTTAACCATGGCAGAACAAAAAGTAGCGTTGGTGACAGGCAGCAGCCGAGGCCTCGGCAAAGCAATGGCAATCGCATTAGCAGAACAGGGATACGATATCGTCGTCAATTATGCACGCAGCAAAACGGCTGCACTTGATACGGTGAAGGAAATTGAAGCACGAGGGCAAAAAGCCTTATTGGTGCGCGCCAATGTTGGTGATGTCGAAAAACTTCGCGGCATGTTTGAAACAATCAAAGAAGAATTTGGGCGTTTGGATGTTTTCGTTTCCAATGCGGCTTCAGGCGTCTTGCGTCCCATCATGGAACTGGAAGAATCACATTGGGATTGGACCATGAACATCAACGCCAAAGCAATGCTTTTCGGTGCACAGGAAGCAGCGAAATTGATGGATAAAGGCGGCAAAATTGTCGGTGTCAGTTCATTGGGGTCTATTCGTTATTTAGAAAATTATACGACGATAGGAGTTTCAAAAGCAGCAGTAGAGTCAATCACACGCTATTTAGCGGTTGAACTGGCGCCGCTTGGAATTGCCGTCAATACTGTGTCTGGCGGAGCGCTTGATACAGAGGCGTTGAAGCACTTCCCGAACCGTGATGATCTGTTGAATGATGCCCGGGTCAACACGCCGGCAGGCCGGATGGTTGAAATTGAAGACATGGTCAAAGCGGCTATGTTCCTCATTTCTTCCGATTCGGATATGATCCGTGGCCAGACGATTATCGTTGATGGAGGCCGCTCGGTCGTCATGTAATCCTTAGGACCTTCCGCCTTATTGCTGTATGTTTTCAGAATTGATTGATATAATACTGAAATAGCAGATAAACAAAGGCTTAGACAAGAAGGTGGGATTTTACATGGCGATTCCTGCGGAGGGTGAAACAATCCAAATCCACAGTTACAAGCACAACGGCCGAATCCACCGTGTCTGGCAGGAAACTACTGTACTGAAAGGTACGAATAATATTGTAATTGGTGCAAATGAACGGACGCTTGTAACAGAATCCGATGGCCGAACCTGGTTGACACGTGAACCTTCAATTTGTTATTTTCACGCAGAACATTGGTTCAACATCATCTGCATGCTCCGAGACGACGGTGTTTATTATTATTGCAATGTCAGTTCTCCATTCGTCTATAATAATGGCTCGTTGAAATACATCGATTATGACTTGGATGTAAAAGTGTTTCCAGACATGTCGTACACGCTGTTGGATGAAGACGAATATGAAGACCATAAGCGGCAAATGGGTTATCCTGAAGTGATCGATCAGATTCTTCACAGGAATGTGGAGAAGCTGATCAGCTGGATTAAACAGCGCAGAGGGCCATTTGCCCAGGACTTTATCGAAGTATGGACGAACCGCTATGAATTTCATAGACTGAACCGGATTCGTGATTAAGATGAAAACCTGTTGCTTGCCGACAGGTTTTTCGTTTTGAATAGAATGGAGTGAATGTTTTGAGCAGTATGAAACGCTATATGCAATTTGTCAAACCGTATTATTGGCAGATTGCGTTGACAATCTTTATCGGGATATTTAAGTTTGCGATCCCGTTGTTTATTCCATTGCTGATCAAAATCGTCATTGATGATATTATCGGAGCGGATGCCTTATCGAATGCCGAGAAGTTGGAGCAGCTGTATCTATGGCTCGGCGGAACGGCGATTGTCTTTTTCCTGCTGCGTCCGCCGATTGAATATTACCGGCAGTATTACGCACAATACGTCAGCAATAAAATCCTTTATGATATCCGGGGGTATCTTTACAGCCATCTGCAACGATTGAGCTTGCGCTATTATGCCAATACGCGGGCAGGCGAAATCATTTCACGCGTCATCAATGACGTCGAGCAGACCAAAAACTTCGTTATGATCGGTTTAATGAATGTCTGGCTCGATTTAGCGACGATACTCATTGCTATTGTCATCATGCTGACGATGGATGTTTCCTTAACGATTGTTGCATTGCTGGCGTTTCCGTTCTATGCGTTCAGCGTCAAGTATTTTTTTGGCCGCTTGCGCGATTTGACACGGGAACGCTCACAGGCTCTGGCCAATGTGCAGAGTTACCTTCATGAACGAGTGCAGGGAATGAGCATCATCAAAAGCTTTGCACTTGAAAAGCATGAACAGAAAATTTTCAACGATACCAACGATCAATTTCTGGAAAAGGCAATTGACCATACTAAATGGAATGCCAAAGCGTTTGCGGTCGTAAACACTATTACGGATGTCGCACCGCTGCTGGTGATCGGGTATGCCGGTTACCAGGTCATCCAAGGCAATTTAACGCTTGGGACGATGGTGGCATTTATTGCGTATATCGAGCGCTTGTACAATCCGCTTCGCCGGTTGGTCAATTCTTCGACGACGTTGGTACAATCGCTTGCTTCCATGGACCGTGTCTTTGAATTGATGGATGAAGACTATGATGTAACCGATAAGGAAAAAGCCCATGATTTGGCTGTAGTTGATGGCAAACTGGAATTCCGCGACGTGTCTTTCCACTATAATGATGGCGGAACGGAAGTATTGTCTGACTTGAACTTTACGGTGAAACCAGGAGAGACGGTTGCGTTTGTTGGAATGAGCGGCGGAGGGAAATCAACAATTGTTTCCCTTATCCCACGTTTCTATGACGTGACAAGCGGGGGCATCTATATGGATGACCATGATCTGCGCGATGTGACGACCCATACATTGCGTGACCAGATCGGATTGGTTCTTCAGGATTCCATCCTTTTCAGTGATTCAGTGAAAGCAAATATCTTAATGGGGAAACCGGGAGCAACGGATGAAGAAGTGATTGCGGCAGCGAAAGCTGCGAATGCCCATGATTTCATTTCTGAACTGCCGGAAGGATATGATACGAAAGTCGGAGAGCGTGGAGTCAAATTATCAGGCGGACAGAAGCAGCGCGTGGCAATTGCACGAGTGTTCCTGAAAAATCCACCGATCCTCATTCTTGATGAAGCGACTTCAGCACTTGATCTAGAAAGTGAGGCGCTGATCCAAGATTCCTTGGAACGTCTGGCTCATGACCGCACAACTCTTATCGTGGCACACCGTCTTTCAACCATCACCCATGCAGATCAGATTCTGGTCATCGACCATGGCAAGCTTTCAGAAAGCGGCACACATACTGAACTGATGGAACAGCAGGGCGTCTACTATAATCTCTTCCAAGTACAGCATTTTAATTGAAAAATACAGAAGCCTCCAATTTATTGGAGGCTTTTTCTATATGCTGGACTTCCAAAAACTCCAAAAAAGAAATATTGCATTAATAGTAATATTACGTATAATTGAAAGAAGAAGAATAGTCTGAATCATTTTTTGTGCCAAAGGGGGAGCATCATGAATGAACGCAAAACCATCTTGGATGTTAAAGGGTTGAAAACAACTTTTTTCACTGATGATGGAGAGATACCGGCAGTAGATAATGTAGATTTTCACATACGAGAAGGGGAAGTGCTTGGCATTGTAGGGGAATCTGGATGCGGAAAAAGTGTCACTTCACTATCTATTATGGGGCTGGTACCAAGTCCGCCAGGAAAAATCACCGGAGGCGAAATTTTATTTCAGGATAAAGATTTAACAAAATTTTCCGAAAAACAAATGAGGGGCATCCGAGGCAATGACATTGCCATGATCTTCCAAGAACCAATGACTTCATTGAATCCGTTGTTTACCATCGGTGACCAGCTTCGGGAAGCGATTAAAATCCATAAGAAGGATTGGTCGAAAAAACAAATTCAGGAACGCGCCATCGAAATGATGAAACTGGTAGGATTGCCTCGCCCAGAAGGTTTGATGAAGGAATATCCGCACCAATTGTCAGGTGGGATGCGCCAACGCGTCATGATCGCTATGGCACTTCTGTGTGATCCGAAAGTCTTAATTGCAGATGAGCCTACAACGGCACTTGATGTGACCATCCAGGCACAGATCCTGAAATTGATCAAAAACCTAAATGAGCGGTTGAATACAGCTGTCTTGCTGATCACCCACGATTTAGGTGTTGTCGCTGAAACCTGCGAACGGGTCGTGGTCATGTATGCCGGGAAAGTAGTCGAAGAAGGGCCGGTCCATACAATTTTCAATGATCCGCAGCATCCTTATACAAGAGGATTGCTGGAATCGGTTCCAGATATGCGCTTCAAAAAAGAGCGTCTGTATTCGATTCCCGGAAACGTACCGAAGCCCGGAACCATCAAAACAGGATGCAAATTCGCAGCGCGTTGCGAATTCGCTTTTGACCGCTGCATCGGAGAAACACCGGAACTGTACCAAACAGCGGATAATCATCAAACCCGTTGTTTCCTATTTGATCCGAAGGAGGTACAGTCTCATGACAGAACCGTTGTTAAAAGTTGAAGGGCTTAAAAAATATTTCCCCATTAAATCAGGGGTTTTAGGCAGAGTCAGCAACCATGTAAAAGCGGTGGATGATGTGTCATTTACTGTCCAGGAAGGTGAAACGCTGGGGATTGTGGGTGAATCGGGCTGTGGAAAATCGACGACTGGCCGGATGCTGATGCGCCTTTTGGAACCGACAGAAGGCACCGTGACATTTGACGGGCAGGAATTGACCAGTTTGTCGAACAACGATATGCGTAAAGCGCGCCGTGATATCCAGATGGTTTTCCAAGACCCTTATGCATCATTGAATCCGCGCCACACCATCGAAAAGATTTTAATGGAACCGCTTAACGTCCATAATATAGGCGATCCGAAAGAACGCAAAAAGAAAGTCCATGAATTTCTGGAGATTGTCGGTTTGAGCAGCTACCATGCCAAACGTTATCCGCACCAATTCAGCGGAGGTCAACGCCAGCGCATCGGAATTGCGCGTGCGTTGATGACGAATCCGAAGTTGATCATTGCAGATGAACCCGTATCAGCACTTGATGTATCGATTCAGGCACAGGTATTGAACTTGATGCAGGATCTTCAGAAAGAGCTGAAACTGACTTATATATTCATTGCCCATGATCTAGGGGTGGTTCGCCATATAAGTGACCGCGTAGGCGTTATGTATCTCGGGCAGATGGCGGAGCTCGCCGATACAGAGGATCTTTACGAAAAACCGCTGCATCCTTATACACAAGCCTTATTGGCTGCGGTGCCGGTGCCTGATCCGGAGTTTGTCCGTGAAGAAGTTGTCATTTCTGGAGATGTGCCAAGCCCTGCAAATCCACCGAGCGGCTGCAGGTTCCATACACGCTGTCCTTTTAAAATGGATATCTGCTCCCAGGCTGTACCAATATTTGCAGAGGTTGAAAAAGGTCATTCTGTTGCCTGTCATCTTTACGAAGAATGCAGGCCGCAATGATAATAAATAGAAAAAACGGAGGGGTTAATTTGGGAAAGAAAAAGTTCTTATCGTGGGCATTTCTGCTTCTTTTATTAGTATCCACAGCTCTTTATGGCTGTAGTTCTGATAACGGGTCAGAAGGCGGCGAAGGCGAAGGTGGAAGCGAAGGCGGATCCACTGAAGAGAAAACATTGATCTTTGGGCGCGGAGGCGACTCGGTTTCTCTTGATCCGATTACTGTCACAGACGGTGAATCTTTTAAAGTAACAAAAAACGTTTTTGATACATTAGTGAATTTTGGTGAACAGGATACAGAAATCGAACCAGCTTTGGCTTCTGAATGGACACCTTCTGAAGATGGCTTAACCTATACTTTCACATTGGAAGAAGGGGTTAAGTTCCACGATGGCACTGATTTCAACGCAGAAGCAGTAGTTAAGAACTTCGAACGCTGGGCAGCCGGTGATGGAGAAAAATTCCCTTACTATGGTTCTATGTTCGGTGGATACGGTGATGAAGAAGGAAATGTAATTGAATCTGTTGAAGCAACAGGTGATTATGAAGTGGTCTTCACACTGAAACGCCCGCAGGCACCATTCCTTAAAAACTTGGCGATGAGCCCGTTCGGCATTGCCTCACCAACTGCGTTTGAAGAAGCAGGAGATGCATTCGGGGATAACCCAGTCGGAACAGGACCATTCAAGTTTGTTGAATGGAAACGCAATGACACCATCACAATCGAGAAATTCGATGATTATTGGGTAGATGGCGAGCCGAAATTGGATCAAGTGGTATTCCGCGCGATTCCAGATAACTCTGCTCGTTTAAATGCTTTATTGTCAGGTGAAATTGACTTGGCAGACGGCATCACGCCTTCTGATGGCGCAACAATCGAAGGAGACGAAAATCTTCAATTGTTTGAACGTCCATCCATGAACGTTGGTTACCTGGGAATGACGGTAACACGTGAGCCATTTGACGATCCAAAAGTACGCCAGGCAGTAAACCACGCGATTGACAAACAAGCGATTGTAGATGCGTTTTTTGAAGGGCGTGCAGAAGTAGCGAAAAACCCGATTCCGCCGGTAATCAGCGGGTATAACGACAGCATCGAAGGATATGATTATAATCCTGAACGTGCAAAAGAATTATTGGCTGAAGCTGGATTGGCAGATGGTTTTGAAATGGAACTGTATGCAATGCCGGTTCCACGTCCATATATGCCGGATGGCCAAAAAGTAGCAGAAGCGATTCAAAAGAACTTGGCTGATGTTGGTGTAACAGCTGAAATCGTGTCATTTGAATGGGCTACTTATCTTGAAAAAGCTGCAAACGGAGAAGCTGATGCATTCCTTCTTGGATGGACTGGCGATAACGGTGATGCAGATAACTTCCTATATGCCTTGCTTGACCAAGACAATGTTGGGACAAATAACTACACGTATTACGAAAGCCAGGAATTGCACGATGTTCTGATCCAGGCGCAATCAGAAGTTGATGAAGACGTAAGAAACGACTTGTACATGCAAGCCCAGGAAATCATCCATGAAGATGCACCTTGGGTACCGCTTGCACACTCTACACCGCTATTAGCTGGTGGCAAAAACGTCATCAATTTCAAAGCGCATCCAACTGGTTCTGATAAATTGGCTTCAGTAGATTTAGAGTAGGTTATCCAAGGGAGGAAGTCAGATGATTTCCTCCCTTTTTTTCTTCCTGTTATACATATTGCAAGAGATGGAGAGGTGAAGAAGATGCTTCACTATATCGGAAGGCGGCTTCTACAGTTAATCCCGGTTTTACTCGGCATGACATTTATCGTATTTATGATCATCCGCGCAATTCCTGGTGATCCTGCACAAGTCATCCTGGGTCAACAAGCATCCGAAGAAGCGATAAAAGCATTACGAACAAACTTGGGGTTGGACAATCCCTGGTATATCCAGTACTTTGATTATTTGAAAGGACTGGTCACAGGCGATCTGGGAGAGTCACTTCGTACGAGAACTCCAGTAGTGGATGAAGTATGGCCGTATTTGGCTGCAACCATTGAACTTTCTTTATTCGCCATCATTATTGCCGTTATTATTGGAATCAATGCGGGCATCATTTCTGCATGGTTCCAGAATTCTTGGTTTGATTACTTGGCTATGATCATCGCATTGATTGGGGTATCAATGCCGATCTTCTGGTTGGGGCTGATGAACCAATGGATTTTCTCGATTGAATTGGGGATCCTCCCAACCACAGGCCGTGAAAATGTCCGGGATCCTGTGGATGTCATCACCGGATTTTATGTGATCGATACTTTGATTGCGGGTGATTTTAATCAATTATCTACAGTATTGAAGCATCTGGTCTTGCCGGGTACGGCATTAGCGACGATCCCGATGGCCATCATTGCCAGAATGACGCGCTCGAGTATGCTTGAAGTCATGCGTTCGGATTATGTTCGGACAGCACGCTCAAAAGGCTTGTCGATGTTTTGGGTAGTTTACAAACATGCGCTTAAAAATGCCATCATTCCGGTATTGACGATTATCGGTCTCCAGATGGGGCTGCTGCTTGGCGGTGCTATTTTGACGGAAACCATTTTCGGTTGGCCTGGAATTGGGCGTTACATCTATGAAGCGATTGGATTCCGTGATTATCCGGTCATCCAGTCTGGAATTCTGATTGTCGCGTTTATTTTTGTCATGATCAATCTTTTTGTCGATCTGCTTTATGGCTTGGTCGATCCACGCATCAAATATGACTAGGAAGGAGGAGACGTACATTGGCTGAAACAGCAATCAAACAAGAACAAGCGGAAATGCAGAAAGTCGCCGGCCCCTGGAAAGAGGCCTGGCGTGGTTTCCGTAAAAGCAAAGTAGCGGTAGTGGGAATGGGGATTGTCATTTTCTTCATCCTGTTGGCAATTTTCGGGCCACTGTTGACACCGCAAGGCATCAATGAACAAAATCTGTCTCAACGGCTTATGCCTCCTTCTTCCTCAAATTGGATGGGGACGGACGATTTCGGCCGGGACATCTTATCGCGTGTGGTATACGGGGCCCGCATTTCCTTATGGGTCGGATTTTTAGCGGTTATCGGCTCGGTTGTCGTCGGCAGTATTTTGGGGATTTTAGCGGGATATTACGGCCGTTGGGTGGATACCATCATTTCCCGCATCTTCGATATCATGCTGGCGTTTCCAAGTATTTTATTGGCGATTGCCGTTGTGTCGGTTTTAGGACCATCACTGCGCAATGCACTCATTGCCATCGCCATCATCAATGTGCCGAACTTTGGCCGCTTGATCCGCTCGAAGGTATTGAGCATCAAAGAAGATGAATACATCATGTCCGCGAAAGCGATCGGCATGAAAGATAATCGGATTCTTGTGTCACATATTTTGCCGAATTCCATGGCACCGGTGATCGTTCAAGGTACACTCGCGATTGCGACTGCTATCATCGAAGCAGCAGCTCTTGGATTCCTCGGTTTGGGAGCGCAGGCTCCATCGCCGGAATGGGGCAAGATGCTTGCTGATTCACGTTCGTATTTGACGAATGCCCCATGGACCATGATTTTTCCAGGTGTAGCAATCATGTTGACAGTTTTAGGCTTTAACTTGATGGGTGACGGTTTGCGCGATGCATTGGATCCGCGAATGAAATCTTAAAAAAACGTGCAGGGCAATTTGC